>NZ_JBQGAA010000017.1:0-81856 GCF_056542585.1 Ruegeria sp. AB9 | reverse complement strand
GCCGTGTTCGGCAGCCAGACCCGCCATCATCCGGGCGAAGACGCCCTTGTCACTCCACCGTTTCCAGCGGTTGTAATGCGTCTTGTGCGGGCCGTAGGCAGCGGGCGCGTCGCGCCAGCGCAAGCCATTGCGATTGATGAATATAATCCCACTCAATACGCGTCGGTCATCGACCCGTGGTTTGCCGTGTGACTTGGGAAAGAAGGGGTCAAGTCGCGCCATCAGCGTCTCACTCAACCAGAAAAGGTCAGACATGTTCACCGCTCGTTTTGAGCCCCGTGAAACACGAGGTTAAGCGGAAATCAATGGGTCCTGAGCCTAAGCGCGTCAAACTCCACAGCGCCTTTGATCCAGGAGAAGCGATTATCGGCAGGCTGGCCGACGGATTTCTGGTCATGGGAGTCGCTACCATGGAGACACGGTTTGCACCCGTTGTAGCGAGCCCTTAGCTCTTCGAGCGCCACGCCTCGCTGACCGATCCAAAACTCCCGCTGCGCCGGGCTGCTCGAAAAGATGATGTGCGCGAACTTTTCAATTTCCTGACGGATAGTGGCGTCAGCGGCTTGCCTGACTCCCGACGAGCCTTCCCCGGAGCCGCCGGCGACTGCGATAAGGATGTTCTTCTTCGCCTATTCGCTTTCATCAATTACCTTCCGAAGCTGGTCAAAGTTGACTTTCCGGTGAACTTACCATCTCTGCCGCCGTCGGGACCGGGCGCGAATGGCGTCACGCCTTCGCCTAACCAATCGACTGAAATCTTGACACAAAGGTCTTCAAAATCATCGTCGCTGAGTTCGTGTAGACGGAAGTCTCTGCGCATAAATAGCCTGAATTAGAAATAGTCTGCTCAACCCTAACGTTAGGGGATAGGAATTCACTAAGTCAAACCGTTTTACATTTCGTTTGTTAGTCATGATCGCAATTTGAATGCTGGCTTTCCTTGTTGGCGTACCGAATCCCCTTTAGTCGCGTAGTTTCTCATAGAGGAATTAATTCAGTAACTTGTGTCAACTTTCGAAGCCTTCTGCTTCTTCTGCAATCGCGTCTGTCGACACATCCTCAGCAGTCGGTTTTTCTTGCTTTATCCTCGGTGCGGCCTTCTTCCAAACAGCGAGGTTCGAGCCCACTTCGCCGTAAAATAGAGGAACAACATCTTCTAAGTCAGATATGAAGTTGGCCTGTTGTGTGAACCGCCCGCCGAGGCGCTTGGATAAGAAAACGTGGAAGCCGTGCGTAACCAGGTGGTCCTTGCCTTCTTGGCAGATATCAATGTCTTCCCGGAGTTCTGAGGCCAAGTGCTGCGTCGGCTCGCTGGCGCCAGGCCAAAGCAAACGAATATACAGCCCTTCCATATTGTCGACCTTGATCTGTCGCAGCAGCCAATTCAGCCTGGCTTTAGTCGACTTCTTATCTTCAGGCGCTCGGATGGTCATACCTACGTCGACACATCGCCGCTTCAGGTCTGCGGTGACTTCGATAGGGGCGGCCGTATCCGGGACATCTAATGTGCATTGGAGCTGGTGGCGTTCGCGAAGCATCAGCAGCTCATCTTTTTTCGCTGAGCCGGATCGTTGATGTGCTTGCGCGACAGTTTTTCACTGACGGATGTTTCGACCAATCGGCTCAATATCAGCGACAGGTCTCGGGTTTCCTGATGCCAAGCGTCAATCACGACCTGAGCTTCGGGCGACCGCGCTGGAATGACACCGCCGGAAGACACTAGTTTGTTGAGATCACCCCATTCCTTGGGCATCCTATGGAAGCCCTGTACGCCAGCGCTCTCATGGTTGAGGAAGCGCCGAAGCTCATTCAGCAACAGTAGCTGGTCCTTGTCCTCGACTTGCTCATTGCTGATCAGCAACTCCGCGGTCGTGACTACATGCATCCATGACCAGTGATATACGGGAATCTTGGACCTGCTCTTCCTGACTTCCTCAACAGGATGCGCGGTCGGCGTAGTCGCGAATTGATTGGATATCGTGATGACGCAATCGACGCCGTTCTCTTTGGCAAGAGCACGGTATCTTTCAATTTGCTCAGCATCGAGGGTGTTGTTCCCAACTTTGGTTTCTATAAGGGCCTTCCACTCCCGGGACCCAACCTTCAGAACAATCAATCCGTCGGGTCGATCCTTGATTGTCTTGGATTGGTTCTTGAACACAACCTCAGTGAATGCACGTACCTGAGCCCGTTTCCCGCGCTTCTGGCCTACTGATTGGAGCAACGCGGCTCCCAACTCTTCAATCTGAACCATGCAGGCCAGCACAATGGACGTTGTGCGACCTTCCTTTGAAGTGGTTGAGAGAACGGGGAACAAACGTGCAGCTTCGCCTTGAGCCAGGTAATCTGGCAGCTTCTCAGTCATCTACATGCCTACAACTTGAAATTGAATATTATGTCTCAAATAGACAGCTCCAGCAGCTTTCCGTCAAGTTTTCAATGAAGTACCGTTCTCAGAACGAATAAGGGAACGGCCTCTAGCGTGCTTGATAGACCACGCTCTGATAGGAGCAGCGCAATTCAATGAAGTTTCACTCGGATTGGAAGTTCACCCAATGGCAGTCTGTCGAACGAGTTGCCAACAATGACTTAACGCGGGTCGTCGCATTGGTGCCAATCATTGGTTATCTCATCCTATTCAACGACCAAATTGCGGAAATCGCTTCATTTCGGGTGATCGCTGGAGTTGAGCTTGGCGCAGAAACACCGTTTTTTCTAACTGGTGTAGCAAAGATGAGGCTGGTTTTCTTTGGAAGTCTGCTCCTTCTGATTTCCAACCTAATATTTAAGGCCTTTCGCCCACATGTCTTGGAGCTTGCCAAGGGAGACATGGAGTTTGCAGCCAGAGTGGGAGAACGCTACAGCGTCCATGAACTTGCAGCAATGGAAGCACAAGTATTTTCCGATCATTGGAAACCGAGATTGCCTTTGTTCTGGAAAGTGCACGACAAGTTCAGGAACAAGAAGCCGCTGGTTTCAGGCTACCGGCCTGATGTGCGAACATTTATGTTCAACAAGCATGGCGACTACATCAGCTACCTTTCGCGAGAATGGTGGACCGGCGAGATGCATACATTCCGTTTTGCGCGCTTCGTGTCACTAAGTCTGGGTGTCGCCGGAATTTTACTATTAGCAATTCCGACGCTAGATATCACGCTAGCCGTGGTCAGAGACGTTCTTCTGAAACTTTGGTAAGTTGGTTAGCGGCCGCATCTGATGTCGGTTCAAGAACAAGTGGCTGCGTTGGGCTGGAAGCGGCAAACTTCAAGCTTCACGGGAGCCACGATCATGGCATGGATCCAACTAAGATTTGCACTGTGCACAATTATCTTTGGATGCCAAATTCAGTGGGTGTCTATTGCGCCCAAAGTTTTGGGCCAAAGATGCAAATCTTTAGGCGAAATGCAAAGCTATGGGCGCACCTACAACCTGATCAGAAATCCAGATTTTCGACACTCAAAGCGTTTTGCTGGATGAATTCCCGGCGAGGCTCCACGACGTCGCCCATCAACTTGGTAAACAAATCATCGGCCTCAACCATGTCATCCACGCGCACCTGCAACAGCGTACGTGCATCAGGGTCCAGTGTCGTTTCCCACAATTGATCCGGGTTCATCTCGCCCAAGCCTTTGTAGCGCTGCAACGACAGGCCCTTTTCACCCTCTTCCAGGATGGCGCGCAATAAGTCCAGCGGGCCGTGGATCATCTGGCTGCGATCACGGCGGATCAAGGTGGCCGGAGTGTTATAGACCTCTTGCAGACTCTGCGTGAAGCTTCCGGTCTTGCGGGCCTCACCCGAGCGTAGCATCGGGCCGTCCAGCGTGCGAACCTCTTCGACACCACGCAGAATACGGGCCAATCGGATGCCGTGATCCTGTGTGATCCGGCCCTGCCAACCGCGCTCGTATTCCAGCGCGATCAGATCCAACCGTGCTGCGACCTTGTCCGCCACACCTTGCAGGTCAGCATCAACAGCGCCGGGCACAAAGGCTCCGGCAACTGCGGCCTGTTCCAGAATGTGGCGCGGGTAATGCGTCGGGAACGCATCCAGCACACGTTTCAGCTGACGCGCCTCGTCGACCACGCGGGTGAGGTCTTGGCCAATGATTTCTTCACCCGAGCCGAGTTTCAGAACCGCGCCCTCGACGCCCTGATTGATCAGGTAGTCATCCAGAGCGGCCTGGTCCTTCAGGTATACCTCTGACTTTCCGCGTGAAACCTTATAGAGTGGTGGCTGAGCGATGTAGAGGTACCCCCCCTCGATCAACTCCGGCATCTGCCGATAGAAGAAGGTCAGCAGCAACGTCCGGATATGCGCGCCATCTACATCCGCGTCGGTCATGATGACGATCTTGTGGTAGCGCAGTTTCTCGATGTTGAACTCATCGCGGCCAATGCCCGTGCCCAACGCCATAACAAGGTTGCCGATTTCCTGAGACGACAGCATCCGGTCAAACCGGGCACGTTCGACGTTCAGGATTTTCCCGCGTAGCGGCAGAACCGCCTGTGTCAGCCTGTCCCGACCCGTCTGAGCGGAACCACCGGCCGAGTCACCCTCGACCAGAAAGACTTCGGTCTTTGACGGATCCTTCTCGGAACAGTCCTTCAACTTACCAGCCAGGTAATTCACGTCCATCGCAGTCTTGCGGCGGGTCAGTTCACGGGCCTTGCGCGCAGCTTCCCGGGCCAGCGCCGCTTCGATGATTTTGCCAACGATGCCCTTGGCTTCGTTCGGGTTTTCTTCAAACCACTCCGCCAGTTTCTCGTTCATCAAACTTTCGACCGCCGGGCGGACTTCGGATGAAACCAGCTTATCCTTGGTTTGAGATGAGAATTTCGGATCGGGCACTTTGACCGACAATACACAGGTCAGACCCTCACGTGCGTCGTCGCCGGTGAAGCTGACCTTTTCCTTTTTCGCAATACCACTGGACTGGGCGTAGTTATTGATCGTCCGGGTCAGCGCGCCGCGGAAACCAGCCACATGGGTACCACCATCCCGCTGCGGGATGTTGTTGGTGAAGGGCAGAACCGTCTCGTGGTAGCTGTCATTCCACCACATCGCGATCTCGACACCGATTTCGTCGCGTTCACCCTTGATATAGATCGGTTCGGGCATGGCCGGAGTTTTAGACCGGTCGAGGTATTTGACGAATTCTTTGACGCCGCCTTCATAGAACAGCTCGGTTTCCAGCCGCTCTGCGGGGCGTTCATCGATCAGGATGATCCGCACCCCCGAATTCAGGAAGGCCAGTTCGCGCAGACGCTTTTCCAGAGTTTCAAACGAGTATTCGAGGTTCGAGAACGTGTTCGTTGACGCCAGAAACCGCACTTCGGTCCCTGTACGATTGCCACACTCACCGACAACCTTCAGATGTTCCGCTGTTTCGCCACCCTCAAAGCGCGCAACGTGCTCCTTGCCCGCACGCCAGATACGCAGCTCCAGCCAATCTGACAGCGCGTTAACCACCGAAACACCCACACCGTGCAGACCACCCGAAACTTTGTAAGAATTGCTGTCGAACTTACCGCCAGCGTGCAGTTGGGTCATGATGACCTCGGCTGCGGACACGCCTTCTTCGGGGTGGATATCAACCGGAATTCCGCGACCGTTGTCGCTGACCGATACACTGGAATCCGCGTGGATCTTCACCGTCACATGGTCAGCATGACCCGCCAGGGCTTCGTCGATCCCGTTGTCGACGACCTCATACACCATGTGGTGCAGTCCCGAGCCATCATCCGTGTCCCCGATATACATGCCGGGGCGCTTGCGAACAGCCTCCAAGCCTTTGAGAACCTTGATGGAATCAGCGCCGTATTCTTGGGGGGCCTGTGCGTCTTCGGACATTCAGTCAGTACCTATATTATTTTGGTAACTTATACGTTTTCTGGTGGGGATTGTCACGCGATCCCCCAACATTTTGTGTTTGATCGCGTTGTTTTTTGCCTTTCCGAATCCGGCTCACAAACGGTCAATATCAAAAGCGATATCCGCCGCGATTTCCAGTGCATCGACATCCTTGCGTTCGGCCGACAAACGCAACCCAAGAATGTCCGACTGATACCGCGCTGCCAGCCGATCTGGATCATGTTCGGGCCGGATTTCACCAGCATCCTGAGCGCTGCGAAACAGCTCAGCGAAACATGTTTTCATTTCTGCCATGTGACGCGCAGCCTGACCCGCGAGTTCGTGATCCTTCGCTTGCAACTCCGCATATGTCTTTGCCAACATGCAGGCTTTCGTCGGGTTCTCGACCGCCTCAATCACCAATCGAGGTTGCGCTTTTAGCGCTTCTTTCGGGCCCAGTCTTTCCGCGAGGGCCTTCAGGCGCGCCACACCTTCCTGCGTGTAGCTTTCAAGCGTTAACGCATAGAGCGCATCCTTCGATCCGAAAGCCGCATAAAAACTACCGGGTTTCAGTTTCAATTCCCGCTCCAGATCCTTCAGCGATGTACCAGCCCATCCCTGACGCCAGAAGATATCCTTCGCCTTCTCGATCAACGCGCCACGATCATATGCGGGTTTTCGGGGCATCAGCATCACCTATTCTTGAACGTTCGCTCAAATATATACTTGAGTGATCGCTCAAGAAACCCTAAATACGACCCATCACGCCAGAAACAGGAGTTCCAATATGGCCAATTTCCCGTCTCATGACCTCGAATCCGCACCCGAGGCGTCCAAACCGTTGCTGGAAAAGTCACAGGCAGCCTTTGGCCGTTTGCCCGGTCTGCACAAGGTGATGGCGGAAAGCCCTCAGCACCTTGAGGGCTATCAGGTTCTGCACGGTCTGTTCCTGCAAACTGATTTTGACAACGATGAAAAAACCGTCGTCTGGCAGACCATCAACGTGGAAAACGAATGCCATTACTGCGTGCCCGCACACACCGGCATCGCAAAGATGATGAAGGTATCAGACGCGATAACTGAGGCTTTGCGCAATGAAACCCCACTGCCTTCGCCCAAGCTCGAAGCGCTGCGCACCTTCACCCTGCAAGTGATGGAAACCCGTGGCAACCCGACCGAGGAACAGCTTCAGGCGTTCTTCGACGCGGGCTATTCGCATCGTGCGGTTCTGGACGTAGTGCTGGGCCTGGCACAAAAAACCATGTCAAACTACGTCAACCACATGGCCAAAACACCGGTCGATGAAGTCATGCGCGGTTTCCTGTGGGAGCGCAAAGTCAACGAACCGGCCTAAGCCGCCACGACTGATCCGTCATCGCCTTCGGTCACGATCAGCGTCTGGGCCCGGTCACCCAACTCTGCAAACAGTTCAGGCCCGGTGCCCGTCATCCAGGCCTGAGCACCCAACGCGCAAATTTCGTTGTAAAGTGCTGCGCGCCGACCCGCGTCCAGATGGGCGGCCACCTCATCCAGCAAGACAATCGGCGGCGCACCCACCATCTCGGCCAATGCACGCGCGTTCGACAGGATCAGTGAAACCAGCAGTGCCTTTTGCTCACCGGTCGAACAATCCTTGGCTGAAACGCCCTTGGCGGCAAACACACCATAGAGATCCGACCGATGCGGCCCAACCAAAGTCCGGCCCGCCGCCAAGTCTCTAAAGCGGCTTTCCTTGAGAGCTTCACGCAAATCATCAACCGACTCGGGCATCGCGCCTTCGGTTTGCACCAATTCCAACTCGGCAGAAGGAAAAGTCGTTTCTGCTTGTTCCTGTGCGGCGCGCAAATGATTAAGCGCCGTTACCCGCGCTGTATGAATACGGTGCCCCATCTCGGCCAACTGGCCCTCAAGCGCGGCGTACCAATGCGCATCCCGCACCTGCTCTTTCAGCAAACGGTTACGCTCGCGCATCGCTTTTTCGTAAGCCAGCGAAGCCTCTGCATGAGACGGATCAAAACTGAGCGCAATGCGATCAAGAAACCGGCGCCGACCTTCGGCCCCTTCAATCCACAGGCGGTCCATGGATGGAACCAGCCAGACCACCCGCGCAAGTTTACCCAGATCAATCTGGGTGGCGGGTTTTCCATCAATCCTCACCTGCCGTGCGGCACCACCCTCAGACCAGGTTTCGATTTCGAAATTCTGACCCTGCGATTGCAACAGTCCCGACAGTTTCCAGCCCAACGCCTCGGGCCGCCGCGTCATCTCGGCCGCGCTTGCCCGCCGCATCCCGCGACCGGGTGAAAACAAGGATACTGCTTCCAGAATATTGGTCTTGCCCGCCCCGTTCGGCCCGTGAATCGCCACCGGCCGCCCGTCCAAAGGCAACCGCGCCAGCTTGTGAGACCGAAAATGCGAGACCGTAAGCTCGGTCAGGGCCAATCCCATGACCCCTCCCTTCATCTTTTCAAAAATACTCCCGCCGGAGGCATCGCGCGTCCGCGATCAGACGCGCATTGGCATGACGACATAAACTGCGCTCTGATCATTGCCTTCGCGCATCAGGGTCGGATCACCGGCTGAATTGAACATGAACACCGCATTCTCTCGATCCACTTGCGAGGCGATCTCCAGCAAGTACTTGGCGTTGAACCCGATCTCCAGCCGCTCGTCGCCATAGGCCACGGCCAGTTCTTCCTCTGCCGCGCCACTATCCGGTGCGTTCACCGACAGGACCAGCTTGTCGCCATCCAGTTGCAGCTTCACCGCACGCGACCGTTCCGAAGACACCGTCGCCACCCGGTCCACGGCCTGTGCGAACTCGGCAGCATCCACTTCCAGCTTGCGTGTATTTCCCTGCGGGATAACGCGTGTGTAATCGGGGAAGGTACCATCAATGACCTTCGACGTCAGGGTGATATCCGGCGTGGCAAAGCGGACCTTGGTTTCGCTGACTGACACGGCGATATCCATCTCGTCATCATCCAGCAGCTTGCGCAGCTCGCCCACGGTTTTTCTGGGAACGATAACGCCTGGCATGTCCGCCGCACCGTCTGGCAGATCGGCATCGATCCGAGCGAGACGGTGACCATCGGTGGCCACACAGCGCAGCACCTTGCCGCCTTCTGACCCGTCGGCCACATGCATGTAGACACCGTTCAGATAGTACCGGGTTTCTTCCGTCGAGATTGCGAATTTCGACTTGTCGAACAACCGGCGCAACAGCGCGGCGGATGCGGTGAAATTCGATTGGTATTCCGAGGACGCCATAACCGGAAAGTCCTCTTTCGGCAGTGTCGCCAAGGAGAAATTCGATCTGCCGGCCTCAACCGTCAGACGCCCTGCTGCGCTGTCCGCGGTCAGCGTGACCAACGCTCCGTCGGGCAGTTTGCGCACGATCTCATGCAGGGTGGTTGCAGCAACTGTCGTGGCCCCTGCTTTTTCGACCTGTGCCGGGGCCTTGTCGACCACTTCGATATCCAGGTCGGTCGCCCGAAACAGGGCCTGATCGCCTTCCGCCTCTATCAGCACGTTCGCAAGTATGGGAATGGTATTGCGACGTTCCACAACGGATTGGGCTTGCGAAACGGCCTTGAGAAGGGTGCCGCGTTCGATGCTGATCTTCATACCCTCAGTTCCTCTGACTTGCGTACCGACATGGGCGGGACTGGCACGTTAGCGGTTCCACCCTGAGGCACAAGGATTTTTTACGGATTTCTGGGTTGGAATGCCCCCAGCGTCAAGGGCAGCGTGCCCCATACGCCTCAGTTCTGTTCCAACCGTGGATTAATGCGCACAAGAATTCGCCCCGGGCGCGAAGACCCGGGGCGTTTTCTTGCAATGCAGGCGCAAATCAGGCTTCGAGTGACCGGCGCAGCATTTCCACATCCTCGGCGATCTGACCATCGGTCAGCTTCAGCTCTTCAATGCGCTTCACGCCGTGCATGACGGTTGTGTGGTCGCGCCCACCAAAACGGCGGCCAATCTCAGGCAGGGACCGGCTGGTCAATTGCTTGCACAGATACATCGCCACCTGACGCGGACGCGCGTAGGAACGCAGTCGCTTGGGTCCGATGATGTCGGACAGGCGGATGTTGTAGTAATCCGAAACCTTGCGCTGAATCTCTTCGACCGTGATCTTGCGCTCGGACGCGCGCAGAACATCGGCCAGACAATCCTGCGTCAGTTCCATGTCGATCTCGCGGCCAACCAGCGACGCGAAAGCGAACAGGCGGGTCAACGCGCCTTCGAGCACGCGCACATTGGTCGAGATACGATGGGCCAGAAACTCCAGGACACCGTCAGCAATGGTCAAGTCAGGATAGGTCGAGCTGTATTGCTGCACCTTGTTTTGAAGAATGCCAAGACGCAGTTCGTAGTCGGTCGGGTGCAGGTCGACCACCAGACCACATTGCAGGCGGGATTTTACCCGATCTTCCAGATCCTTGATCTCGCCCGGGGCGCGGTCGGCCGAAATGATGATCTGTTTGTTCTGATCCACCAGTGCGTTGAACGTGTGGAAAAACTCTTCCTGTGTAGAATCCTTGCCAGCGATGAACTGCACATCATCAACCATCAAAACGTCTACCGAGCGGAACAGGTGTTTAAAGTCCATCATCCGACGCTCGCGCAGGGCTTGCACGAACCGGTACATGAACTGTTCCGCTGAAAGGTACAGAACGTTCAGTTCAGGATGTTTGGTTTTCAGCTCCCATGCGATGGCGTGCATCAGGTGGGTTTTACCCAAGCCTACGCCACCATACAGAACCAGCGGGTTAAAGGTCACCGGGCCACCTTCGGACACACGACGCGCAGCAGCGTGGGCCAGTTCATTGGGTTTGCCGACTACAAAACTGTCAAAGGTAAAGCGGGAATCCAACGGCGCAGCCTGCAGCGACTCCAATGCGTCCTGTGCTGTATCCACGACAGGCGCGGTGACAGGTTCAGGCTGCGCTTCAGGTGCTGCTGTTGCTGCAGTCTTCGGACGCACAGGCGAGTTTGCGGCAACGCGGAAATCCAGGCGCCGCACAGTTTCACCTGCGGTATTCAGTTCGTACAATATGAGGTCAGCAAAATTCTGACTAACGTAATTGCCCATAAAATTGGTCGGCACGGAGAAAACCGCCACGCCATCCTGAAGCTCTTTAAATTCCAAAGGCTCGATCCAGGTCGTGTAATTGTTCCGACCGATGGCCTTTAGCAATTTGTTGCGTAGTAGTCCCCATTTCTCTTGTGTCATTCAGCGCCTCACGCATCCCATTCTTATTGGCCTGTCGGCCTTATTCATACGAAGCCGGTTTTCCGGTCATGTATTCACGCGCCCAAAGGTGTCCCATCACCAAACCTGACGGCTTGGCGGGACTGTCCCGGAAAGCTTGTACAACCTCTGGCTTGACGCTCAGCAATATCTGAGCGCCCCGTTAAGCGGGTTGCACGTCGCAATCTCAATTTTTAGACAGGGCCGAGATTACCGGGTAAAACCCGGAAATCACGGCAGATCGGCAGCCTGGCTCATGCCAGTCGTCGACAATTGTCCCCAGATCGTTCTGATGCCCGTCAGTTCGATCGGGTAAACAGCCTGTCCCCCCAAGCGAGTGAATCGCTGACATCAGTGGTAGCAATTCGAAGCGGGGCGCGGCAATGAAACTCTGTTATTGACTCGGTTCTTTGGCCGAAAGAATCTCTCGGTTTCGTGAAGGCGCGGTTTTCTGGCAACACGAAAAAAGGCGCCGCATTGTGCGACGCCTTTCAGAATAGTTCAGCCATTCTGACGTGACCTAGGGTCACCCAGAAGCTTAGCCCAGCGCTTTGACGCGCGAGGACAGGCGCGACATTTTGCGGGCCGCAGTGTTCTTGTGGAAAACACCTTTGGTAACGCCGCGCATCAGCTCGGGCTGAGCTGCACGCAGAGCTGCGGTCGCTGCGTCCTTATCGCCGGACGCGATTGCTTCTTCGACTTTACGCAGATAGGTGCGGATGCGCGAACGACGCGCTTTGTTGATTGCGAAACGCTTGTCATTCTGACGAGCGCGTTTTTTTGCCTGAGGCGAGTTAGCCATGTGATTCTGACCTTCGTTCGGTACGGTTATCTTGTGTTGCGCGCCACGGACATATCCGCACCGGATCAGAAATCACGAGTGTGAGTCGGGCCAGGCGGGCCGCACGCGCATGTATAGCGGCGGTCTTTAGCCAAGTTTACAGGGTTTGCCAAGTCGATTCTTCGAACCATGGCCGGGAATAAAGGGGCGGGCTTAGGCCCACCCAGCTTAGAGGCCCTGCGCGTTACTTGTCGCGGAATTGCGCTGTGCGCTTTTCCAGGAACGCTGCCATGCCTTCTTTCTGATCTTCGGTTGCGAACATCGAATGGAAGACACGGCGTTCGAACAACATACCTTCGCTTAGCGGAAGCTCGTAGCTGCGATTCACCGCTTCTTTCGCGGCCAGTGCGGTCAGCTGTGATTTTTCAGCAATTTTCTGCGCCGCACCTACAGCTTCTTCGATCAGTTTCTTGGCGGGTACAACGCGGCTGACAAGGCCCGCACGTTCAGCTTCGTCCGCATCCATGAATCGCCCTGTCAGGTTCATGTCCATCGATTTGGATTTGCCGACAAACCGCGTCAGACGCTGACTTCCACCCAGACCGGCAATAACGCCCAAATTGATCTCGGGCTGGCCAAACTTGGCGGTGTCCGCCGCGATGATGAAATCGCACAGCATGGCAAGTTCACACCCGCCCCCCAATGCATAGCCTGCAACAGCTGCGATGATTGGCTTGCGGATTGCGGTGACACGATCGTTCGCGTCGGCAAAGAGGTTGACGTTGTAAACGTCGACAAAACTCATCTCGGACATTTCCTTGATGTCCGCGCCAGCCGCGAAGGCTTTGTCCGATCCGGTGATCACGATGCACCGCACCTTGTCATTGCTGTCCGCATCTTCCAGCGCGGTGCAAAGCTCACCCAGCAACTGAGTGTTCAGCGCGTTCAACGCGTCCGGTCGGTTGAGTTTGATAAGAGCGACGTGGTCTTCGATTTCGACGATGATCGTCTCAAAAGCCATGAGGTGAAAGCTTCCGGTTGTTCCGTTCAGGTACGATTCCTTACCACGCGAAAAACTTGGATCAAGTTATCTTTGGCATTGCGCACAATAGAAGGATGAGCGACCGGACTGGGTGATTCTCTTGATCGGCGCGCCGCATCCTTCGGTTCGGCATGCCTCGCCCTCGCGACCGTAGACATCAAATCTGTGCTGAAAATATCCAAGCTCTCCATCGGCTTGGCGGAAATCCCGCAGGGAGGAACCCCCGGCTTCGATGGCGTCCTGCAACACCTGCCGGATGATCGGAACAAGCGCCGCAACGCGGGGTGCAGAAATCTGACCGGCTTTGCGACGTGGCGACACTCGGCCGCGATAAAGAGCCTCGCAAACATAGATATTGCCCAAACCGGCAACGATTCCCTGATCCAGCAGGGCTGATTTGACCGGAGTGTTCTTGCCTTTGAACGCGTCGATCAGATGTTGGTCATGAAAATCGTTGCCCAATGGTTCGGGCCCCAGAACCGACAGCAGCTTGTGATCTTCAGCAGTGACGGTTTGCAACAGGTCCATCGCACCAAACCGGCGCGGATCATTGAAGGTGATGCGCGCCCCGTTGGCCATATGAAAGACCACATGATCATGCTTTTGCGCGGCAGGATGTTCATGCACGAACTGGCCCAAGGGATCTCCCGACACTGTCATCCGCCCCGACATACCCAGATGGATCAACAGTGTCTCACCGCTGCTGAGATCCGCCAGGATGTACTTCGACCGCCGCCGCAGGCGATCCACCCGCTGCCCGGTCAGCCGTTCTGCCATGCGCTCGGGGAACGGCCAGCGCAGATCGGGGCGATTCACGTCTGCCCGTTCGATCACAATCCCTTCCATTGCAGGGCTCAGACCGCGTCTTACTGTCTCGACCTCAGGTAATTCGGGCATTACACGGCTCCTAATTCAAAGGGCCGCATTGTGCCCGCCTCTCTTGGCCCTATAACAGAGGCGAAATTCGACAAACGGCAAGGCAAATGTCCGACAACAGCGACAAGACCACTCATTTCGGGTTCGAAACCGTGCGCGAGGCCGACAAGGCCGGGCGCGTGCAGGGCGTGTTCAACTCGGTTGCCTCGAAATATGACGTGATGAACGATGTCATGTCGATGGGCATCCACCGAGTCTGGAAAGACGCGATGATGGACTGGCTGGCCCCACGCCCCGGTCAACGTCTGCTGGATGTGGCGGGCGGCACCGGTGACATCTCATTCCGGTTCCTCAAACGCGCAGGCTATGGCCACGCGACCGTGCTGGACCTGACCGAGCCGATGCTGGTTGAAGGCCGGCAGCGCGCCGAGGCCGATCAGATGTCGGACAGTCTGAACTGGGTCGTAGGCGATGCCATGGCCCTGCCGTTCGAAGACAA
This sequence comes from Ruegeria sp. AB9, assembly GCF_056542585.1. Taxonomy (NCBI): domain Bacteria; kingdom Pseudomonadati; phylum Pseudomonadota; class Alphaproteobacteria; order Rhodobacterales; family Roseobacteraceae; genus Ruegeria; species Ruegeria sp. AB9. The sequence goes on along the minus strand of NZ_JBQGAA010000017.1, from coordinate 67,550 downwards.
TACATTTGACGTCTATACGATCTCATTCGGCATTCGGAACGTCACCCGCCCGCAAGATGCTCTGAACGAGGCGTATCGTGTGCTGAAACCCGGGGGCCGCCTGATGGTTCTGGAATTCAGTCAGCTGCCCAGTGACGGGCTGCAGAAACTGTATGACCTTTACAGCTTCAATGTCATCCCGCGTATGGGGAAACTGATCGCCAATGACTATGACAGCTATCAGTACCTGGTCGAATCGATCCGAAAGTTTCCCGATCAGGAGACATTTCTGAACATGGTTCGCACCGCAGGCTTCGAAAATGCCAAATACCGCAACCTGAGCATGGGAATCGCTGCGCTGCATTCCGGCTGGAAAATCTGACACATGCGCGGCCCTCATAATATCATCCGCCTGATCCGTACAGGCGCCACGCTCGAGCGCACAGGCGCCATGAATGTGGTGCTGGATGCGTTCGAAGCTCCGCGCGCGGTTCGCATTCTGGCCCACGCATTAGGCAAGCCCTTTCAATGGCTTGGCTACAAAGGCGACCCCGACATGCCGCCCGCCACCCGAGCACTGACGGCACTGGGTCCTGCCTATATTAAATTCGGGCAAGTGCTTTCGACCCGTCCCGACGTCGTCGGAAATGAACTGGCAGAGCAACTGCGCGTTCTGCAAGACAAGCTGCCCCCTTTCTCTAAAGCCGAGGCCATGGCCGAGGTCGAGAAAGAGCTTGGCCAACCGATCTCAGAGATGTTCAGCGATTTCAGCGAACCCATCGCTGCTGCCTCAATCGCTCAGGTCCACAAGGCCAAGCTGGCCAGTTCCGGAGAAGACGTGGCCGTCAAGGTCCTGCGTCCCAACATCGAACGTGCCTTCCGCAAGGATGTGGATGCGTTCTACTTCGCAGCCCGCATCGTCGATTTGTTTGCGCCGGGCGCGCGCCGACTGCGTCCGATGGATGTGATCGAACATTTCGACGGTGTTGTGCGCGGCGAACTGGACCTGCGTCTGGAAAGCGCCGCCGCATCAGAATATGCCTCCAACACCAAGGACGACGCCGGTTTCTGGCTGCCGCCCGTTGTGTGGTCCCTGTCGGCGCGCCGTGTCATGACGCTCAGTTGGGCAGACGGTATTGCACTGGGTGACAACGAAGCGCTGGATGCCGCAGGCCACAACCGAAATGATCTGGCAGAACGTGTCCTGCGCCTGTTCCTTCTGCATGCCCTGCGCGACGGCTATTTCCACGCCGACATGCACCAGGGCAACCTGAAGGTGGCCGCGAACGGAGACATCATTGCCTATGACTACGGCATCATGGGTCATATCGATGAGTACACCCGCCGGGTCTATGCCGAGATTCTTTTCGGCTTCATTCGCCGCGACTACAAACGCGTGGCCGAGGTTCATTTCGAAGCCGGCTACGTTCCCGCCAATCAGGACGTAGACGAGTTTGCCCGCGCCCTGCGCGCAGTGGGCGAGCCCATCTTCGGAATGGACGCCACGCATATTTCCATGGGCCGATTGCTGAGCTATCTGTTCGAGGTCACTGAACGGTTCGGGATGGAAACCCGAACCGAGTTGATCCTGCTGCAACGCACCATGGTTGTCGTCGAAGGCGTCGCACGCTCATTGGATTCTCATATGAACATCTGGGAAGTTGCGCGCCCCGTGGTCGAAGACTACATCAAACAGTCCATCGGCCCCCGAGCGGTCCTGCGGGACTTCGGCAAAACGGCCATGGTTCTGGCTCGCTTCGGCCCGCGTCTGCCGGCACTGGTCGAAAACGCACTGATCGCGCAGACACAGAGGGACGAACCGCAGACACCCACCCTGTGGTCCCTTTTTCTGCCCGCCACGATCGGCGCCGCAGCAGGTGCAGCGCTGGTCTTGCTGGTCAACGCGCTCAGCTGAACCAACCCGCCTGCTTCATCTGGCCACAAATATCCTCGGGGGGAATCGCGCCCTGGCGCGATGGGGGGGCAGACAGCCCCCCCGTACCACTTCCGGGTCAGAGCCGCTCGATGGCGATGGCAATCCCCTGACCGCCCCCGATGCACATGGTGATCAACCCTTTGGACGCACCAGTACGTTCCAGCTCGTACAGTGCTTTCAGCGTAATGATCGCACCCGTGGCCCCAACCGGATGACCCAACGCGATCGCACCGCCGTTGGGGTTCACCTTGCTCGCGTCCAATCCAAGCTCCTGATTCACGGCCAGAGCCTGCGCCGCGAAGGCTTCATTGCTTTCGATCACGTCGAAATCTTCCGCTGACAGGCCCGTCTTCTTCAACAGGTTTTGCACTGCTGGAACCGGGCCGATGCCCATGACTTCTGGCCGCACGCCTGCATGCGCATAACCAATCACGCGCGCCTTCGGTTTCAAACCGGCCCTTTCGGCCGCATCCGCTGTCGCCAGCACCATCGCCGCCGCCCCGTCATTGATGCCCGAGGCATTCCCAGCCGTCACACGCCCGTCCTTTTTGAAAACCGGACGCAGACCGGCCAACGCTTCGGCGGTCGTCGCCTTTGGATGCTCGTCGACTTTGAAATCGACCATGTCCCGCTTGACCTTGACCTGAACCGGCGTGATCTGGCTTTCGAAGTATCCAGCCTTGATCGCCGCAGCCGCACGTGTCTGGCTGGCCATGGCGAACTCATCCATCTGTTCGCGGCTTATCTGATGTTCATCCGCTACGTTTTCGGCCGTCACCCCCATATGTCCTGTGCCGAAGGGGCAGTTCAGCGCGCCCAGCATCATGTCCAGCGAGGTGACGTCGCCCATCTTCGCGCCCCAACGCGCCTGCGGGACGATGTAAGGGCTTCGTGACATACTCTCTGCTCCGCCCGCGACGGCAAACTCAGCGTCGCCGAGCATCAACGACTGCACCGCCGAAACTATCGCCTGAGCACCCGAACCGCACAGACGATTCACGTTCATCGCCGGCGTGCCATTGGGAACGCCCGCCTGCATAGCGGCAACTCGCGACAGGTACATGTCACGGGGTTCAGTGTTGATCACATGACCGAACACCACATGCCCGATCTGAGCGCCATCTACACCCGAGCGCTCAAGGGCCGCTTCCGTTGCAACAGTGGCCAGATCAATCGGCGCGGTTGAAGCCAGCGCACCACCAAAAGTGCCAATCGCGGTGCGGGCACCGTCGAGAATAACGATATCGCTCATGAGCTACTCCTCCTGAATTTGACCACAGTATGCACGCGCAGAATCACACTGTCGCCCTAGACGTCCCGTCACAGGGGGAATTGACATTACATTACGCAACACGCATGGATTCCGTCATGACGGAAAACACAGACGATATCCTGAACCTTTTACCCGCCCGCTTGAAAGAGGCACGGCGGGCCAAGGGCCTGTCCTTGGAAGCAGTCGCCAATCTCAGCGGCGTTTCGCGGTCCATGGTCAGTCAGATCGAACGTGGAGAAAGCAGCCCGACGATCTCGACCCTGTGGAACCTGACACGCGCCTTACAGGTGGATTTTGCTGGTCTTTTGGAAGGCACAAAGGCCACTGACCAGATCGAGGTGCTCAGAAATTCCGAAGTGCCCAGTATCGACAATATGGGGCAGAATTGCCGAATTCTCATCTTGTCACCGCCCGAAGAGGCCGGAGGTCATGAAGTTTATGATATTGAGTTCGACGAAGACGGGGCATTGAACAGCCAACCTCACGCCCGAGGCGCGCGTGAACAACTCACTGTTCTGGAAGGCGCGGTCACAGTCACCTCGGGCAATGCCGTGGCTGAGCTGAACCAGGGAGACACCGCCCGATATGCTGCTGACATTGCGCATTCCATCTGTGCCAAAGGACCGGCCCGGGTTTTCCTGATCGTAAAGAACGCCTGATATCAGCAAATTTCCGCCTTCACGGAAATTTTTCCTTCATATTGTAATTCCCCTATTTGGGAAATTCATCCGCTATGTTAGATGTTCGACTCATTTGAACGGAGGTCGCAATGGCAGATGCATTCCTGTCCCATATCACGGACACACTCGCGCGGATCGAAGCTGAGGGTCTTTATAAACGCGAACGAATGATCACCTCGCCCCAAGGCGGTGAAATTACTGTGGGCGGCGAACAGGTGATCAACCTCTGCGCCAACAACTATCTGGGTCTGGCTGATCACCCCGCGCTGATCGAAGCCGCAACGAACGCGATGGGTCCGAAAGGCTTTGGCATGGCGTCGGTCCGGTTTATCTGCGGCACGCAGGACATACATCGCGAATTGGAACAGCGTCTTGCCAATTTCCTGAACAAGGATGACGCCATCCTGTTCGCCGCCTGTTTCGATGCCAATGGCGGGCTGTTTGAGCCTCTTCTGGGACCGGAAGACGCCATTATTTCGGATAGCTTGAACCATGCCTCAATCATCGACGGCGTTCGACTGTGCAAGGCCAAGCGCTATCGCTATCTGAACAACGACATGAACGACCTCGAAGCCTGGCTGAAACAAGCGCGTGAGGACGGGGCGCGGCACATCATGATCGCGACCGATGGCGTATTCTCGATGGATGGCTATCTGGCCAACCTGCCGAAGATTCGCGAATTGGCCGACAAGTACGATGCAATTGTCATGGTTGATGACTGTCACGCCACCGGTTTCATGGGCCCGAACGGTGCAGGAACACCGGATTATTTCGATGTAGATGTCGACATTCTGACGGGAACCTTGGGCAAGGCACTTGGGGGGGCAATCGGCGGTTATATCGCCGGGCCGCAGCCAGTGATCGACCTGCTGCGGCAGCGGGCGCGGCCCTATCTGTTCTCAAACTCGCTGCCGCCCTCCATCGTCGCTGCCGGACTGGAAGCGATCCGTCTGGTCGAAGAAGGCGACATGCTGCGCGCGCAATTGTTCGGAAACGCCAAGTACTGGCGCGCCGGTTTGGAAAAGCTGGGCTTTGACCTGCTGCCCGGTGAACACCCGATCATCCCGGTGATGCTGGGTGAGGCGACACTGGCGCAAGAAATGGCTTCTCGGCTGTTTGAGGAAGGCGTCTATGTTTCGGGGTTCTTCTTTCCGGTTGTCCCACGAGGGCAAGCGCGGATCAGAACACAGATGAATGCGGCTCTGACAAAGAATGAACTGGACCGCGCTTTGGCGGCTTTTGGCAAAGTCGGCAAAGAGCTTGGGATTATCGAATGATCCTGCCTTCGGTCATCGACGTGATCGGCGACACCCCAGTGGTTGAGCTGTCGCGCGTGTGTGCCCAGCTGAAGTTGAACGGGCGGATCGTAGCCATGCTGGACTACTTGCTGCCAGGTTTCTCGAAAAAGGACCGCGCGGCAAAGTCCATCGTCGAAACGGCGCGCGCAGACGGTACACTGTCACCGGGTCAAACGGTGGTTGAGTTGACCTCGGGCAATATGGGCACCGGGCTGGCTATTGTCTGCGGTGTTCTTGGGCATCCTTTCGTGGCGGTCATGAGCGCCGGAAACTCGGTCGAACGCGCGCGTATGATGCGGGCATTGGGGGCCGAAGTTGTGATTGTGCCCCAAGCCCCTGGCAGCAAACCCGGCGAAGTCTCCGGGGCTGATCTTGAACGGGTCGACGTCGAGGCCAAACGTATCACTGCAGAACGTAGTGCATTTCGTGCGGATCAGTTTGGTCATTCGGGAAACCCTAAAGCCCATGAAACTGGAACCGGGCCAGAGATCTGGGCGCAATCCCAAGGCGCCGTTACTGCATTCTGCGACTTTGCCGGATCTGGCGGAACGCTGGCTGGCGCGGCAGAGTATCTGAACCGGCACGGCGTGCGGTGCTATGCCGTAGAACCTAAGGGGGCACGCGCCTTGGCCGGCGAGACGGTTTCGACTCCGGACCACCCCATTCAGGGCGGCGGCTACGCCATGGGTGATCTGGTGCATCTTAAGGATACCCAATTGGCCGGGCACCTTGCAGTGTCGGGAGACGCCGCGAGAGACTGTACCCGGCTTCTGGCCCGAACCGAGGGGATATTCGCCGGCTATTCTGCGGGTGCAAACCTTGCCGCTGCGATTGAACTGCTTCGCGGCCCCGAGGAAGGCGGATGCGTCGCAATCGTGATGTGTGACAGCGGCCTGAAGTATCTTTCGACCGATTTGTGGGAGTAAACGCATGCGACCCAACACGATGAAAGCACTGGAAAAGTCCAGGCCCGAAGAGGGGCTGTGGATGGTGCGAGCCCCGGTCCCTGAAATTGGCCCGGATGAAGTGCTGATCCGCATTAACAAGACGGGGATCTGCGGCACGGACATCCATATCTGGAACTGGGACGAATGGGCCTCTCATACCGTTCCGGTCCCAACAATCACCGGCCATGAGTTTGCCGGGAAGATTGTTGAGATCGGACGCAATGTGACGGGACTGGAGGTCGGTCAGCGCTGCTCGGGCGAAGGGCATCTGATCGGCACGGACAGCCGCCAGAGCCGCGCAGGCAAGTTTCATCTGGACCCCGGTACTCGGGGCATCGGAGTGAATGAACAGGGCGCATTTGCTGAATACCTGAAACTACCCGCTTTCAATGTTGTCCCTTTGCCCGACGATATCACGGATGAGATCGGAGCCATCCTAGATCCGCTGGGCAATGCAGTGCACACAGCCCTCAGCTTTGATTTGTTGGGTGAGGATGTTTTGATCACGGGTGCGGGTCCGATCGGCATCATGGCCGCCGCTGTGGCTCGCCACGCGGGTGCTCGTAATGTGGTCATCACCGACATCAATGCTGATCGTCTGAAACTGGCAGAACATGTGGTTCCTTCGGTTCGAACTGTCGATGTGTCCACCGAAGATTTACAGGACGTTATAGCCGATCTTGGGATGAAAGAAGGGTTCGACGTCGGGCTTGAAATGTCCGGCTCACAAGCTGCCTTGGACCAAATGGTCGAGGCACTGGTGATGGGCGGAAAGATCGCACTGCTGGGGATTCCTCCGGGCAAATCTCCGGTCGACTGGTCACGCATCGTCTTCAAAGCGATCACGATCAAAGGCGTCTATGGGCGCGAGATGTTCGAGACGTGGTACAAGATGATCGCCATGCTGCAAAACGGTTTGGATGTGTCCCGGGTAATCACGCACCGCTTTGCGGTTGATGAATTCGCTGAAGGATTTTCAGCAATGAAATCAGGTCTCTCGGGTAAGGTTGTGTTGGATTGGACCTAACTCGCTGGAAAGTTACAACCTCAGCCCCTAGACAGGTGCAAGACTTGCACAAGGGAGGCATGAGATGGGCGAGGACAAAGACAATCGTCTGTTGCAACGTGGTATAGAAGACACCCTGGTTACCGATTTTGCCGAAACACATCGCAAAAGCTATGGCGACTTCCTGCAACTCAAGACACTGCTGAACCTGCAAAAGACGTTTCAGGATCCGGCGCAACCTGACGAGATGCTGTTCATCATCATTCATCAGGTCAGTGAACTGTGGCTAAAGCTGATGCACCACCAACTGGTCGAGGTGCGTCGGTTCCTGCAACAGGACGAGTTTGGCCCTGCCATGAAAAACCTCGATCGCATCAAGGCAATCCAGCGACAATTGATTGCGGCGTGGGAAACTCTGCTAACCATGACGCCCGCCGACTATATGACGTTTCGGCATGCTCTGGGCAGCTCTTCCGGGTTTCAGAGCTATGGGTACAGGCAGATCGAGTTCATTCTTGGCAACAAGGATGCCTCGACCCTGAAAGTGCACGAGCATGATCCTGAGGTGATGGAGATGCTGACCGCCGCCCTGACCAAACCATCTCTGTATGACGAAGTGCTGCAGATGCTGGCCCGACAGGGGTTCGATGTTCCCAAGGATCTGGTCGAACGGGATTATTCCGAACCCTATTCCGGCGATCCACGTGTGGTTCAGATCTGGGTCGAAGTATTTCGTAATACTGAGAAATACTGGGATCTTTATGCATTGGCCGAAAAGCTCATGGACGTGGAAAGCCTGTTTCAACGCTGGCGCTTTGACCACGCCACAGCAGTTGAACGTGTGATCGGAATGCAACCCGGTACAGGCGGTTCCAGTGGAGTGGCTTTTTTACGGAAAGCACTTGAGTTGCGATTCTTCCATGACCTTTATGACGTGCGGACGGAATTGATGTACAGCGGGCAGGACTAAGGCATGCTCTACCGCGGATTTTCACAAGAAGAACTGGAGCGGGAGTACTCTCCAAGCGCGATGATTGGTGGTGACCTGACCCCCTATCTTGCCAGTTATCAAGCGCTGAGTGCGCAGGCCCGTGCCGAGTTGCCCGTTCAGGAAAACCTGATTTATGGTGACAGCCCGACCCATGTGCTGGATTTCTTTCCCGCCAAAGGGGCTGGCGCAGCGTTGCATGTCTTCATTCACGGTGGCTATTGGCAGGATCTCAGCCAACGCGAATCAGCCATGATGGCCCCGGCGCTGATCGAAGCTGAACAATCGTTCGCTGCGTTGAACTACACGCTCGCCCCAGATGCGCGACTGGACCAGATGATCAACGAATGCCGCGACGCGCTTCTGTGGCTTGCCTCACAAGCCGACCTACTGGGGTTCGACCCGTCCCGGATAACCTTGTCGGGGCACAGTGCCGGTGCGCATCTGGCAACCATGGTCATGGCAACCTCGGCCGGCGCTTTGGCCCGCGCCGGGCTGCGCGTGCGCGATGTGCTTCTGATCAGCGGCGTCTACGATCTGGAACCCATCAGTATGACGTCTGTGAATGATCCGCTGCACCTGACTCCGGTCGAGGTGAACGATCTGTCACCGATCCGCAACCTGCCCCGGCCCGGGCCACGCTATCATGTATCAGTGGGGGAAAGAGACACGAGTGAGTTCATTCGTCAAAGCCGCGACTACGCTGAACGGCTGCGCAAGGCCGGACACTCGGTCAGCTTCGCCCTGGAGCAAGGAATGCATCATTTCGACATCATCATGCATTCCGGCACATTCTTACACCAGACGAAATAGGCGGTTCCACAAAAGAAAACAGCGGCCCGATCTGAGCCGCTGATTTTTTGATTTCCATCCTGTGCGGGATCAGTCCAGCGTACGCGTGACCTCTTCGCGCTCGAAGATTTCGATCACATCGCCCGCGCGGATATCGTCGTAGTTCTCGAACGCCATACCGCATTCCTGACCCGACTGAACCTCGGCCACTTCGTCCTTGAAGCGTTTCAGCGTCTTCAGCGTGCCTTCGTGGATCACAACGTTGTCGCGCAGCAGGCGGACGCCAGCCGAACGACGCGCCACGCCTTCGGTTACCAGACAGCCAGCAACCTTGCCGACGCCGGTCACCTTGAAGACTTCGCGGATCTCGGCATAGCCGATGAACTTTTCGCGGATCTCGGCGCTCAGCAGGCCCGAAGCGGCGGCTTTCACGTCGTCCACGAGGTCATAGATCACCGAGTAGTACCGGATCTCGACGCCCTTTTGGTTCGCAGTGTTCCGCGCAGACGCATTTGCACGCACGTTAAAGCCAAAGATCGGCGCGCCTGATGCTTCGGCCAGGCCGACATCCGTCTCGGTAATCGCGCCAACACCCGAGTGCAGGACGCGCACGCGCACCTCCTCGTTGCCGATCTTTTCCATCGCCTGAACGATGGCTTCAGCAGAACCCTGCACGTCCGCTTTCATCAGAATCGGCAGCTCGGTAACGTTTTCGTCTTCCTTGGCCTTCTGCATCAGCTGTTCGAGGGTCGTTGCAGCACCCGCAGCCGCGCGCTTGTCCTTGGCCGCCTGCTCGCGATATTCAGCAATCTCACGGGCTTGCGCTTCGGTCTCGGTCACGTTCAGAACGTCGCCCGCTTCCGGTGTACCGTTCAGACCCAGAACCTCGACCGGAACCGACGGACCAGCTTCCTTAACGCGGTCACCCTTGTCGTTGATCAGCGCACGGACCTTACCGTATTGCTCACCCACGACGAAGATATCACCCTGACGCAACGTGCCGTTCTGAACCAGAACCGTTGCGACAGGACCACGACCCACGTCCAGCTGTGCCTCGATCACGGCACCTTGGGCGGCGCGGTCGGGGTTGGCTTTCAGTTCCAGAATCTCGGCCTGCAGCGCGATGGCTTCCAGCAGTTCGTCCAGACCCTGACCGGTGATGGCGGACACTTCAACGTCCTGAACCTCACCCGACATTTTCTCAACGATCACTTCGTGTTGCAGCAGATCGGTGCGTACCTTGTCCGGGTTTGCATCCGGCTTGTCGACCTTGTTGATCGCCACGATCATCGGCACTTCGGCCGCTTTGGCGTGGTTGATCGCCTCGATCGTCTGCGGCATCACCGCGTCGTCGGCAGCAACAACCAGAACCACGATATCCGTGACCTGAGCACCGCGCGAACGCATCGATGTAAAGGCCGCGTGGCCCGGCGTATCCAGGAAGGTCAGCGTGGTGCCGCCATCGGTTTTTACCTGATAGGCACCGATATGCTGGGTGATGCCACCGGCCTCACCAGCAACAACACGCGCGTCGCGGATCGCATCCAGAAGCGATGTTTTGCCGTGGTCGACGTGACCCATGATGGTGATTACCGGCGGACGCGGCTGCAGATCGTCTTCGCTGTCTTCGACCTCTTTAATGACGTCTTCAACATCCGAATCGGATACGCGAGTGACCTTGTGGCCAAATTCTTCGATGATCAGCTCGGCGGTATCGGCGTCGATGGTCTGGTTCTGCGTGACCATCATGCCCATTTGCATCAGCGATTTGACAACGTCAGCCACACGCTCGGCCATACGGTTGGCCAGTTCCGAGACCACAATAGCCTCAGGCAGCTGTACGTCGCGGATCACCTTTTCCCGCTCAACGGTTCCGCCCATGGCTTTCTGACGCGCACGCTCCTGCTTGCGCTTCATCGCCGCCATCGAACGTTGACGCCCGCCTTCCCCGCCGGTCGCCTGACCCAGTGTCAGCTTACCGGAACGACGGTTGTCGTCGCGCCCTTTACCACGTCCGCGCTGTTCGCGTTCGCGGTCCTGTTTGCGCGGTGTAGCCGCAGGCGCAGGTTTGCTCGCCGGGCTGCGGGCCGCTTTAGGCTCTTCGGGTGCAGGTGCCGCTGCAGCGCGCTTGGCGGCTTCTTCAGCCTCTTTGCGCTTGCGCTCTTCATCCTCGGCCTTCTGGCGCGCGCGCTCTTCCGCTTCGCGTTGCTCGCGTTCTTTGGCTTCCTGTTCCGCTCGGCGGCGAGCACGCTCTTCTTCGCGCGCCTTTTCAGCGGCCTCGCGAGCAGCGGCTTCTTCAGCCTCGCGCGCTTTGGCAGCTTGCAACGCCTTCATGCGGCGCGCCATTTCCGCGTCGGAAATACCCGCAGGACGACGCGACGGATCACCCGAAGGTGCAGCACCGCCACCCGGCTTTGCCGCGCCCGGCTTGGGGACCACCACGCGTTTGCGTTTGGTTTCCACCACGACATTCTTGGTGCGTCCGTGGCTGAAACTCTGTTTCACATTTCCGGGGCGTGCCCCGCCACGAAGACCCAATGTCTTTTTGCCGTCATTATCGCTCATAAAGCTCTTTACCCTTCCGCGCGGCCCCTGCCGCCGTCATCCGTTTCGCGCAAGCCACGCAGGCGCTGCGCTTCCTCTACAACACGTTTGGCGAGTCCGCCAGAGGCCAAGGCCGCATGAATCACCGTTTGGCGCCCAAATGCCTGCCCTAATTCGTCTGCCGTCAGCCAACCGATGTATTTTCCAAAGTGCGGCGTACTGAGTTTGGACTTGCCGCGCCCCGATCCATCAATGGCCTGAATCAGCACCTGCGCCTCTTCCCGGTCCAGCCACGTCTTGACCTTTTCGTACCCGGCAACCGCGTCGCCGGATTTTCGCGCCAGACTGAGCAACTCAATCACACGACGCGCAATCTGTTTTTCGACCTCTTCGGTCAGGTCCTGAGGCACGGTCACCTGTGCCTTGAAACCCCGCGCAAACAGTTTCTTGCCAACCGCCTTGTCCAGAGCGGCGCGATCCGCCGCCACATAGACCCCACGCCCCGGCAGTTTCGCCGCGACATCGGGGAAAACCTGACCGTCCGGCCCCGTCACAAAACGGATCAGCCCATATTTGGGCTGAACTTCGCCTGTGGCGATGCACTTGCGCTCGGGCCCTTCAGACCGATCCTTATGGACGCCACCGCGACTCATACGCGCCACCCGAGACCTGAGATCAGGCCTCGACCTCCTCGTCTTCTGCCGCATCGCCGTCGACGTCTTCTTCCGCCTGCTCCAGCTCGGCCGGATCAACCCAACCCAGCAGGATACGCGCGGTCATGACCATGTCCTGCGCTTCTTCCAGCGTGATGCCGAAAGGTTCAAGTACACCGTCATCCTTGATGCGTTCGCCGTCGACCGTGGTCCAGCCACCGGCCAGTTCCCAGTCGGCGCAGGTTGCGAAGTCTTCCAAAGTCTTCACGTCGTCCTTGGCGAGTGCCTCTACCATCTGGGGTGTCAGGCCTTCAAATTCAATAAGGCTGTCCTCGGCACCCAGAGCACGCGCGGCATCCAGTGCAGCTTTGGCCTGTGCCTCCAGATATTCACGGGCGCGGGTCTGCAGTTCCTGTGCGGTGCCTTCGTCAACACCATCGATCACCAGCAATTCTTCTATCTCGACATAGGCCACCTCTTCGAGGTTGGTGAACCCTTCAGAGACCAGCAACTGAGCAAAGAACTCGTCCAGATCCAGTGTTTCCATGAACAGCTGGGTGCGGGCTTCGAATTCTTTCTGACGGCGGGCCGATTCTTCGGCTTCGGTCATGATGTCGATGTCCAGATTGGTCAGCTGGCTGGCCAAACGCACGTTCTGGCCACGGCGACCGATTGCCAGCGACAACTGCTCTTCCGGCACAACGACTTCGATCTTGCCAGCTTCTTCGTCCAATACCACCTTGGAGACTTCGGCGGGTTGAAGCGCGTTCACCAGAAAGGTCGGCTGGTCTTCGTTCCACGGGATGATGTCGATTTTCTCGCCCTGCAGTTCGTTCACAACGGCCTGCACGCGGCTGCCGCGCATACCAACGCAGGCACCAACCGGGTCGATCGAGCCGTCATACGAGATCACGGCAATCTTGGCGCGCGAACCGGGGTCACGGGCCACGGCTTTGACCTCGATGATGCCGTCATAGATTTCCGGCACTTCCATCTTGAACAGCTCGGCCATGAATTCCGGCGCGGTGCGCGACAGGAAGATCTGGTGGCCACGCACTTCGCGACGGACTTCCTTGATATAGGCACGCACACGATCATTCGGGCGATAGCTTTCGCGGCCGATCTTGTCGTTGCGGCGCAGAACGGCCTCGGCACCGCCCAGATCGACGATAACATTGCCGAATTCCTCACGCTTGACGGCACCGTTGATAATGGTGCCCGCGCGATCCTTGAATTCTTCATACTGACGATCCCGCTCGGCTTCGCGAACCTTCTGCAAGATAACCTGCTTGGCGGATTGCGCTGCGATCCGGCCCATTTCGACTGGCGGAACCTCTTCAACAAAGACGTCACCAACTTCGGGCGATTCCATATACTGTTTCGCCTGCTCGACGGTCATCTCGGCCTGATAGTTCTCCAGCTCTTCATCCTCGACCACGGTGCGGACGCGGGTAAAGGTCGCCTTGCCGGTCTTACGGTCGATCGACACGCGGATGTCCATCTCGGCGCCGTAACGGCTCTTGGCGGCACGGGCGAGCGATTCTTCCATCGCTTCGACAACCAGACCGGGGTCGATCATCTTTTCGCGGGCCACGGCCTCGGCGGTCTGCAGCAGCTCCAGCTGGTTGGCTGAGGTGATTGCCATCAGTTCGTCTCCTCTTCGGACCCTTCGGTCTCAATCTCGTCGAAAGCGTTTTCGTTCAGGGCACCAGCGTCTTTGCGCTGGCGCAGCATTTCCTTGATCAGATCATCGGTCAGGACCAGCTTGGCGTCGCTCAGCCAGTCGAATTGCAGACCGATTGTGATCGTCTCATCGCCCTCAGGGATGTTGATCAGAACCTCATCCCCTTCGATCCCGGCCAGTTCTCCTTTGAAACGGCGGCGGCCGTCGATCAGTTCAGCGGTCTCGATCTTGGCCTCATAGCCTTCGAAGGTCTCGAAGTCCTTGAGACGGGTCAGAGGGCGGTCGATGCCGGGGCTGGACACCTCCAGCGTATAGGCGTCAAGGATCGGGTCCTCGACATCCAGCGTGGCGCTGACCGCATTGGAAATCTCGGCGCAATCGTCCACTTCGATACCGCCATCGGGCTTGTCAGCCATGATCTGCAGCGTGGTCTGCTTGCCGCTCATCAGGCGGATGCGGACCAGCTCATACCCCAGATCCTCGATCACGGGGGTGATGATCTCGGCCAGTCGCCGGTCAATGGCAGCTTTGGCAATAAGGTCGTTTGTCATCAGGTTCTCTACCCTTCAGCCGGGCACAAAAAAACGGGCGCGCGGCCCGTCGAACTTTCCGGTGGAGCCCCGGACCGAAGCCCGACACGCCGCTGTTGAAACTGCATATACGCAGGATGGTCCGAGTCTGCAACCCCCGGCGGGATTGGCAATTGGAATTACACCATCCACCACCGTTCGGCGATGCGTCCGTCGTCCAATGCGCGCTGCGCCCCGATCTGGCGCGGCATCCCCACATGCGGGGCCACGGCCAGCGCCATTTCCGATTCGCTGGGGTGATAGCGCAGACCGCGCTGGCCCTTCAGATCATCGCTTTCGGGCAGGGCCGCTACATCCACATAACCGTCCCGCAGGGCCTCAGCCCGGACGCGGGCATCGGGAATGACAATGATCTCGAACGTGTCAGCCCACCCGGCGATGCCGTCCTTGTAATGTCCGGCAACCTTGCGGCCCAGGAAATGGCGATCATCCTCGGCCCGTTCGACACAATAGCAGCCGGTGCCATTGGCCGCGTGCAGAGGCGTCACACCCTGCTCGCCCCGCGTGATGACAAAACGGCTGTCGGCCAACAGAAAGGGTAGGCCCGGGTTGGCCGCAGCCAGTTCTAACCGCACCAAGTCAGGTGTCAGCGCCTCGGCCTCACCAACCTCGCGCAGCATCGAAACCACGTCGGCGACATTTAGCGCCGCGCCATCGTGGAACGCTACGTCGCTGCGAAGGTCAAATCGCCAGACGCGCGCGTCTGAATCGGCCTGCCAGCCAGTCGCCAATTCGCCGCGCAAGGTACCGTCGGGTGCAATCTCGGTCAGAGTGTCGAACACGGCCCCGCGGGCCACCTGTTCCAGACTGTCATCACGCGGCACCGCCAGCCGCAACGTACCTCCGGCCTTCGGCGTATCCGCCAACGAGGCCCCCGTTGCCGCCAGCAATGCAGCAGCGGCGCCAGAGGCAAAAAGAGCTCGGCGGTCAATTCGGGTCATGCCAAACCCTCCGCCACGCGATCCATGATTCGCACCAGTTCAGCGCTGATACCAGGCTCTGACAGGGCGTGACCCGCCTGACGAACCATCTTCAGCTCGGTGTTGGGCCAGCGTTCGGCCAGCGACCACGCGGCCTGGGGTGGACAGATCATGTCATAGCGTCCTTGCACGATGTGGCCGGGAATATGCGCGATCCGATCCATCCGGTCCAGAATCTGTCCGTCCGTTTCCAGAAACGCCCTGTTGGTGAAATAGTGATTCTCGAGCCGCGCAAAGGTGCGCGCGTATTCGCCGGGGCTTTCACCCACGGATCCATTGGTGTGGATCGAGGCCAGCGCATTCTCCCAATGCGACCAAGCACGGGCGTAAAGGATCTCCGTCGCACGGTCGCCCGAGAAAAGGCGCTTGTTATAGGCGGCAATGGTATCCGCAAGTTCAACCTCGGGCAGCAGTGAGGTGAATTTTTGCCATTGCTCGGGCCAGAACCGCCCGGCGCCGCCACCATAAAACCAGTCCAGCTCGGCCTGAGTCGCCAAAAACACACCGCGCAAAACCAACCGGCTGACCCGGTCGGGATGGGTCTGGGCATAGATCAACGCCAGAGTTGCCCCCCAGCTTCCGCCAAAAGCGATCCATTCTTCTATGTCGAACAGATTGCGCAGGCGTTCGATATCAGCGACCAGATGCCACGTCGTGTTGTCTTCGACCGAGGCCGTAGGGCGCGATCTGCCACATCCGCGCTGGTCAAACAGAATCACCCTGTATGCCTGCGGATCAAAATAACGCCGCATTGCTGGGCTGCAGCCACCACCCGGACCGCCGTGCAGGATCACAACGGGAATTCCATCAGGATTGCCGCATTGTTCCACATAAATGCGGTGCCCATCGCCCATATCGACCATCCGCTGATCGAATGGATCGATCGGCGGGTACAGATATTGAACTGCGCGCTTTTGGTCCGGGTACTTGTCCATTATGGCCCTATATAGTCCTTAAGCGTAAAAGAGCACACGGAGACAGGAATGCAAGCGCATCCGAACACAGTGGACCCGTCCGAGATCGCAAAATTCGAAGCGATGGCCGCGGAATGGTGGGATCCGCATGGGAAATTCAAACCTTTGCACATGCTAAATCCGTGTCGGCTGGACTATATCACACAGCAGATCGCCGGAGAATTTGATCGCGACCTGAAATCCCCGAAGCCATTCGAGGGCCTGCGCCTGCTGGATATCGGCTGCGGCGGCGGGCTGCTGAGTGAACCGATGGCCCGCCTAGGGGCCGAAGTCGTGGGTGCCGACGCCGCTGAAGGCAACCTGCCCGTGGCACGCATTCACGCTGAACAATCCGGGCTGGACATCGACTATCGCCACACCACGGCCGAGGACATGGCCGCCGCATGCGAGCAATTCGACGTGGTACTGAACATGGAAGTGGTCGAGCACGTGGCCGACCCGCTTGGCTATCTGGCCGCCACGCAGCAATTGTTGAAACCCGGCGGATTGCAGGTGTGTTCGACGATCAACCGCAACCCGAAATCCTATGCGATGGCCATCTTCGGGGCCGAGGTCGTCATGCGCTGGCTACCCCGCGGTACGCATGAATGGAACAAGTTCATCACCCCCGATGAGCTGTTCGACCTGCTGCGCCAAGCTGGGCTGGAGCCGGTGGACCGAAAGGGATTCGTGTTCAATCCGATCCTGTGGAGCTGGTCGATCTCGGACCGGGATTTGAGCGTGAATTATGTGACGGCGAGTGTGAAGCCTAGATAAATCTGCATTATGATGAAAATGATGAGTAACTGGACAAACAAGTGGTTTCTTCCGCTCTATGATCGAAACCCGTTTTTTGGAAGCGTGTTGGGCTTAGCGTGCATCGTTATTGCGCTGGTTGCGATTAGCGTGTTGATGCTTACGCTTGAAGAGATCATTGGAGTTCCAATGCCAATTTCCGGGTTAGTATTGGCGCCTATTCTCATTATGTTAATGAAGCCAATGTTTATGGTGATGTGCCTAGCGTGCGAGTTCCTATGGAGCAATTTTGGGGTTTATTCTCTTCTGAAGGTGAAGGGTTGCCCTATTCGCAACAGTTATGAGCCTAAGGACTAAAGAAAGTCGTCTCGCACCCTCAAAAACCCAGTGCTGGCGCAGAGTAATACCTTCCGCCCCTACTCCCCCTCCAACTGCAACCGCAAATCCCGCAGCACGGGCAGGGTGCTGCGCACCCGTTCCAGCCCCAGCTCTCCGACGACACGGTTGATCAGCGGGGCAATCGAGGAAATCGCCTGATCGCGCGCGCGACGGCCGGCGGGGCTGATCGCGACCATCTTGCGGCGGGCGTCGTCCCAGTCGGGGCGGATGTGGATGTATCCGGCCCATTCCAACTTGGCCAATGTGTTGGTCATCGCGCCGCGTGTGACATGGAAGGTGTTGGCCAGTTGCGCCGGGCTGCGCTCGTCGGCGACAAAAGCCAGATGATTCAGCACCGAGAAATGCGAAATTTCCATGCCCTTGGGCAGCACCCGGCTCAGCCGGTTCCGCAACAACTGATCTGCGGTCAGGATCTCGCTGAACAGCGTGACCGCAAGGGCATTGGTGTCTTCTGTCATTGTTCAGTTCAGTCAGGGTCCAGTGAAAGACCGAGTGTGAGTCAACGAAGGCACGCGACCGCGCGCCTCTGTCACAGAACTATCATCCAAATCGAAAATGTGAATGCCCGGATCTGTGCCTGCGTCGATCAGCACCTCTCCCCACGGGGCGACAACCATGCTGTGGCCGTAAGTATATCGCGTTTTTCCGCGCTTCTTCGGGTGTTCCCCCGTTTGCGCGGGGGCCAACACCCAACACCCGGTCTCAATCGCCCGGGCCCGCAACAGCGATTCCCAATGCGCGGCACCGGTGACCGGTGAAAACGCAGCAGGCACAGTCAGAATCCGTGCGCCCGCCTGTGCCAAAGCCGCGTACAGGTATGGAAAACGGATGTCATAGCAGATGGTCAGACCCACATTGCCAAAGTCGGTCTCGGCAATGACTGCTTTTCCTCCGGGGCGGTAGTTTTTTGATTCGCGGAACGTCTCGGTCTCGGTGACCTGTACGTCGAACATGTGGATCTTGTCATAACGCGCCGTGATCTGACCCTGTGGGTCGATCATGAAGCACCGATTCGCGAACCTGCCATCAGCGTCATGGGTTTTGATGCCCAGTGATCCGATCAACAACCACACGCCCAGCTTGGCGGCCTGGTCCCGCAGACCAGCCAGGGCGATGTCGTCTTCTTCGTGCTGCAGTACTTCGTTTTGTCGCGTCGTACTTGTTGACACGCAATTCGTGACTTCTGGCGTCAGGATAAAGCGCGCGCCCCGCCCGGCCGCTTCGGCCATCATGGCGCACACCATGTTCAGGTTTTCAGCCGGATTGTCCGAAGAAGTGATCTGCAGCAGCGCGGTCTTCATCAGGCTGCGAGCAGACGGTCAAGCTTGCCTTGCCGCTCCAGCTCATAAAGGTCGTCACAGCCGCCCACATGTTGGGTTCCAATAAAAATCTGTGGCACGGTGCGTTTGCCGCCTGCACGTTTGATCATCTCGGGTTTGCGCTTGGGGTGCAGTAGAACGTCAACTTCCTTGAATTCAACGCCTTTCTGCTTCAGCAGGCGCTTGGCCGCATGACAAAAGCCGCAGAGCGGCGAGGTATAGATTTCTACGGGCTTCATTTTCCGTTCCCTTTGGGTTTCGTGCAATCTTGGGCGAATTAGGCATCCTTGGCAACGCGTGCCAGTGCCAACACGAAAATATGATTTGCCCCTGCGGCCTGACATGCACGCGTACAAGCCGCCAGCGTTGCGCCGGATGTCATAACGTCATCCACCAGCAAGATGTCCCTGCCCTTCAAGTGCTGTGAGCGTCTGGGATGGATGCCAATTGCACCTTCCAACGCTTTACGCCTCTCCTGTGCTGTTTTCCCGTCCAGCACCGGCGTCCGTCGTTTTCGCACCAGCAGATCCGGGACGCATTCCAATCCAGTTTCTCGCCTCAGGTTTTGAGCAATCAGCGCAGACTGGTTGTAGCGCCGTTTTAGCAGTCGCGACCAATGCAACGGCACCGGAGCAATCACCATTCCAGGCCGCAGAAGCTCGTGCCCGGTCTGCGCCAACCACCGCGCAGCGGGTCGGGCCAGTTCAGGCCGGTCACCATGTTTCAGGGCCAGGATCAATGACCGTGCCTTCCCGTCGTACAGCAACGCGGCGCGGCCCGCCCTCCAGGGTGGCGGGGCTTTCAGGCAATCGTCACACTCAACTCGAAACCCATCTGCATCACCAATCACTGGCACACCACAGCTTTCGCAAACCGTACCACCGATGAATGGCGTGTCGCGCCAACAGGCCCCACACAGGCCGAAATCGGAATCCGTCAATTCTCCGCAGCCCATGCAACGCGGCGGATAGATCAATGCAAGGATGGTTTGAATCCGCTGCGCGATGCGATACTTGCGACCTATGAAACTGCCCGAGCCCACCGCACCCTCTCTGTTCGACCGCAAGACCATTCTGCTTCACCGCGCCCGCGCGCAGGACGAAGCCTTGTTCCTGCACCGTACCACCGTAGATGAAGTTCAGGATCGTCTCTCGATGGTTAACAAAGCCTTTACGGCGCCTGCGGTTGTGACGCCATTCCCACAGCTTTGGACGGGTGTTTTTCCTGATGCCGCCGTCATCGCTGATGACGACGTGCTGGCGCTGCAACCCGGCACGTACGATCTGGTGATTCATGCGATGGCGCTGCATTTGGCCAATGATCCGGTCGGACAGCTGATCCAATGCAACAGGGCTTTGAAACCAGACGGGTTGTTGCTGGTTGTGTGCCTGGGGGGTGAGACCCTGAACGAGTTGCGCGCTGCATTGGGTCAAGCCGAAATTGAGGTCACGGGCGGGCTCAGCCCACGCATTGCGCCTATGGCTGAGTTGCGCGATCTGGGCGGTCTTCTGCAACGGGCCGGTCTGGCATTGCCCGTGGCAGATGCCGTACCGCTGGCGGCAGAATACCGCGATATTTGGCATCTGATGCGCGATCTGCGGGGCATGGGCGAGACCAACGCCTTGTCTGCTCGGCTGAAGCGCTTGACAGGGCGGGCCGTGTTCAAGGCCGCGCAACGTATCTATTCGGATCACTTTTCGACAGAATCAGGCCGCCTGACCGCAACGTTCGAACTGATCTGCCTGACCGGGTGGTCCCCTGATGACAGCCAACCCAAACCTTTGCGCCCGGGTTCAGCCCAAATGCGCCTTGCAGACGCCTTGCGTACGGAAGAGGGCAAACTGCCGGATTGACGCGCAACCAAATCCCTTTATCTCAGGCCGGAACACCAAAACTCAGGAATTCCCACATGTTTGATGCCACTCGCCCCGCTCATGCCCCTGCCGACCATCCAAAGGTCAAGATGGGTCGCGTTGGCATTTTGCTGGCCAATCTGGGCACGCCGGATGATTACAGCTACTGGCCGATGCGCCGTTATCTGAACGAGTTCCTGTCGGATCAGCGGGTCATTGATTATCCGAAATGGAAATGGCAACCGATTCTTCAGGGGATCATCCTCAGCAAGCGCCCATTCAGTTCGGGCGAAGCTTATAAATCGATCTGGAATCACGAAAAGGGCGAAAGCCCGCTGATGACGATCACCAAAGATCAGACCGCCAAACTGCGCGACGCGATGCAGGATCGTTATGGCGAGCAGGTGATGGTCGATTTCTGCATGCGCTACGGCAATCCGTCGACCAAATCCAAAGTTCGCGAGATGGTGGCCGCGGGCTGTGACCGTATTTTGTTCTTCCCGCTTTACCCGCAATACGCCGGCGCAACGACAGCCACCGCCAATGACCAGTTCTTTCGTGCGCTCATGGACGAGGCCTGGCAACCTGCCACGCGAACCGTACCTGCCTATTTCGACGAACCCGGTTATATCGACGCGCTGGCACAATCGGTTGAACGTGCTTATGCCGCGATGGAAACGAAACCTGATATTCTGGTCTGTTCGTATCACGGCATGCCTGAACGGTATCTGCAACAGGGTGACCCCTATCATTGCCAGTGCGCCAAAACGACCCGCCTGCTGAAAGAACGGCTGGGATGGTCAGATGATCAGCTTGTTTCGACATTCCAGTCGCGATTCGGCCCCGAGGAATGGCTGAAGCCCTATACGGTGGATCATGTGGCGGATCTGGCGAAGCAAGGCAAAAAGAACATAGCGGTCATTGCGCCCGCATTCTCAGCCGACTGCATCGAAACGCTGGAAGAGATCAACGAAGAGATCAAGGAAAGCTTTGAAGAAGCTGGCGGCGAAACCTTCGCCTATATTCCCTGCCTTAATGACGACGCGGCGCACATAGCCGCATTGGGCAAGGTAGTCGAAGACAATTTGCGTGGCTGGCTGGACTAACAGGCACGGCCTAGGAAAAACAAAAAAGGCGGTGGATTGCTCCACCGCCTTTTTCATGAATTCCGTGTCGAATTAGCTTGCAGCAACAGCAGCAGCAACAACAACCAGCAGGATCAGCGGCAGCAGGATGCCTTGCGACGAACCCTGAGTTTCTTCAACAACAACCGGTGCTTCAACAACCGGCTCTTCCAGGTTGCCAGCATATGCGGTCGAAGCAGCAGCAGTCAGTGCAGCAGCGAGAACGAGTTTCTTCATATTAACCTCCAGAATTTGCACAGTTCCAATGCCCGGAACCGCACATCTAAGACTTACCTCGTGGTTTTTTCTAATCAGCATTAACGCCGGAATGCAATTGCAACTTGACCGCTAAGCGGGTTCCCACACGAAAATGTCGTCATATTAGCAACACTTGCGTGCCGACCTTCGCCATTGAGAACAGCTCGGCAATGTCGTCGTTGAACAGGCCAATGCAGCCATTCGACGACCGCCGCCCAATTTTACGTGTGTCGTGCGTTCCGTGAATACGGTAGTACTTCCAACTCAAGTATAAAGCGTGTGTTCCCAGCGGGTTATCCGGGCCCGGCGGGATATAGTCAGGCCATTCCGGGTTTCGCTTTTTCATGGACGGCGTCGGAGACCAGCTTGGGCCCTCAACTTTACGTATCACGCTGGTACGCCCGCGACGGGTCATTTCTTCGGTCAGAGGAACCGATGACGGGTAGAGTTTGTATATAGTTTGATCATCTGACCAATAATGCAGCGCCCGTGACTGTGTATCTACCAGAATGGCCCCATTTCTGGTGTTTGAGAAATAAGGTTTCCAGTCCAATGCCCGGAATCCTGAAACATTGCGACGTACAGCTGGCTCAGGCTCGGGCGCAGGGCGCAATGGATCCCCGGGTATGTACTGCGCCAGCGCAGGTGTTGCCAGCGTGGCAGAGGCTCCTGCCAGAAAACTCCGGCGAGTGGACAAGAGAATGCGCTTTTTGACCATGACAACGGGTCCTGTGTTTTGGTGAAGTCTGAAATCCGGGACATTCTATTGCCAGAATGCTTCAGTCGCAAATCAAACCGGCAGAATCACGCAAGTAAAGGCTATTGCGCGTTTGCCCAGAGCCGTCAGGCGCGCTATGCCGTGTGTTGACACAATAATCAGGTCGATCATGACGCGTATCGTTTCTTTATTCTTGATTTGCTTTGTCGCGCTTGCGGCATGCACAGACACTGGCCCCACGACCTTTGGCGCGGATGGCCGCCCTTTGCCAACGGTTTATAAGATCCGCGGCAATCCGGAAAAACTGCAATTCCGGATGCTTGATTCGGTCAATGCCTTGCGTCAGGCACAGGGCCTGCAATCTGTACAGCTGAACTCGCAGCTGAACGCTGCCGCAGCGACTCATTCCAAGGACATGGCCCGGCAAAACCGGCC
Source organism: Ruegeria sp. AB9 (assembly GCF_056542585.1). Taxonomy (NCBI): domain Bacteria; kingdom Pseudomonadati; phylum Pseudomonadota; class Alphaproteobacteria; order Rhodobacterales; family Roseobacteraceae; genus Ruegeria; species Ruegeria sp. AB9. The sequence continues at coordinate 44,385 of NZ_JBQGAA010000017.1, read as the reverse complement.
CTGGCACTTTGGATCGGACGGCTCCTCTCCGATTGATCGGGCTGCACGGGTCGGTTATTTCGGCACATTCCTGGGTGAAGCCATTTCCGAGACCTACGAAACCGAGACGGAAACCCTTGCCGCGTGGATGCAGGAGCCCGGGCCGCGATCCGTCATTATGGACCCAAAGGCGACTCAGATGGGATTCGCCTGGCATCAGGAGAACGGCGGCAAAATCTGGTGGACCCTGGAAATGGGAACCGGCGGCTGATCCGAAGACAGATGCAATAAAAAGGCCCCCGGTTTTCGGGGGCCTTTTTTTGAGGATTACGCCGCTTGCATGGATTGTGCTTCGGTCAGGATCGCATATAGCTTGACCGGATCGGGGTTCGCCCGAAGCTTGGTGCACACCGACGTATCCCGCAGCGTGCGTGAGACAAGAGCCAGCGCTTTAAGATGATCAACTCCCGCCTCTTCCGGTGCAAACAGTGCAAAGGCGATGTCCACGGGCTGACGGTCAACCGACCCGAAATCGATGGGCTTTTCCAGCATGACGAACACACCCGAGACCGAATCAAGCTCGGGCAGACGTGCGTGCGGCAGTGCCACGCCATGCCCTACACCGGTTGGGCCGAGGCTTTCCCTCTCAAGCAAGCAGTCGACGACCGCCTGAGAATCGAGACCCAAGTTAGCGGCTGCTACATCGCCAATTTCCTGAAACAGCCGCTTCTTGCTGGAAGCGGCGGATAGTACACGTACTGCTTCGGGCTTCAGTATGCTCGAAAGCTCCATGATCACGCTCCATGGCGCCGCACCCGCCTCGGCGGATGCGGCCCCGTATCCTTGCCTGTTACGGATCGATCCAGCCGATGTTACCGTCTTCGCGACGATACACGACGTTCAATCCATCCTTGTTCTCATTTCTGAACACCAGCACCGGGGCACCGGCAAGTTCCATTTGCATCACGGCTTCACCAACACTCAAAGATGGAATTTTTGTTTCCATCTCAGCCACAATCATGGGCTGCAGCGACTCAGGTTCATCAGCCGCGTCCGATTCGTCAGAGGCGAGGATATAAGAGGACGCCCCAAAGAGTTCAACCGGCTCGGACCGATCCTTATGGTGGTCCTTCAGGCGACGCTTATAGCGACGCAGTTGTGTTTCCATTTTATCGCAGCATGCCTCGAACGCCGCATAAATTTCGGTTGCATGCGCCTTGGCCTGGGCGGTCAGCCCCGTGGACAGGTGCACCGTTGTTTCGCATACATATTCATGCGCCGAACGGGAAAAGACGACGTTGGCGTCCGTAGGCCGCTGGGCATATTTACCCACTACCTCGCCCAGTTCGGTCTGCACGTGTGTCTGCAGCGCCGCACCGATGTCGATCTGTTTTCCGCTGATTTGGTAACGCATGTGATCTCCTTCACAATTCACACCCATTCTGACGTCTCATTACGCGACGAACTTGTTTTTATCGGGTGGGGGGTCGAGACACTTTCCGCGGTTGCCTTAACACCAGCCCTTCAGCGAAGGGACATCGATCTCCAGACTGGAACCGGGTAAATGCCATGGGACAATTGAGGCAAGAGACGGCGGAAGAGTCAATCAAAACAGGTGTGTATATACGCGATTTCCGTCATGCATCCGACGCAGACCAGCACAAGCCTATGAAATACGGAAGTTTTCGCCAAGATAAACACGGCGCACATTCTCGTTTTCGACAACCTCATCAGGTGTCCCCGACATCAAAACCTGCCCGTCATGCAGAATGTAGGCGCGATCTACAATTTCCAGCGTTTCCCGCACGTTATGGTCGGTGATCAGGACACCGATTCCTCGCTTTTTCAGGTCAGCAACCAAATGCCGGATATCGCCAACACTGATCGGATCAACACCCGCAAATGGTTCATCCAGCAGCAGATATTTCGGGTCAGCGGCCAAACACCGCGCAATCTCAACGCGGCGACGCTCGCCGCCAGAAAGGGCAAGGGCTGGTGCGCGCCGCAGGTGTTCAATCGAGAAATCCGACAACAACTCTTCCAGCCGTTCCTTACGCCTGTGTGCATGAGGAACAGTGATATCCAGTACTGAAGCGATGTTGTCCTCGACACTCATGCCGCGAAAGATCGACATCTCCTGCGGCAGATACCCAATGCCCATCCGCGCACGCCGATACATAGGCAGGGTCGTAACGTTCTGACCATCTATTGTAACTTTTCCGGCCTCAGGAAAAACAAGCCCCGCCACGGAATAAAATGTCGTGGTCTTACCCGACCCGTTAGGTCCCAACAGGGCAACGACTTCGGACCGGTTCAACGTCATCGAAACGTCGCGGATCACCGTTTTCTTTCGGTAAGATTTCCGCAGCTTCTCAATCCGCAGCCCGGAACTGCCTTCGGCAACCGACAAGTTTGGACGCGCCATCAGTTATTTCCCTGCTGAAGGATCGTCTTGACCCGTCCGGTCATCGTCGCAGTGCCCGTTGTCAGATTGGCGTTCATCTGGTCGCCGCTGATGATGCTGGGACCTTGCGTCAGCAGAACATTACCTTTCATCACGATCACACCGGAATCGATTGTGTACTCTGCCCAATCACCCTCCGCCGCATCCGGTGGGCTGACCAGAACAACATTTTCGGTGGCTTCCATCCGCTCGATGGCCGAGCGTTCCTCATTATAGATCACCAGAACCCGCTCGGCGGTCAGCCGCATTTCGCCCTGAATTACAATGACATTTCCAAGGAACTCGGCAGAGCCGTCATCCTGGTTGACGTTCAACGTTTCGGATGTCACCTCGACCGGAAGGCTCGGATCGGCGTTCGCAGATCCAAAAGCCACCTGTGCTTCTTGAGCACTCGCAGACATGGCCCCCGCGATCAAAGCGAGGCACAAAGGAACAAATCGAAAATCGAACACAGGTTATCTTTCTGCTTTTTCAGGCTCGTATACCAGCTTCACACCGTCTGTAAAAACAATATGGACCGGTCCGTCCTTTTTTTCAGTCCCAAAGATCATGCGCCCGGCGGAAAAGTTGCCGATTGGTCCGGTTCCATTGACCTGCCCCGGTGTGTCGCCCCGGATTTCGTCCAGAGACGTGTTGAGCAGATCCGTTGTGACCTGAAGGCCATCGGCAGTGGTTATCACTACATCACCGACGAAAGTTGCCGTACCCTCATCAGGACGGATCAGACCGGAATTGGAATCCAGAAATATCGCTCCCCCACTGAGAAGCCCCAATCGGCCCCGAAACTCGGATGCAGTCGGAGTCTCGTTTTCGCTGCCCTGTTTGGCTTGTGTCGCTTCGATATGGACATCTTCGCCTTTACGGGTTGTCCCGCGATAATTCGGCTGAGTGACGACCTGTTGTGCCAGCCGTTCGTCAATGTCCTTTTCTTCAAACGGCACCGAAACGTTGGTTTCGATGCTGCGCGACAGCAGGAAAACGGTGGACAGCATCAGAATGGCCGCAAGCGGCAACAGTACCTTCAGGAACTGCACCATGCGGGAATATCTGTCCACTTCAGCCTCCTTCAGCCCAGACCGACGCGCAGGCAGTCGTGAATGTGCAACAGACCCAGAGCTTGACCCGAGGAAGCCTCGTCAACCACGAACAGCGACGTGATCTTGCGCTCATTCATGATCGCCACAGCCTCTTCAGCCAATGCGCCCGGGGTTATGGTGGTCGGATTGGCTGTCATGACCTGCTCGGTCGTTTTGTCCAAAAGACCATCCATGTGCCGCCGCAAATCACCGTCAGTAATGATACCCGACAATTGCCCCTGTGCGCCCGTAACACCGGCCACGCCAAACCCTTTTTGGCTGATTTCTATCAACGCATCGCTCATCGGGGTGTTCGCCGCGACCAGAGGCAGAGCGTTACCGGTATGCATCAGGTCACGTACCGTACTCAACTGCGCGCCCAACTTGCCGCCTGGATGGAAGGCCCGAAAATCCTCGGGGCGGAAATCGCGATACTTCATCAGCGCAATCGCCAGCGCATCACCCATAGCAAGCGTCAGCGTGGTCGAAATCGAAGGCACCATGCCAAAACCGCAGGCCTCACCCATTGATGGGATCAGCAGATGCACATCCGCTTGTTTCATCAACGTGCTTTCGGGTTTACTGGAAAGCCCGATCAGCGGAATACCGAAGCGGCGCGTAAAGGCCAGCAAGTTGGCCAGTTCAGGTGCTTCGCCCGAGTTTGAGATCGCTAGAACCACGTCGCCCTTGGACACCATACCCAGGTCGCCATGGCTGGCCTCAGCCGGGTGTACAAAGTAAGCGGGTGTGCCGGTGCTCGCCAGCGTGGCTGCGATCTTGTGACCGATATGACCCGACTTACCGATCCCGCTGATGATGATGCGTCCGGTGGCCTGCAGGATCAGTTGCACGGCCTCGGCAAAATGTTCGTCCAGACTGTCGGCCAGAACGTCCAGCGCGCGGGCTTCATCGGTGATGACCTGTCGGGCGGTTCTCAGGAATGCTTCGGTATCGGTCATGAGTGCGCAAAAATATCCGTTTCGGGCCAACCGGCAAGATCCAGCTTCGCACGCATCGGCAGGAAATCAAAACAGGCCTGCGCCATCTCGGTCCGGTCTTCGCGGGCCAGCCGCTTGTTCAGCTCGTCCCGCAAACGATGCAGATAGAGAACGTCCGAGGCTGCATAGTCCAACTGAGCATCCGACAGGGTTTCAGCGCCCCAATCGCTCATCTGCTGTTGTTTCGATATATCGACACCAATCAGTTCCTGACACAGGTTCTTGAGCCCGTGGCGGTCCGTATATGTGCGCACCAATCGGCTCGCGATCTTGGTGCAGTAAACAGGTGCGGCCAAGGCTCCGAAGGTGTGATACATCGCGGCGATGTCAAACCGACCAAAATGGAACAGCTTCAGCACATCGGGGTTTTCCAGCATGGCACACAGGTTCGGTGCCTCTGTCTGACCTTTTTCCACCTGAACGATATGGCTGTTGCCATCGCCGCCCGACATCTGGATCACACACAAGCGGTCGCGATGTGGGTTCAACCCCATGGTTTCACAGTCAATGGCCACAATCGGGCCCAGATCCAGCCCATCCGGCAGATCGTTTTTGTACAAATGGTTCGCCACGCGACTATTCCTTTGTGCATTATCGCCCCCGAGATAGGCGGTTTAGTCCTTAAACTCAACGCCGTCCAAAAGTCGCGGGCCATTCGACGCCAAATGCTTGACCATATCCCCATGCGGGGGATAAGGATAACCTATGTCAAATCACGCCCACGAGTCCCATCCACAAATCACGGCCCGGCTGAAACGCGCCCATGGGCATCTGGCCAAGGTCATTGCCATGCTGGAGGGGCAGGCCCCTTGTTCGGACATCGCCCAACAGCTTTTTGCTGTTGAAAAGGCCGTCACCAATGCCAAACGCGCTCTGATCCATGATCACATCGACCATTGTCTATCCTCCGACGAGGATGGCAGCGGGATCGAAGATTTCAAAGCGATTACAAAGTACCTCTGACCCATGCTGAGCATTCTGAGAAACCGCACCTACCGGCACCTGTTCGCCGCCCAGATCGTCGCCCTGACCGGAACCGGGTTGGCCACGGTCGCGCTTGGGCTACTTGCCTTTGATCTGGCCGGGGATGCTGCAGGCCTTGTTCTTGGCACAGCATTGACGATCAAGATGGTGGCCTACGTCACCGTTGCACCGCTCGCTGCCGCATTTGCCGAGCGCCTGGATCGTCGCAAGATGCTGGTCGTGCTGGACTTGGTCCGCGCGGCTGTTGCGGTGTGCCTGCCTTTCGTTACGGAAATCTGGCAGATTTATGTGCTGATATTCGTGCTCCAATCGGCCTCGGCAGGCTTCACGCCCGCCTTTCAGGCCACGATTCCGGAAGTGCTGCCAGACGAAGCCGAATACACGCGTGCATTGTCGCTGTCGCGCCTTGCTTACGATATGGAAAGCTTGCTGAGCCCGATGTTCGCCGCCGCATTGCTGCTGCTGGTCAGCTTCAATAGCCTGTTCTGGGGCACTGCGCTGGGTTTTGTTGCATCAGCAATGCTGGTCGTCTCGGTCGTCCTTCCCTCGCCCAAGCCAAGCGAACCCCGCGGCATATATGACCGCACCACACGCGGCATTCGTATTTATCTGAAAACACCCCGACTGCGCGGTTTGCTTGCGCTCAGCTGGAGCGCGGCCGCACTTAGCTCCATGGTGATCGTCAATACCGTGGTTATCGTACGCTCCAATCTGGGCCTGTCGGAAAGTGCCGTGGCCATTGCCCTGGCGGGGTTCGGAGGCGGATCGATGCTGGCGGCGTTTACCTTACCCCGCCTTCTGGATCGGATTGAGGACCGTCGGGTCATGGTCGCAGGGGCCGTTTTTGCCACAGGCTCCATGGCCATTGCCGCAATATTGGCCGCAACGGTTCCCCTGTCTCTGGGTCTTCTGACTGTGCTATGGGCATTTACCGGGTTCGGATACTCCACCACGTTGACGCCCTCAGGTCGCCTTTTGACCCGGTCGGCCCACGCTGAAGACCGCCCCGCTGTCTTCGCCGCACAGTTCACCCTGTCGCATGGCTGCTGGCTGGTGCTTTACCCGCTGGCCGGGTGGCTGATGACCATGTTTGGGTCGACCGTCACGCTCAGCAGCATGGCGACGCTGTCCGTGGCCGGTGTGGTAAGTGCAATCAGCCTTTGGCCGCGCCTCGATCAAGAGCCGATCACCCACGATCACCCCGACCTGCCTCACGATCACCCGCATCTGGCCGGGTCAAGCCCACACGCGCATCCGATCATCATCGACGACCTGCACCCACGCATTCCGCGCGAACCTTGAGCAAGGGCTTCCATCTGATCTAAACCCGGACTTACCACAAACCGGAGCCCCAATGGACCAGCTTGACCGTCGCATCATCGCCGCCCTGCAAGCCAACGCGCGCGCCTCGACCACGCAGATCGCCACCACACTGGGTGTCGCCCGGACAACCGTACATGAGCGAATCAACCGGATGGAACAGCGCGGCGTAATAGAAGGGTACTCCGTGCGTCTCGGGTCTACGGAAGACACGCCGAAAGTGCAGGTCATCGTCATGCTCGAGGTGCAGCAAAAGGAAACCACCCGGATCATCAAACGGCTCGAGGCCTACCCGGAGGTCAAACTATGTCTGTCGATTAACGGAGAGTTCGACCTGATGCTATCGGCAGAGGCGCCCAGACTGGAAGATCTGGACATTCTGGTCGACGATCTGGCGAAGATTCCCGGCGTCCTGCGCACCAACACCAGCGTTGTCTTCGGGCGCAGAATCGACCGAAACTGAAGCCGCGATAACTCTCTGTAAACCGATTATTGGCTAGCTTGGCCGGGACAGATCAGAATCCCGGACCGGCAGAATGCCAAATCACAAGATCCCGCTTGTTCTCATGCTCTGGCATGTGCTTCTGGCACAGGCAGGATTTGCCATGTCAGATGCCAATACCGGTGACCTGTGCGATCAGGCTGCACACCGCGCCGCTTTGTCCGAAGGAGTGCCGCTGGACGTGATGCGCGCCATTACACGTGTTGAGACCGGGCGCTCACTGGACAGCCGATTGCAGCCCTGGCCCTGGACGATCAATGTCGAAGGTCAGGGATACTGGTTCAAGTCCGAGGTCGAAGCCAAGACCTACGTGTTCAAGATCTTCAAAGCGGGCGCGCGTAGCTTTGATGTGGGCTGTTTTCAGATCAACTATCTCTGGCATGGTAAAGCATTCCGATCGATTGACGCGATGTTCGATCCGAATGAGAACGCGACGTATGCCGCCCGGTTCCTGAAAGACCTGCATGCCGAGTTTGGCTCCTGGCCTGCCGCCGCAGGGGCTTATCATTCCCGCACGACTTCCTTGGCGGAAGCTTACAAAGGGCGGTTTCAAGCGGTACTGGCGCAGCTTGAATCCCCCGCCCAGCCTCGGATTGCGGCCGTGCCCCGCGATCCCTTCACCGGGGCCGGACTTCCTTTGATCCCCACACAGACGGTTTCACCCTACACCGGCGCACTGGGGTCTTTGGTGCCAGCCGCGAGCACTGCAACCGCCTTCATCGCCTTCAACTAGGAGCAATGCGTGCCAAAGATCGACGTCAGGTCCCTGTTTTCACCAACTGTTCTGCTGGCTATAGCGCTGATGACAGTCATCGTCATGATGATCCTACCCATGCCGGCCTGGGTGCTGGATGTGGGGTTGGCCACCTCTTTTGCGCTGGCCATCCTGATCTTCACTTTGACATTGTTCATTGAACGCCCGCTGGATTTTTCATCTTTCCCGACGATTTTGCTGGCGTCTCTGATGTTGCGCCTGTCGCTGAATGTGTCTTCGACGAAACTGATCATCGGCCAGGGGCATACAGGCCCGAATGCGGCAGGAGACGTAATCGAAGGATTTGCCAGTTTCGTCATGGGCGGCAGCATCTTTCTGGGCCTCGTGGTTTTCGGTGTGCTGCTGATCGTGAATTTCATGGTCATCACCAAAGGTGCCGCCCGCATGGCCGAAGTTGGCGCGCGCTTTGCGCTGGATGGGATGCCGGGTAAACAACTCGCCATCGACAGCGACATGTCCGCCGGGGCAATCGATCATCAGCAAGCCAAGGAACGGAGAGAACGGGAACAACAGGAGACAACATTCTTCGGTTCGCTCGACGGGGCGTCGAAATTCGTTAAGGGCGACGCCATCGCCGGGCTTCTGATCACGTTGCTGAACCTCGTTATGGGTCTGATCATGGGTGTTATCGTGCACGGGATGCCCGTGGCCTCGGCGTTCGAGACCTACGCGATCCTGACCGTCGGCGACGGGCTGGTGTCCCAAATCCCTGCCGTTATCATCTCGATAGCTTCCGCACTGCTGCTGGCACGGGGCGGTACTCAGGGGGCCACGGACACCGCGATCTTTTCTCAACTTGGCCGCCACCCAGCCGCGCTGTCTACCGTCGCCGTGCTGATGGTTCTGTTCGCGCTGGTGCCCGGCCTCCCGTTTCTGCCGTTCATTCTCGGCGCAGGTGTACTGGGATATGCGGCTTACAACGTTCATCGAAATCAGCAAAATACAGACGCATCAACACAACTGTCTTCGACCGAAACCGAAGCGCCAACATCTCATGCAATCGGAGATATTCTGGACCTGGATGATGTGCATCTGGAGTTCGCCCCGGATCTGGTCAGCATGGTGCTGAACCCGGGCACCGGGCTGGACGCCCGTATTGCCAACATGCGCACCTATGTGGCGTCAACCTTTGGCCTGATCCTGCCCGAAATCCGCCTGACCGATCGCGCCGACCTCCCGACTGGCACATATGTGATAAAGGTTCAGGGCGTCGAACAGGCGCGCGGCGTGTTGAACCCCGATCTGATCCTGGCACTGGTACAGGACGGGTTTGACCTGCTGCCGGAAGGCAATGACGTGACCGAACCGGTCTATGGTGCGCCGGCACGGTGGATTCTGCCGAAGGATCAAGAGGACGCGGCGCTGAGCGGCGCCACTATTGTCTCACCGCCGGAAATTCTGGCCACTCATCTGCTTGAGATCATCAAACAGAACTTCTCGCGCCTGCTGACACTGAAATCTCTGCGTCGCCTACTGTCCGAGATGACTCGCCTGAGCGATCCGGTACGCGCCGAAGCCAACCGCAAACTGCTGGATGAACTGATCCCCGACAAAGTGCCCATCGACACTTTGCACGCAGTTCTGCGCCTGCTGCTCGATGAGCGTGTGTCGATCCGGAACATGGCACTGATCCTGGAAAGTGTGGCCGAGGCGCGGCTGACCACAACCCAACCCGAAGGCATCTGCGAACTGGTGCGCCAGCGTCTTGGCTTTCAACTGGTCGCTGACATGAAGCGTGAGGACGGCTCGATACCCCTGATCCAGTTGGCCCCTGAATGGGAGGACACATTCGCTTCTTACCAGATCGACGCCCCAAATGCCGGCATGGACGTTGCGCTGCCCCCGAACGTGTTCAACAAACTGGCCGATGGGGTTGTAAGCAGCATTGCCATGTCAGCCGATAACGGCCTGTTTCCCGCCGTCGTAACCTCGACCCGGCGGAGGCGTTTACTGCGCACGATCATGCACGCGCGCGGCGTCTCCAACCCAGTTCTGTCCTTCGAAGAAATCGGGTTGGAAGCCAAACCCGCTCTGGTTGGAACCATCGCAGCGTGATTGCTCTGCCACCAGAGTTGCAGTCGCAGTTGGCCGGGGGTCTCTGGCAGGCTTTTGTCGTGTTCTTACGTGTCTCTGCTCTTGTCTCGCTGCTGCCAGCTTTCGGTGAACAAAGCATTCCAACGTGGGTAAAGCTTGGTGTTTCTGTCGCTTTTACCCTGATCATACTACCCGCTGCACCTCTTTCCAGAATTGAACCCAGTCTTTTGGCGACAGTGCGATTGGTCGGGACCGAAGTTCTGATCGGGCTTGTCCTGGGGATGGGGTTACGTCTGTTCGTACTCGCGCTGCAAACCGCCGGGTCAATTGCGGCGCAGTCCACGTCATTATCGCAATTGCTGGGCGGGGCGGCAACCGATCCGGTCCCCGCTATGGGATATCTGCTGACCCTGGCAGGGCTGACACTTGCAGTAATCATGGACCTCCACGTTCGGGCCGCGCAATTTCTGATCCAAAGTTACATCTTGTTTCCAATAGGATTAGCACCCGGCACTACGGATGTGTCGCGCTGGGGTGTGCGTCAGGTTGCAAACAACTTTGGGTTGGCTTTTGCCCTGGCAACACCATTCGTCATCGCCTCCTTGATCTACAACCTGGCACTTGGAGTCATCAACCGGGCGATGCCGCAGCTGATGGTGGCTTTCGTGGGTGCTCCAGCGATTACCTTTGCCGGGCTGTTTCTGCTGTTCGCCGGTACACCGCTGATCCTTTCCGTTTGGTCTGACGCACTGATCTCCTTCTTCGCAACCCCGATCGGAGCGCAAAGATGAGCACAGGTGATGATGACAGCGACAAGTCATACGAGCCGACACCGCAAAAGCTGCTGAAAGCGCGCGAGAAAGGTGAGGTACCCAAATCCAACGACCTGTCGGTAGTAGCGGCATATACCGGGCTTCTGATCGCGCTTTTGACAGTCGGGCAAAACACTGCCGAGCATATGGGCACAGTACTCATGGTACTGATTGACCAGTCCGACGAAATCGCGCGGCTTCTGGCGGCTGGACCATCGCACGCTCCGGTCGCAGGGATTTTGAAAAGCGCCCTGCTACCTGTGGTTTTGCTTTTCTGCCTTCCTGCCGCGGCTGTTCTGCTGAACCTGATCGCACAGCGCGCTCTGATCTTTGCGCCCAGCAAACTCAAACCAAAACTCTCGCGCATCTCGCTGGTTGCGAATGCCAAGAACAAGTTTGGGCGCGGCGGTTTGTTTGAGTTTACCAAAAGCGCGGCCAAACTGGTGATTTATGGCACCTGTCTTGCTCTTTTTCTCAAAGCCAACCTAACCGAGATTCTGTCTGCCAGCGCGACCACCGCAAAGTCATCCATACTGCTGATGATGAACTTGCTGTTTCGCTTTCTGTTTATCGTGATCGCAATTGCCCTGGCCATCGGTGTTGTCGATTTCCTTTGGCAATATGCCGAGCACATGCGCAAGAACCGTATGTCGCGCAAGGAAATTCAGGATGAAACCAAGGACGCCGAAGGCGACCCCCATGTCAAACAACACCGTCGCCAGCGCGCACAGGAAATCGCCACCAACCAAATGTTGGCAGATGTCCCCGGCGCGGACGTGGTGATCGTGAACCCCACCCATTTTGCTGTAGCTCTGAAATGGGCAAGGCTCGCAGGCAGCGCCCCTGTTTGTGTCGCCAAAGGTGTGGACGAAGTGGCCGCCACCATCCGCTCCGCCGCCGGAGAGGCTGGCGTCCCTATCCATTCAGACCCTCCCACAGCACGCGCGCTTCACGCGACCGTGGACATCGGTCGGGAGATTGCTGAAGAACACTATCGGCCCGTTGCGGCCGCGATCCGGTTTGCCGAAGCGATGCGAAAACGTGCGAAGGAGCAAATTCGATGAAACACACGCAGCTACCCGACTTGGAAAAAGTGACCGACGCCGCATTTCAGAAGCAGTTTCAAGCGCTGCGTCCTATCCTTGAGACCGAAGCACGAATCCAGCAACAGCTTGCCAGGTTAGATACTCAACTCACTCAGGCGCGCCACGACGGCGCCACGACGGAAGGCTATCAGATTTCAGGAACCGACGTCCTATGGAATAGCTGGGAATCCGCGGCGCGCAGGCAATTGAACCTGCAACTTGCACGGGCCCGCGCTCAGAAACTGGCCGGACTTGAAGCGCTTCGCGCTGCTTTTGGACGAAAACAAGCCGTAGAAACCTTGCTGACGCGAGTTCAGCAAGAAAACCGTCAAGCAATTGCCGGAATGCAAATCGGGCAGTAGCTCGACTGACGAGGCAGCTCCGGCAAATCAGCGTTAGCTGTCTTGTCGGTTTACACTCAAGATCAACACTTTGGACACATCTTCGCCAAAGTCTTTGCGCGCCACTTCCAGCAGTGAGTTCCGCAGAACATCCAGATTTCTGGATTCTGTAAAAATCCCGTCAAAACCACCCGTGTTCGCATGGTCAAAAAGAACCTGGAGAAATCCATCCCTCAGTTTGGGCTCGTTGGCATAAAAGGTTTCTGTAATGGCCGAATTCGCCTCAAGGCTCAGCGACAGCGTTACCATGGCTTCAATCTGGTCGTTTTTGACAAGGGGGACGACAAACTGTTTGGTCATTTTCAGATAACCAAAGCCGTCTCCCTTTTCTTTTTTCTTCGATTTTTCCGATTTTTTACCAACTGCTTTATCCTCTTTTTCCGTTTCCTGTGCAGAAACTGCTTCTTCGGATATTTTCACAGGAGCAAAAACCAAACCCGCGCCAATACCCGCACCAAGCCCGACAATCAGGAAAATCACCGGTATCAATTTCGCGATCACGATCCCACCTCAGAATGGCAAAAGAGAATCAAGAACTTGCTGGCCATAGCGAGGTTGCTGAACATCCGTAATCTGCCCTCTGCCGCCATACGACACGCGGGCCGACGCAATTTTGTCGTAGGTGATTTCATTTTGGCGCGAGATATCCTGCGGGCGGACATATCCCGCCACCAGCAGTTCACGTAACTCGTAATTGACCCGCAGTTCCTGCGATCCCGATATCGAGAGAACTCCGTTCGGAAGCACATCCAGCACTGTTGCAGCAACTCGCAGCGTCAGTTTTTCGTTTCGCCTGACCGATCCTCGACCAGAGCTAGAGGAAACTGCTTCGATTGATACAGCTTCGTCCAGCGATGCACCGTCTGGTAAGTTCTTCTGTACACGCTGAGGCAAGCCGAAGAGGCCAGGAACCTCTAGGTTCTCCGAACCAGATCTGGATCGTCTGGTGTTGTTGGAAATCTCGGCTTCTTCATCCAGCTCAATGACTACAGTCAGGATGTCACCTTTCTTGATCGCGCGCTGATCGCCCAGCAACGAATGCTGCCCGCCACTCCACAAAGAGGATCGGTCAACGTTTCGTTGGGGTTGCGTATGTAACGGCAAACCCGGCCATAACATTGCAACCTGTTCCGGGGAATCCTCGTTAGGTGTGAAACTTGGCGGTTTGCCCAAATGATCCAATCGACCACATGCAGACAAGGCGAAGGCCGTGAGGAGAAGGGTTTTTGGCAGTCCGTACATCACTTTACCTCGATTTGACCGTCTGGGCGAATTCGGCCCGTTACGGTTGTTCGGGACGAAAGGTTCATGACCCGAATTCGATCCCCGGCTGCACCGCGCCCCAGGGCTCGGCCTTCTGTGGTGATCGACAAAGGTTGGCTGCTGAACACCAGCACAACCAGATCGTTGCGATCCACGATGGCAGGCGGCCCAACATCGGCGTCACGAATTGGACGACCGGGATAGAGCGCCACCCGAGCTTCCTGTCCGATCAAAAGGTCAGGTTCGGTAACCGCACCGGCAATATCTGTTGGTTTCAACTCGAGATCGGCCCCAGAGATGATTTCCTTGGCCCGGATCGTGCGTGTCGAAACCACAATATCGGCTTGCACGGCAATTGGAGCCATAAGCGTCAGAAAATGAATAAGACGTCGCATCACCGTACCTGAGTTGTCGCACTCATCATCTGGTCCACTGCCGAGATGACTTTGGCATTCATCTCATAACCCCGTTGCGCTTCGATCAGCTCGGTAACCTCGCGTACGGCGTCGACCGAACTGTGTTCCAGATATCCCTGCCGCAAAATTCCCAAACCATCTTCGCCGGGTGTACCCAGAACCGGAGCACCAGAGGCTTCTGTATTCTTGAACAAATTGCCTCCAATGGCTTCCAGCCCTTTGGCGTTCGAAAAACTGGTCAGAGCAAACTCACCAAGCGACTGACCTTCAGGAGAATCGTCAAAGTATGCGTAGACTTCACCTGATGCATTGATCGAGATAGAACGCGCATCATCAGGAATGGTGATTTCAGGTGAAACAGCAAATCCGTCAGAGGTCACGATCAGCCCTTCTGCCGACCGTTTCAGGCTACCATCGCGCGTATAAGCAGTTTGACCGCTGGGCAGGGTCACCTCGAGATATCCACGACCTTCGATCGCCACGTCCAGATCACTCCCGGTGGCCGACAAAGCGCCTTGTTCCAACTGCACTGTCACTGCTGCAGGTCGCACGCCCAGGCCCAGTTGAATACCCGTGGGCAAAACCGTTCCGTCCGATGCGTTCACAGCCCCGGCCCGCGCCATCTGCTGGTAATGCAGGTCGGCGAATTCGGCTCGCCGGGCGTTGTAGCCGGTGGTATTCATATTCGCCAGGTTGTTCGAGATCGTCTCGACCCGCATCTGTTGCGCGGTCATACCGGTGGCGGCAATTTTAAGGGCCCGCATGTCTAACTCTCCTCATCCAATTCAGCGTATCAGCGCCTTGAGCGCTCCACGCACGCGTTCGTCTTCGCTCTCAAGAAAACTCTGCCCCAGCTCATAGGCGCGCTGGATCTCCACCAGGCGGGTCACCTGCTGAATGGCGTTCACATTTGAACCTTCGAGAAAGCGATGCAGCACAACTGGTTCGTCGACCGGGTTGATCGCGCTGTTGGTCCGGAACCGCGTGTTTCCTTCGCGTACAAGGTCCTGTGTGTCTGCGACATTGAATACACCCAACTGGCCTAGCAGTTGACCATCGACACTCAGCGTTCCATCGCTGCCAACATCAATTGATGCTGCGTCGGGCGGGATAAACACCGGTGCGCCATTGGTATCGAGCACGCGCGCGCCATCCATCGCGACCAAACCACCTTCGGCATTCGGAGAAAAACTGCCCGCCCGCGTCAGCCGGTTGCCATCCCGGGTTTCAACCATGAAGAACCCGTCGCCTTCGATGGCGAAATCAAATTGCCCGCCGGTTTCCGTAAGCATACCCTGTTGCAGTGACGTATTGCGCGCCTCGGCTCGGCTCATGGAAAGTGAGGGGTTGCTCGGCATGTCCCGTACGAACTCTGAGAAAACCAACCCCTGCTGGCGGTAACCGGTCGTGTTGGCATTGGCGATATTGTTCGCCACCAGACGCATTTCGTTCATTAGCCCGGACTGGCGGGACAGGGTGACATAAGCGGTGTCCATCAGCGACCTCCTGCGATTAATGGAACAAGCATTCCGGTAAAAAACGTAACAAGCGTCTGAGTCATGAACCCCATCGAAATCCAGAACACGACGACGATGGCGATCAGTTTGGGAACGAAGGTCAGCGTCATTTCCTGAATCGACGTCAGCGCCTGAAACAGGCCGACAATCAGGCCCGAGACCAGGGCGACGGCCAGGATCGGGACGGACGTGATGACCGCAACCCAAAGGGCCTGACGCACGATGTCATAGAAGAGACCTTCGCTCAGCATGGTATCAGACCGGCATCCGCAGGATTTCCTGATAGGCCTCGACCACCTTGTTGCGGACGATCACGGCGGTTTCCACCGCCAGTTCCGTCTGCGCCAGCGCCTGCACCAGAGCGTGCGGATCGGCCTGACCGGTCATCGCGGTCTGGGCCATCTGCTCGCCGTGTTTCAGCGTCGCGGCGAAATCCTGAAACGTGGACCGCAGCCCCTGCGCCATTCCGGCGTGATCCGGGTCGGCCTGCGTGGCCGGGCGGGCAACCGCGTAGTTCTGCGCGGCGGTGAGTGATCGGATATCCATTCTGGCTGTCCTTTATTTGCGAAGTAAATCCATCAGCGATGACGACATCTGCCGGGTCTGGTCGAACATTTTGAGGTTGGCCTCGTAACTGCGCTGGGCCTCGCGCGCGTCGGCAATCTCGATCATCAGATCGACATTCGAGCCGAAATAGTGCCCGCTTTCATCCGCCATCGGATGGCTGGGGTCGTGAATGCGCGATAATTCGCGCCGATCAAGCTGCACGCGGCCCGCCTGAACCATGGCCTTGCCGTCTTTCTGAACTGTTTCAAACGGCACGGTCTTGCGCCGGTATCCGGGCGTATCAGCGTTCGAAATATTCTCGGACACATGGCGCAACCGGGCCGCCTGCGCACGTAAGCCGCTGACCGAGGCGGTGAGGGAATGGGAAAAATCGCTCATCACCCGCGACCCAGGCTGGTGCGCAGAATGCCGATGGACGAACGGTAGATCGCCAGAGCACGGTCATGCTGACGTTTCACATCGACCGCTTTCAGCATCTCTTCCTCAAGCGAGACGCCATTGCCGTTGGGGTCCCCCGACGGCGCAGCGGCCTGTTCGGCCCAGCGCGCCGCGCCATCGCCGTTCAGATGCCCCCGCCGGGTGGCGGACATCCCGGTCGCAGGGCCTGCGTTTTCGAAAGCGGTCTGAAAGGGTTCGAGATCGCGGGGCTGATAGCCCGGCGTATCCGCATTGGCCATGTTGCGCGCGATGACAACCTGCCGTTGTCCGGCATGGGTTGCCATTGCGTACGCTGTCTTAAAGACGTTCAGGTCATAGAACATCGGGGCTTCTCCCTCGATCAATTTCAATCAAGGCTTAACCCCGATTCCTTTAGAAACCGTTTTCAGAACTCAGTTGGAGAACCCAAGATGTCCGATCTCGACCCGATGCTTGTGAAACACGAATTCGATAGGATGACTGCGGTCCGCCATGTGGGTCTGGTCAGCGACGTCGCACAAGGGTTGATCGAAATTTGCGGTCTGAACGAACATGCGCGAACCGGAGACTTGCTGACATTGCAGCGGCGCGCGGGGCCCGATCTTGCTGGCGAGGTGCTGCATGTCGGTGCTGACCAAGTCCATATGATACCGGGTGCGGCTCCGGACGGGGTCAGCCTGGGGGACCGTGTGTATCTTGATCCCTCACCGGGTTTCGCACCCGGAATGCACTGGCTTGGGCGGATCATTGATCCGTTTGGCAAACCGCTGGACGGAAATCCCCTGCTGAACGGGCCACAGGATCGCGATATCATGCAAGCACCTCCGCCTGCGGTAGCGCGTAAGCCGTTGGCAGAGCGAATGGCCACGGGATTATCCGTTCTCAACACACTGCTGCCGATTGTGCGCGGTCAGCGTGTAGGATTATTTGCAGGATCGGGTGTGGGAAAATCGACGCTGCTGTCGACACTGGCGCGATCCATGCAGGCCGACGTGGTTGTGGTGGCTCTAATTGGTGAACGTGGGCGAGAAGTAAACGAATTTGTTGCCCGCGCCATAGGCCCGGAAGCCATGAAACGCACAATCGTGGTGGCCGCCACGTCTGACCAATCTGCATTGGCGCGCAGGCGATGTGCTTGGTCGGCCATGTCAGCGGCAGAATTCCTGCGCGATCAGGGGCTGAGTGTTCTGTTTCTGGCCGATTCGGTGACCCGCTTTGCTGAAGCGCACCGTGAAATTGCCGTTGCCATGGGAGAATCCCCGTCGCTCAGAGGGTATCCAGCCTCGGTCACACCCCTGATTGCCAATCTGTGTGAACGCGCAGGCCCCGGCACACGGGAACAAGGTGATATCACCGCCGTATTCAGCGTGCTGGTCGCGGGCTCGGACATGGATGAACCCATCGCCGACATCCTGCGCGGTGTACTGGACGGGCACATCGTACTTAGCCGCGACATTGCGGAGCGCGGGCGGTTCCCGGCCATCGACCTCAGCAAATCCATATCCCGCAGCTTGCCAGAAGCCGCGTCCGAGGCCGAGAATCAGATGATCAGGGAAACCCGAAAACTTGTCGGCAGCTACGAGCAGTCTGAAGTGATGATCAAAGCCGGCCTGTATGCAGAGGGATCAGACCCCCTCTTGGATCAAGCCGTCCGCGTTCATGAAGAGTTGGACGCGTTCTTCGGAAAACCTGATTCTGAGGGGATCGAAAACAGCTTTAACCGCCTGTCTCTGATCCTGCGCCGTGCCTCTGCCGGGATGCCTCGTTAGGGGAATTCCGAACAGTTTTAAGTGTTAAGGCCACCTTAAGACCTGCCCGTCTACGCCTGTAGTCGGGTGATAGAAAAGGTGGTGGAGATGGGTGCGCAATCCAATGCGGCGCCAATCATCATCAAGAAGAAGCGTGTATCAGGTGGCGATGGCCATCACGGTGGCGCGTGGAAAGTCGCGTATGCCGACTTCGTTACGGCCATGATGGCCTTCTTCATGTTGATGTGGCTGCTGAATGCAACAACTGAACAGCAACGTAAGGGGTTGGCAGATTATTTCGCGCCAACAATACCGCTGAGCCCCGAATCCGGCGGCGGCGACGGAGCCTTTGGAGGCAACAGCATGTTGTCCGAAGACACGCTGTTGCGAGACGGTCAGGGCGCAACGACCAGATACCCGACCGAGTCGCATCAGGCCCGCGGTTCAATCGGTGTAAACACCGATGGCGGCGGCAAAGGAAACGAGGAAGGTTTCGCTACGTTAGAGGCGCAACTGTTGGGGCGTACCGGGGAAAGCGAGGTCTCGGACAAACTTCTCAAACATATCGTCACGCGTGTCACCGATGAAGGTTTGGTGGTGGAGCTGTTCGACACCGACGATCAGGCATTGTTCGAATCGAGATCCGACACACCAACCCGTTTCCTGCGGGCGCTAGCCCTGATCATCGCCCGATCCTCGGATCTGGTTACCAATTCGATCGCTGTCGAAGGGCATGTCAGCGCTTCTCCGGTCGTACAGGCGCGCAACACAGCCTGGAATCTATCCACCGCCAGGGCACAAACGCTACGTCAATTACTGCAGGACAAGGGCGTTGTGGCACAAAGAATGGATCGCGTTACGGGCCATGCAGACAGAGAGTTGTTCACCGACAATCCCATGGCTGCGCGGAACAACAGGATAGAAGTGATCTTCCTGCGCCAACCCTAAACGATAGAGCGCATTTTACATGTTAGCGCGCTGTTAAGGGGCAGCGCGTTACCTGTTGCATCAAAGACGGACACAACAGAAGGGCGCACCCATGACCATATCCTCTTCGCTCAATGCCGGTGTGGCGGCGCTGAAAGCCAACGCCAACAGGCTGGCGACGATTTCCGACAACATCGCGAATTCTTCGACCTATGGGTACAAGCGGGTCGAGACGGATTTTCATTCTATGGTCACGTCAGGTCAGGGTGGCAGCTATTCGGCAGGCGGTGTGCGCACGACAAGCCAGCGCATGATTGATCAGCGAGGGCCTCTGGTCACAACCAGCAACTCAACCGATCTGGCGGTACGCGGGCGCGGCATGTTGCCTGTGCGCCCGAGCTCTCAGATCGGGAACAACTCGAACGAGATGTTGCTGACAACAACCGGGTCATTCCGCACCAACGAAGAAGGATACCTGGTTACCGAGTCTGGCCTTGTTCTTCTTGGATGGCCCGCTTCGCCTGACGGCACCATTCCACCGGTTTCGCGCGACACTCCCGCTGCACTTGAACCCATTCAGCTGAGCGTTAACCAGCTATCGGGTGCGCCCACCACGCAAATGAACTTGCGAATGAACCTGCCAGCCACAGCGACTGATGCAGGTGCTCCTGGCGACATTCAACCTTTGTCAGTTGAGTATTTCGACAATCTCGGCAAATCCGAGAGCGTCGATATCGAGCTGATCCCAACTGTTCCGGCAACCGGCAGCAGCAATGAATGGACAATGGTTCTGCGCGATTCAGCATCGGGCGGCGCAATCATCGGGGAATACACGCTGACCTTCACCGACAACCGAACGGCGGGCGGAACTCTGGCCAGCGTCACCCCTGTTTCCGGTGGTGCTTATGATCCGGCAACGGGCAGTGTCATGGTCAACGTTGCCGGAGGACCGATGGAGGTCAATATTGGCCTGATCGGGGATGCAGATGGCATAACTCAGTTGTCTGATACGTTTGCGCCTGTTTCGATCACACGTGATGGTTCTGCCGTTGGAACAATGACCAGCGTTCAGGTCGATGAGAACGGCTATGTCTACGCCTTCTACGACACTGGCGTCAGTCGCCGGATGTACCAAATTCCTCTGGCGGATGTTCCCAATCCCAATGGCCTGACGGCGTTGGACAGCCAGACCTACGCCCCGTCCCGTGAAAGCGGTACGTTCTTTCTGTGGAATGCAGGCGAAGGTCCTACCGGAGATCTCGTCTCGTTCGCGCGTGAAGAATCCACCACGGATGTGGCCACCGAGCTGACTTCCCTGATCCAGACACAGCGCGCCTATTCTTCCAGCGCCACAGTGATCCAGACGGTGGACGAGATGCTGCAGGAAACGACGAACCTGAAACGTTGATCAGGCTTTGACCAAAGGAAAGGAGCGGCCTCATGAACATGTCTACGGCATTCAATAACGCGTTGGGCGGGCTGACTGCGGCCAGCCGCGGGGCCGCTGTGGTGTCCGGGAATATCGCAAATGCACTGACCCCCGGCTATGCACGCCGGTCCCTCGAACTGACAACAAGTCCAATATCAGGAAATGGCGTACGCACAGTAGGCGTTATCCGGCATCAGGATCCGGTTTTGACCGCCAACAGACGCTCGTCTGACGCTGAACTCGCCCTTCGATCGGCCGTTTCAGGTTTTCATTCACGATTCGAACAACTGGTGGGGTCTCCTGCTGGCGGCCCCTCGCTATCCACACGCCTGTCTTTGTTGGAAAACAGTTTTATCACAGCGGCCAGTCTGCCTGACTCGATCGAAAGGCTGGATCAGGTTGCGCGCTCGGCCCGCGATCTGGCCAATGAGTTGAACACAGCATCAGAGGGCGTGCGTCAGGCACGCTCGGATGCGGATCGAATAATTGGCGGGCAGATCGACAGCCTGAATCAGACACTGAAAGATATCGAAGACCTGAACGCCAAGATTCCTGCCATACAGAACTCTGGCGGTGATATCGGTGCCCTTCTGGATCAGCGGCACGTCTTGATCGACCAGGTTAACGCCCTGATCCCGATCAATGTCGTGCCCCGCGCCAACGATCTGGTGTCACTGTACTCAAACGGCGGGTTGATCCTGCTGGAAGGCAAAGCTTCGGAATTTACCTTTTCTACGACGGGCGAAACAAAGCCCCACATGACTGTGGCAAATGGTCTGTTGTCCGGTTTGGAAATGAACGGCAACCCGGTACGGACAAGCGGCGAAAATGCTCAAATCCGCGGCGGGGCGTTAATGGCGCAGTTTGCCGTCCGCGACGAGCTGGCGGTTGAGGCGCAAGATCAGCTTGACAGTGTTGCGAGAGACTTGATCGAGCGATTTGAAACACCCGGTTTGGACTCATCGATCCCTGCGACAGATCCTGGTCTGTTCACCGACAACGGCAACCGGTTTGATCCGGCGGCAGTTGTCGGTCTCGCATCACGGATTTCACTCAATTCGAATGTGGACCCTGACAAAGGTGGCGATAGTTGGAAACTGCGCGCGGGTCTGGGCGCCATATCGCCGGGCTATCCGGGGCAAGCCTCTCAATTGCGCGCATTCGGGGACATTTTGAACGACGCACGTCCGGTGCCTGGCGGGATTTTAGGCACGGGAAACATGCGCGCCGCCGAACTGATCGAGGCTTTGTTGTCGAAAGCAGGTGCGAACGCGCATGCCGCGGATCAACGCATGACTTTTGCAAGCAACTCCCAACAGCAAATGGCGCAGATCGAAGCCGAACACGGCGTGGATTCGGATCAGGAACTGCAGCGCCTCATGCAAGTCGAACAGACTTATGCTGCAAACGCTCGAGTCATCTCGGTTGTGGATGAGCTTCTGGAAACTCTTCTGAGGTTGTGATTATGAATATGACTTCTATCGGTGACTTGGCGCGAGGGATGACCCTGCGAACACGCGCAACAGATATCAAAACCCAGATCGAAACCCTTTCTAATGAGATGTCCTCCGGGCAGGTACAGGACATCTCAGGTCGGCTTGGCGGAGATTATTCGCAAATTCTGGATCTCGACCGCAACCTCTCCAGACTTGACGCCTTTGGCATCGCAACGTCCGAAGCGGCTCTGTTCACGGATGCCATGCAATTGAGCCTGACAACCTTCGGAGATTCGGTTGGAGACATGACCGCATCTTTACTGGCTTACGGATCCGCTAATCAGCCCGTGAACCATAAACAAGCGTCAGAACAGGCAAAAAATGAACTCGACACGATGATCTCGGCACTGAACACACGCGTAGGTGGACGCAGCCTGTTTTCCGGCACTGCCACTGATGTGTCGCCCCTGCCGTCTTCAGACGATCTTCTGACAGCGCTGAAGTCACAGTTCACCGGGCTTGTGACCATCTCCGATATCAGGCTGGCGGCAGACACCTGGTTCAAAGACCCGGCCGGATTCGACGCGGTGATTTACCGGGGGGCAAGCATCACACTCTCTCCGATGCAGATATCGGACAACGAAAACGTCACGCTGCCGATCACGGCAACGGACCCGGCATTCAAGACAGCTCTCAGGGATGTCGCTGTAGCGGCACTGGCTACTGACAGCACATTGGCGCTTTCTCCTGATCAACGCACCGCTTTGTTCACTCAATTGGGTGTCGATCTGGCCAACGCGCAGGGCGCCACAGTGAAACTGCGGGCGGAAGTTGGTACGGTCGAGGCTCGTATCGAGGAGGCAGCAACGCGCAATTCGGCAGCCCGAACCAGCTTGGAATTCAGTCGGAACGAACTGATAGCAGCCGATCCCTATGAAACGGCGGCGAGGCTGCAAACAGTGCAGTTTCAGTTGGAAAGCCTGTATTCGGTAACCGTTCGCAACGCGAACTTGTCGCTGGTGAACTTTCTGAGATGAGGGCGCTGATACTTCTCCTGATCTTCCTTCCCAGCATGGCCTGGGCAGGCGCGATCCGTCTCAAGGATCTCGTGGATTTTGACGGTGTGCGGGGTAACGACCTTGTAGGTTATGGCCTGGTCGTCGGTTTGAACGGAACCGGTGATGGGTTACGCAATGCTCCTTTCACCGAAGAGATCATGTCCAACATCCTGGAACGTTTAGGTGTCAACGTCACAGGTGAAGATTTCCGGCCCAAGAATGTTGCCGCTGTTTTGGTGACTGCCAGTTTGCCACCTTTTGCCAGAGTGGGCGGTCAAATTGACGTAACTGTTTCCGCGATAGGCGATTCAAACAGCCTGCTGGGCGGAACGCTGATCATGACCCCGCTGAACGCGGCCGACGGGCAAATCTATGCGGTTGCACAGGGCACCATCCTTGCAGGCGGCGTATCTGCTGAGGGAGAGGCAGCCTCGGTTGTGCGCGGAGTGCCAACCTCGGGCGTTATCCCGTCCGGCGCAAGAGTCGAGCGTGAAATTGATTTCGACTTGTCTACTCTCACTCAAATGCGTCTAGCTTTAAGAGAACCAGATTTCACCACAGCCGCACGTATCGAATCCGCGATCAACACCGAGTTCAACAGAGCCGTGGCAATCATGCGGGATTCAGGCACGGTTGAACTGAACGTTGCGGCGACACAGGCAGTATCAACGGCACATGCCATAGGGCGCATTGAAAACATTCTGGTTGAGCCGGAAACAAAGGCGCGAGTGGTGGTCGATCAACGGTCTGGCACCATTGTCATGGGGCAGGAGGTCCGAATTTCGCGTGTGGCTGTCTCTCAGGGCAATCTGACGCTGACGGTTCAAGAGGCGCCAATTGCCGTTCAGCCCAACCCGTTTGCCAGAGGTGAAACAGTGGTCGTTCCACGAACCATCGCCGGAATCGAAGAAGAAGAGGGAACTGGCCTCGCAGAAATCCCCGAGGCCACAACACTTTCCGAGGTTGTCGCAGGTCTGAACGCGCTGGGAGTCTCGCCTCAGGATATGATCGACATTCTGAAAACGATCAAAGCAGCAGGCGCACTGCACGCTGAATTCGTTGTCAGATAGGAGAACAGCACCAGTCAAATGGCGGGATCAGATGCCCGCCATCACTTGGATTTCCAACTATCCAGCCAGCGGCGGAACCCATTGCGTTTCTCTTCGATTGCGTCACCGGCGGCATAGAGTCCGTCTTCCATATTCTCAAGCATCGGATCGATGCGGCGTTGCCGGAACCGGCGCCAGCGCACCCAAATCGCCCAGACGATAGCAAAAAACACCGTTAGAAAAATGATGTTGAACCACGGGATCAGCCGGACATCCGGGCTATCCACCGGGCGCACCGAGACCACATTGGGGAAGATCGACATAAGCTGATTGCGCCAGCCATAATGGCGCAAGACCACCCATTGCGGGTTATCTGCAGTCGATACGAGGTCGGTCAGTTCAGCCTGCAGGTTCGAACTGTCGAGCTTGAAATAGGGCGGCCAGCCCCATCCTGTATCCTCGTTGCGATAGACGCGCGGCTTTCCGTTGGGTCGGAAGGTTTCGACAAAGCGCACATCGCGGTTGGTGGTCTGCGCCCCTTCCTGACCGGTATCCTGCTGTGCCCAGAAGATCGAGTTCTCACCGAAATCGACGCGCCGCACCTCGGTCTTCACGATCCGCACCACATCCTGCTGCGGCAAAGTGTATTCCAGCACCGAGGCGACTAGCCCCCAGAACACGAAGATGAATACCCATTTGACATAGACCATCTATCCGGCCCTCATTTGAAATTTGTAATATAGATCAGCAGGGCAATGGCCCCAAGCGGGATGACATAGACACCCAGCAGCAGTTTCTTGCGGAACGATTTGTCATATTGCCGCATTCCCCGCTCGAGGAAAGCCTCACGATCACCGTTCAGCCCCTTTTTCTCCCAATGTGCGATCAGCTTGCGGCGACGGACGAGTCGAGAATAAATCGACAACCCGACATAGATCACGGTCAGAACGATCAGTAGAGGGATTAGAAAACGGATTGCGACGAGCATTCAATTCCTCCCTACTGCGCCCCACGGACCGACGCGCGTGATGATGTCATCGCTGATCCGGTCATTACCACTCATGTCCGGTTCATGCCCGAACAGCGCGGCGCGGGCACCCTGCTTGTCCACCTGATACTCGCGCGCGAGGAAGTCGGCAACATAGGCCTTCTTGCTCTCGGGCCAGCCAGAATAGGTGCGGTAGAACAGCTCCTTGTGGCAGATGAACATTTGGCGCGGGTCCAGCGGGGCCAATTCGGACAGCAGCATATTCACCAGATCCCTGTTCGGCGTATCGGCGGCACGCAGTGTGTAGAAATAGGCCAGATGATCCGAAGTGATACGCGGCCATGGCCCCCCGTCGCTCGCCCAGCGCAGCAGTTGCGCAAGGCCGTGATAGGCCTCGGGCAGGCGATCCGAGTGATTGCGCGCCAACCGTCGCATGTCGCTTCGGTCCAGCCCGGTCAGGTCGACATCGGCATCCGCAGCCGCATCAACGGTCAGGAAATCCATCTTCTGCTGCAGGATCGCGGCAGCATCCACGCCGCGCACTTTGACAATCGGTTCGACCAGATCGTTGTAGTCCAGAAACTTGGCAATCTGGTTCCGTTGCGACGGGTCAAACGTGTACTTGATCGGCAGGTCGCTGGGCTTTTCACCCATACAAATCGCCGCCGGGTGGTCCATATCCGGGAACAGGTAGAGCCCGCCGAAATGCGCCGTCCAAAAGTTGCGCTGCTCAAAATCCGTATGGCGCAAGCGGACAGGGTTGCGGGTGACGTCACCGGTTTCCTTGGCTGTCTCGATCATCTTGGCGACCAGTACATCGTCGAACCAGGCGTCCTCTTCGGTCTTGAAGCGCTCGACCATGCCCGCCAGTTGCTGTGCCTTGCGCAGGGTGCCGCCAGCGGTGTCGGCTTCGATCTCGATCTTGCGCAGGTTCAGCAGGTCGCGCGGTGTGGTGAGTTTGATCACCGAGTTCACCAATTCTCCGGCCACCGCATCGGTGGCGGTCAGGGCGAATAGCTGCGCCTCGTTCATCTCGATGAATTCGCGCAGGATTTCGCGCGAGGTCGAGAATTTGACGTTCAGCAAAGGCGCGCGTTTCTGTTCGGTCGTCAGCAGGATGAACTGCCGGTTGACCCCGTTGGGATTGAGGTAGAGCTCATCCTCCAGCTCAATCCCCACCTCCGGCGAGTAACCCGAGATATCGACATGGAAATCCGAAAGCTGAGTGGTCTTGCCCGCCAGATGCTGTAACGCGCGATTATAGCGCTCGACCAGAGCCGGGCTGGAGATGTGGACGAGATTGCCAAACATCAGGCCTTTTTCGATGAGGCGGATCAAAGGAGCACTTGCGCAATCCGAATACGCCCTCCAAACTCAAAACTCCCAACTGGAAAATCAATCATTGTTCAAATCTTCCTTCGAATATGATCGAAGTCGTTTTTCGCGGTAAGTCCAGCCGAGAATATCCGGCAATTCAATGGCCATGAATGCAATTCCCGCAAGTGAGAGGAAGTACTTTCTAAAAACACTCCATGGTGTTTCATCTTCCGCTAAAACCGGGCTAGCAGAAAACGGCCATATCTCTCCGAACTGGAAATACACAATGAGCCACGCACCCAAGGCAGGTAGCGCCAAAACTCTCATGACACGGTTGAACCCTTTAGCTTTCACTCAGTTCACTCCTTGCCTCTGAATCTTCGCGGGAGTTCACAATTCGCGCTCGCATCAATCCAAAACTGGTTCCCGCTATTAACATTGCAGGAATGAACCAGAAAACAGCTCTTTCCAAAAACATCGCAGGCATCTGGCCCGGACCGAAGGCATGTAACAACGACTCGGGGTTGTCCAACGAGGCGCCGTTTATCCAAATCTCAAATAGAGAACTCAACACATAGCAAATAGCAAAAATAATAAGGCACAGTTTGGCGAAAGAACCAAACGTACCGGGTCGCTTGCGGGCTACGGCTATCCCGAAAAAGATACATGCCGCAATCAACGTTGCGAGGATGAGAACGAAACCTCCGGTCACCCCCTCCCCTCCAAATACCGCCGCTTGGCCTCTTCCATTCGGCCCATCTCACGCACGGCGTTCTCGATGGCGACCTCGTCGCTCTTGTCGGCATAGCGGAACTCGCTGTCGGCGTAGCGGTTGATCTCTTGCATCACCATCTCCACCGTGATCGGCTGGCGCAGGTCCTCGATCATCGCCTTCTTGGTGTCGTAGTCGCGGAACAGGAACAGGTCGGGGTTTTCCATCCATTCGTCGGGCAGTTCGAAATCCATCGCGCGGACCTTGACCGCGTCAGTGATGTTCTTGATGGCGCGACCGGTGAAACGTTCATCCGCCTGTTGGATCGCCTTGAGGTAGGTGCCCAGCTTGGCGATGGTGTCCATCTGGCCGACATCGCCGGACACCCGGTCATAGACTTGCAGCAAGGCGTCCTCATGCGGGCGGGAATGGCTTTCGAAGCTGGCGGCGACGGCCTTCTTGATCTCTTGCGCGGCATAGGCGTCGTGCGCGCCCAGTGGGATGTCGTGGTTGCGGCCCATCAGCAGGTGCAGGATGTCAATGTAATCCTCGCGCGTTTGCGGCCCGTCCACCAGGAACCGCGCCCCCGCCCGCTGGCGCAGGGCGTCATCCACATTCTCGGGGTAGTTCGAGAACATGCCAAAGGTGCAGTTGCCGCGCACGACGGTATTAGCGCCGGCAAAGCTCTCCATGAGCACGGCGGTGATTTCCAACTGCCCGGCCGACGACTGCCGGTCGCCGCGCTTGCCCGCCAGCTGGTCGATATCGTCGATGGTGCCGAAGCCGAT
The DNA here is from genome assembly GCF_056542585.1 of Ruegeria sp. AB9. Lineage (NCBI taxonomy): Bacteria > Pseudomonadati > Pseudomonadota > Alphaproteobacteria > Rhodobacterales > Roseobacteraceae > Ruegeria > Ruegeria sp. AB9. The sequence goes on along the minus strand of NZ_JBQGAA010000017.1, from coordinate 16,323 downwards.
GACCGAGGGGTCGATGATCGTATTGATAAAGGCCTTGGCGTTCTGGCCGGATTTACCCTGATAGCTATCGATATTGTCGGTGCTCAGGTTCTGATAGCGGAATGGATAGCCTGCGTTCTGGCAATAGTCGTTGATCAGCCCGGCCATCATTTGGATCAGAGTGGTCTTGCCGGTGCCCGGTTTGCCGTCGCCCATGAAGGTAAAGATGAACCCGCCGAGTTCCGCAAAGGGGTTCAGGCGGCGGTCGAAATCATAGGCCATCACCATCTTGGCCAGCTTCATTGCCTGATACTTGGCGATATGGTTGCCGACCACCTCGTTCGGTTTCTTGAACGTCATGGTCAGGGTGGTGGATTTGGCTTTGGAGGCCGGTTCAAAGCCCCGGATCGTCAGGTCGTCCGCCTCGACATGCCAGGCGGCGTTCTGGAACGGGGCCAGATGGCCTGCGGACACTGCGCGCAGGGCGGCCTTTTCCATCAGTTGCTCGGCATAGGCGCTGGTTGCTGCGATCAGATGGGCGTCGTCGGGGGCGTTTTTGGCCAGCACCTGATCCAGCTCCCACAGCGCACCGTGCAGGGCGAGCTGACCATTGTCGGTCAGAACCTCTTCGATCTCACCTATGTCGACTGTGGTTTCGCCCAGATGCGAGGACATCAGATAGGCCAGCGCATTGCCGAAGGTGTGAGAGGTAATCAGAGCCTCTGCCGTCAACAATTCCGAAAATTCGGTCTTTCGCGCTGCATACAGATCGCCCGCCAGATTGGCCCGTTTCAGATCGCCCAGCGGGGTCTGTTCCGCATACGCTTCGGCAACGGCCTGAGCAATGGCAATCGCGCGGCGGATCGCCTGTTGCGTGGTTGCCTGCGGTGGAGAAACAAGCGCATCGCCATCATCCGACGCCTCGATCCGTTCGACCAGATGCACCCCATCGGCGCGTACGGTTCGGCGTGTCACCAACCCCGGTGTCGTCGAGCGAAACCGCCGTCCTGTCGGAACGCCCGGAGATCGCTCGACCGTCGTCTCTACTCCCTTCGCAATCCGCGGTGCGTGTTCGAATCCGTTCAGCAGGGCGGTCGCCGCCGGATAATGTTTGCGAATGTCGTCTTCGCGCAATTCCATCTGATCTGACGTCAAACTCATTTCAAAAACCGCCCTTGCTTCATCTTTTCAAAAATACTCCCGCCGGAGGCAAAAAATCTAATAACGCAACACCTGCCCGGCCTTGCTGACGACGAACTTGCGCACATCGGCAAAGCCTGGCGGGTTGCGCTCGGCCAGAACCTGAAACGGGCGCTGAGGCAGGATAATCGACCGCTGGGTGCGTGTGGCTCCGGTCTCGGCCCCCTGCCCGCCGAACGGGTCCAGCGCAAAAACTTCACGCTCCACGGTCGAGAACCAACCGGCGCGTTCTTCGATGACGTCTTCGCTTTCCAGTTCCTCTGTGGTCCAGGCCAGCGCCCAATCCTGACCTTGCGGAGACTGCGCGTCCTCCAGCACCTGCCGCAAGGGGCCGGACTGCTCAGTGAACGCCGAGGAATACATCGGCCCGACATGGATACGGCGTAGATGTTTGGGATGCAGGTCATCAAAATCCTGATCGAAGCCTTTGGCGATGGTCACCAGTTTCAGCCCGCCCAGAGATTGCGCCATCAGATGCGCCTGAACCTCGGGCCAGCGGCGCTGGTCCTTGGGCAGGGCGGTTTTGCCGCTATCCTCCAACTGCATCAGGTAGATGACCGGCAGGTTGATCTGACTGTCATAGACCGCCCAGTGGATCATGAACCTGCGCCGATCCCCCTCATTCCCGATCCAGTGGCACTCGGGATCGTTGCGGGACCAGAACAGCTGACCTTTCAGCAATTCCTCGTAATAGAGCCTTTGAGAAAGCGCGAATTGCAGCTTGGTCGGGATTTCCCGGTCGCCAATGATCGTCCGTACCATGTCGGTTTTCAGATCATCTTCCGAGGGCATATTCGCCAGATGCACCTGCGCCTGCTGCGCGTCATTGGCCATGGTCAGCAATTCAGCCGCCACCGGAAACCCGCTGTCGCGCTTGTCCATCGCAAGGCTGCCAAAGAACCGCCCCGTATCGCGCCCGACCAGCAGGTATTTCATGCTGAGCGCACGGAAGGTGTAGAGCAGCCCCGAGAGGTAGCGCGATACGATCCGCACCTCTTGTTTCGAAATCGCGCCCTCCGCCTCCATCGTCGCGGCCACGCGCAGGAGATGAACGGTGATCACCTCGAATTTACGGAAATAGCGACGCGAGGCGAAGGTGTCGGTCAGGCCGACATGGTCTTGGGTGGGGTCAGTCATTTAGTTTGTTGACCAATTAGTTTGTCGATCAATGAAAGATACACGTCGAATACCAACCAAACCCCGCCCCAGATTGCCAACATTGCTGAAACTCCAAAAAGACCGAGAGCGAAGATCAATGGGACCATAAACAACGTCATTCTCAAATCGGGGCCGAGGTGCACGGGAGTCAATTGAAGCAGATACCCGAATAAGATGAGAAGCGCTCCGAAGAGCGCGACGCATAGTGCCGCGCTAAGCATCTTTAGTGGCGCTCGGACTAAGGTTTCACCCACCATACAAATTCTTATCATGCTTCTCGACAATCGAGGCAAAGCGACGGGCAAAGCGTTCATCCGCCTTGGCCTTTTTCTCCAGCACGTCGCGGGCAAAGACCATGTGGTCCTCATGCGCCTCAAGCATGTCGGCCATTTTCTGATTGGTCGCGGTGCCGATGGCGGCCATCGCCGTCTGCGCCTCTTGATCCGTCTGCACGCCGATCTCGTTGATACGGTGGGCCACGTCCTGCTGCTGCGCGGTTTTCAGCGATTTGGTCAGGGCGTCATACAGCACCACGCGCTGCTGCGTGTCTGTCTGCAACTTGTTGATCAGCACCATCTGCGTCGCCGCCTGGTTTTGCAGTGAGTCGACCCAGGTCTTGCCCTTTTCGATATAGCGTTCGAGCGTCTGGGATTTGGCCAGCTTGACCTGCTCTTCCTGAACCTTGGCGTTATATTGCTTGTTCAGCTCGGCCAGTTCAGTCTCTAGCTGGGTCCGCGCGGCGGCGTCCTGTTCGACGCTGATCTTGTTTTCCAGCGTAATAATAGCCGGGTCCATGCCCTGAATCTCTGCGCGCAACGCCTCCAACTCGGCCACGGTCGCTTCGCGGTCGTCCAGCGTACCGCTCAGGTTGTCCTCGACCTTGACACGCTGTTCTTCCAGCACGGACAACTGCCCTTCCAGCAGCTTCACGATGACGTCCGATTTGGCGATCAGATCCTGCAGCTTATCGTCGATATTGGCGGTTCGCATCCGTTCCTGCCGCAGCGACTCGGATTTACCTTTCGAGAAGATGCCGACGAACGACTCCCACCCGGTTTTCGAGCGCATCTCATCGAAATCCTTGGAGAACGCGTTGGTGACGTCGTCCAAGCCCATGATCAGCTCGGCAATATTGGCGTTCATCACCTCGGTATGGGCGTGCACATCCTCAAGCGTGGCGTTTTCGATGTCGATATCCGCCTCAGCCGTGCCAATCTTGGCCCGCGCGGCATCAATCCGCGAGGTCAGGCTTTCAATCTGCGACTGGCTTTCGCGCACCTTGGTCTGCGTTTCTTTGATCAGCGCCTCAAATTGCTGGTTCGACATCGTTCCTATCCCTTTTTTCTTCTATTACCCAATAAGATAGGGAATGTTATGCGGATTTACATCCCCTGAGCCTCAAAATTCACCCAGACTTTGGCAAACTCCTCAGTAAAAAGAAAGGCGAGACCGCCGATTGACGCGAACAGATTTCGAGTGACTTTATTAACTTAACTTGTTAATTGTTTTTTTGATCAAATCTGGATTGATTCCACGTCCAGAGTGGCCATAGACAATTGTGACACCACCTGTTTGGGTGCGCGCAATCCAATTCATGCCGGAGGCTTATCATGCTGGACGCAACGACCGATCTGAAGTCAATTCTGAAGAACCCCGAATTGCTTGTCACCAAAGCCTATATCGGCGGTCAGTGGGTAGATGGTGATAATGGTACGTTCGAAGTGACAAACCCCGCGCGGGGCGATGTGGTCGCTGAGGTGGCCGATGTCAGCCGTGCACAAGTCGCCGGAGCAATCGCACAAGCCGAAGCCGCGCAGAAAGAATGGGCCAAACTGACCGGCAAGGAACGTGCAGTCATCCTGCGGCGCTGGTTCGATCTGATGATGGAAAACGCCGAGGATCTGGGCAAAATCCTGACCGCTGAACAGGGCAAGCCACTGGCAGAGGCTGTCGGTGAGATCGGCTATGGTGCGTCTTTTATCGAGTTCTTTGGGGAAGAGGCCAAGCGTGTCTACGGCGAAACCATCCCGGGGCACCAGCGCGACAAGCGGATCATGGTGATGAAGCAGCCGATTGGCGTCGCGGCCTCGATCACGCCCTGGAATTTCCCAAACGCCATGATCACCCGCAAGGCAGGGCCAGCATTGGCCGCAGGCTGTGCTTTTGTTGCACGTCCGGCCGCAGAAACCCCTCTGTCTGCGCTGGTTCTGGCGCTACTGGCGGAACAGGCCGGCGTGCCCGCAAGCGTGTTCAACGTTGTGCCCTCCTCCCAGGCCAGTGAGATCGGCAAGGAATTCTGCGAAAACCCCGGCGTGCGCAAGCTGACCTTTACCGGCTCGACTGAAGTGGGCCGCATTCTGCTGCGTCAGGCGGCTGATCAGGTCATGAAGTGCTCGATGGAGCTGGGCGGCAATGCACCGTTCATCGTGTTTGACGACGCCGATCTGGATGCGGCGGTCGAAGGCGCGATGCTGTGCAAGTTCCGAAATAACGGACAGACCTGCGTCTGTGCCAACCGTATCTATGTACAGGCCGGTGTCTATGACGCATTCGCCGCCAAGCTGAAAGCGGCGGTCGAAGCGCTGAAGATCGGCGATGGCTTGGCGGACGGCACCACCACCGGCCCGCTGATCAACGCTGATGCGGTGACCAAGGTCGAAGAACACATCAAGGACGTCACCGACAAGGGCGGTGCGGTTCTGACCGGCGGTCTGCCCCATGATCTGGGCGGCACCTTCTTCCAGCCAACGATCGTGACCGGCGTGACTCAGGATATGATGGTGGCGCAGGACGAAACCTTTGGACCTCTGGCACCTCTGTTCAAGTTTGAGGATGAGGATGACGTCATCGCCATGGCCAATGACACGATCTTCGGTCTGGCCTCGTATTTCTACGCCAAGGACCTGAGCCGCGTCTATAAGGTGGCGGAAGCACTGGAATACGGGATCGTTGGCGTGAATACCGGCATCATCTCGACCGAGTTGGGCCCGTTCGGCGGCGTCAAGCAATCCGGACTGGGCCGCGAAGGCAGCCATCACGGTATGGAAGATTACCTGGAAATGAAATACGTTTGCTTGTCTGTCTGATCAGATATGGCCATCGCTTCAGGGCGGTGGCCTTTTTTGCACCTGGAACTCCGCAGCGACGTGAAAACGCAACTGCTACCCAGATGCAGGTATCTGCGTTTAGGCCATGCTGAAGAAAAATGAATTAACTGAGATTCTGGTTCTGGTCACGCCGCATTTCAACCTTGCGGCAACAATGGCGTTTCTGGACCCGTTCCGGGCTGCCAATTACCTTGCTGGAAAGCAACTTTTTCAATGGCAGTTGGCAAGCGAAACGGACGCTCTTTGCCGGGCCAGCAATGGTGTGGAGGTCGCGGTCAGGCCACTTGGATCTTTGAAGCACACACGGCCTGACATAGTCTGTGTTTCCAGCAGTTGGACTCCTGAAGCATTCACCAGTGAACCCCTGCTATCCGCAATACGCAGATACGCGCGAACAGGCAGTTATGTTGCCGGGATCGATACTGCGGCGTTCATTCTGGCCGAGGCTGGCCTTTTGCGGGGGCGACGCGCAACCGTTCATTACGAGCATATCGACGCTTTTGGGGAAAAATACCCGCAGATTGATGTTTGTGAGGATCTGTTCCTTCACGAAGGCAGCATCGGAACCTGCTGTGGCGGCGCTGCAACCGGAGAGTTTGCCTTATTCCTGATGCATGGGATTGTCGGCGAAGCGCTGACAAACGACTGCGCGAAATATCTGTTCTATAGAAACCTTCGGGGATTGGGTGCACATCAAACCAACAATCAATTGGAGCCCCTGGGAAATACTGCCCCACCCAAGGTCCGCAAAGCCATCGCGATAATGGAACGGCACTTGGAAACACTGATCAGCATTCCCGAGCTGTGTAAGCTGGCCGGAGTATCCCAGCGCCAACTGAACCGCCTCTTCCGGGAATACGTGAAAACCAGCCCGCATTTGTATTATCGGGATATCCGGCTGGATCGGTCGCGGGGGCTGGTCACGCAAACCGAGTTGCCCATTTCCGAAATCGCCATGGCCTGCGGGTTTCCCAATCCGGTTCACTTTGCACGCGCCTACAAACAACGTTTTGGCCTGCCGCCAAGCAGGGACCGGATTGATGGCAGGGTGCCGTTCGAATTCCGGGCCTGGCCGATGTTCCGCCCAGCAGGGACATTATCAAATGGCGAATAAAGTTCAATTGATGTCCATATGACTGCCATCTCCAAATTCATTTTGACGGATCATACCTTTGCAACCCGGCAGGCAAAGGAGTGTCCGATATGACAGACCTACCGACCCAGGCTCAATTCGCGGCCATCGACGAAGGATATTCCGCAGATGCGGGTAACTCGCAATCTCTGAAAGCTGATGCCTATGTCCAGCAGGAGTGGTTTGCAGCCGATCAGCGTGAAATCATTGCGAAGTCCTGGCAGTGGGTCTGTCACGTAGAAAAGCTGCGGCTGCCGGGGTCGTTTGTAACCATCGATATAGCCGGGCAACCCATTGCCGTGGTTCGGGATCGCGAAGGCGCCCTGCGAGCGTTTTACAATGTCTGCAAACATCGCGCACATGAGTTGTTGAAGGGTGAGGGTACCACCACCCGCATCATGTGTCCCTATCATGCCTGGGTTTACAAACTTGACGGCCAGTTGGTACGCGCACCGGAAACCGAACATCTTGAGAATTTCAGTACCGGTGAAATCTGTCTCGACCAGGTTAAGGTCGAGGAATTCGCTGGCTTTGTTTACGTCAATCTGGACCCGACCGCGGCTTCGCTGAACGAGCAGTCAGGCAATCTGGAAACTGAAATTCGCCATTGGGCACCTGATATAGACCAACTCACCTTTGGTCACCGCCTGACCTATGACATCAAGTCCAACTGGAAAAATGTCGTCGACAATTTTCTGGAATGCTATCATTGCCCCACCGCACATAAGGACTTCTGCGATCTGGTGGATATGGACACCTACAAGGTGACCACGCATGGCATCTATTCAAGCCATATGGCGGATGCGGGGAAGACCGCAAATACGGCCTATGATGTCTCGAACGCTACTGTGCGCACGCATGCTGTCTGGTGGCTGTGGCCGACAACATGTCTGATGAGATATCCGGGACGGTCCAGCATGATTGTTCTGAACATCATTCCCGTAGGGCCGGACCGGACCTTGGAAACCTACGATTTCTTTCTGGAAACGCCCGAACCAGATGAAGGCGAACGGGATGCGATCCGCTATCTGGATGAGGTTTTGCAAGTCGAAGACATCGGCCTGGTGGAAAGTGTACAGCGCGGTATGAGCACGCCCGCGTTTACCCAAGGGCGAATCGTCAATGACCCGACGGGTTCGGGTAAGTCCGAGCACGCGGTGCACCATTTTCATGGCTTGGTTCTGGAGGCCTATGCCGGGGCCAACAGATGACACGACCCAACATCGTGGTCATCATGGCGGATCAACTGGCACCGCAATGGACTGGAGTCTATGGCCACCCGATCGCCAGAACTCCGCATATCGATGCGCTGGCCGCACGGGGCATGCGATTTGATGCGGCCTATTGCAATTCGCCGCTTTGCGCACCGTCTCGGTATGCGTTCATGTCAGGCCAATTGATCAGCCGCATCGCCGCCTACGACAACGCAAGCGAGTTTCGCGCCTCGGTGCCAACCTTTGCACATTACCTGAGGGCACTGGGATATCGCACCTGCCTGTCCGGCAAGATGCATTTCGTCGGCCCCGATCAGAAACACGGGTTTCAGGATCGTGTCACTACCGATATCTACCCTTCCGATTTCGCCTGGACCCCAGATTGGGAGGCACCGGATGAGCGCATCGACAAATGGTATCACAACATGCAGACGGTCAAGGAAAGCGGTGTCGCCATTGCCACTTTCCAGACCGATTACGACGACGAGGTCGGCTTTGCGGCGCGCCGTTGGCTGATTGACCGAGGACGCGAGCGCGCGGCAGGGGATGCAACACCCTTTTGTATGATAGCCAGCTTTATCCACCCGCATGACCCTTACGTCGCAAAGCCTGAATGGTGGGATCTCTATGATGATGACGAAATCCCCATGCCCGAATATGTGCCGGCGCTGGAGGAGCAGGATCCATTTTCGCGTCGGGTGATGGATGGGATCGAAGCCAGCATGGTGCCCCTGACAGCCACAGAGGTGCGCCGCACCCGCCGGGCCTATCTGGCCAATGTCAGCTATTTTGACAGCAAGGTCGGTGAAATCGTCAAAACTATCGATGACATCGGCGAACGAGACAACACCATCATCATCGTGACAGCGGACCATGGCGACATGCTGGGTGAGCGTGGGCTGTGGTACAAGATGAACTTCTTCGAACACTCTGCCCGTGTGCCGCTGATTATGGCCGGGGCTGGTGTGTCACGCGGCATTGCCGGGAATGCCTGCTCGCTTCTGGACCTGTTGCCAACTTTCATTGACATCGCCGGTGGTGACGCCGCGACTTTAGGCGAACCGGTGGATGGCCGTTCCCTGTTGCCGCTCGCACGTGGTGAAACCGACCCGGTGGATGAGGCGATCGGCGAATACTGCGCCGAGATGACACCCTATCCCGTTTTCATGATCCGGCGCGGGCCTCTTAAGTACATCCATTGTGATGCAGATCCCCCTCAACTTTACGATCTGGCCATTGACCCGCTAGAAGCGAAAAACGTGGCGGCCGATCCGGCCTATCAAGATTTTGCCGCCGACTTTGCTGCCCAAGTGGCTCAGCGATGGGACAGTGAAGAACTGCGTCGAAACATAATTGGCACGCAGAAATCCCGGCGCGCCCTACATGCCGCAATGGAGGCCGGGGCCGGAGAGCATTGGGACTACAACCCGCCTTCTGACGCCAGCCAGCAATATGTGCGCAACCATATGGACTGGACGGTTGCTGCCGAACATTATCGTTTGAACCCGAGGACCCCCGATGACAGGAAAACTTGAAGGTAAAACCGCCTTGGTCACTGGCGGACGTGGTGGCATTGGGCGTGCAATTGTTGCGCGGTTCCTTCGCGAAGGTGCCAGAGTCTATGCCGCGGATCTTACTCCACAAGGCTCTTTGGCTGAACATGACGAGGACGGCAGCGTCTTTGTCAAACTGGACGTCACCAAAGAGCCCGATGCTATCGCTGCGATGGATCTGGTGAAATCAGATGCCGGAAAACTGGATATTCTGGTCAACGCTGCCGGGATCGAGATTGAAAAAACCATCGAAGACACTTCGCTGGAAGAATGGAACCGTAGTTTTGCTGTGAACTGCACCGGCACGTTTCTGACTTCGAAATACGCACTGCCGCTAATGCGATCAGCGGCTCAATCGGGTACCAGCGCCAGCATCATCAATTTCGGCTCTTATGACGGATTCATCGCTGATCCGGGTCTTGCGGCTTACTGCGCCACCAAGGGAGCAGTCCATGCACTGACCCGAGCGATGGCCTGCGATCATGGACCAGAGGGCATCCGCGTCAACGCCATCTGTCCGGGCTACATCGATACGCCAATGCTGCAAAGCTTCTTTACGGGTGACGGATCTGGCGCTGGTGGGAAAACGATCGATCAGCTGCAACAAGCTGTGCGCGATGTTCACCCGATGCGGACCTATGGCACGCCGGATGACATCGCCAATCTGGTCAACTGGCTGGCCTCGGATGAGGCGCGCTATGCCTCGGGTCAGCTGTGGGTGCTGGATGGCGGCCTGTCAGCCCAGGTGCAGCAGATGAAGCTCTGAGGATCGCACCATGCCAAAACAGAAGTCCGTCATCATCACCTGCGCCCCGACCGGCGGCATTCACACGCCCACAATGTCCCAGCATCTGCCGATCACCCCCAGCGAGATCGCAACAGCGTCCATCGAAGCGGCCGAGTCCGGCGCGTCGATCATCCACCTTCATGCGCGCGACCCGAAAACTGGGAAGCCCGACCCGAATCCCGACTTGTTCATGGACTTCCTTCCGCGGATCAAACAGGCCACAGACGCCGTGATGAATGTCTCGACCGGTGGTGGATTAGGCATGACCCGCGAGGAGCGATTGCGCGCTGCTGTCAAAGCGTCGCCCGAGATGGCAAGCATGAACATCGGTTCGATGAATTTCGGCATCTTCCCGATGAAGGACAAGTATTCGGACTGGAAACACGCGTGGGAGCCCGAGTTTCTGGACATGACCCGCGATTTTATTTTCCGTAACACCTTCGCGGACATCGAATATTGCATAAAGGAACTGGGTCAGGGCCACGGCACTCGATTTGAATTTGAATGTTATGACCTGGGACACCTCTACAACCTTGCCTGGATTCGCGATCAGGGTTGGATCGACGGCCCGATCTTTGTGCAAATGGTGTTTGGTATTCTGGGCGGGGTTGGCGCCGATCTGGACAACTTGATGCATATGCACACGATCGCCAACAAGCTGTTCGGCGACGATTATGAGTGGTCGGTTCTGGCCGCTGGCCGCTTTCAAATCCCCTTTACAACCCAAAGCGCATTGCTGGGCGGCAATGTCCGTGTCGGGATGGAAGACAGCCTGTATATCGGTCCCGGTGAAAAGGCCGTATCCAGCGCGCAGCAAGTGCGGAAAATTCGCGACATCATCGAGAATCTTGGCTTAGAGGTCGCCACCCCAGCCGAGGCGCGCGCGCGTCTGGGGCTGAAGGGTGGCGATCAGGTTGCCTTCTGAAGGAGGGAAACATGCAGACAGAGTTGCTGATCAACGGCGAACTGGTTACCGGAGACGGTGCCGCACTGCCCATCATCGACCCCGCCACAGAGGCGGAAATTTGCAAGGTCCGTGAAGCCAGCCCGGAACAGGTAGAAGCGACCGTCCGTTCGTCCGAGGAAGCCTTTGAGAGTTTTTCGCGCAGTACACCGGCAGAACGTTCCGCGCTTTTGCTGGCTGTCGCGGATTGCCTGGAGGAGAACCAAAATGAACTGGCCGAGCTTGAAAGCTTGAACACCGGCAAACCCTGGCCCTCGGCCCGCGACGATGAAATGCCTTTGACCATAGATACGTTCCGTTTCTTCGCCGGCGCGGCGCGGACAATGTCAGGATCCGCCGCAGGGGAATATGTCGCAGGCCATACCAGCATGATCCGCCGCGACCCTGTCGGGCCTGTTGCGGCCATTGCACCCTGGAACTATCCGTTGATGATGGCCGCTTGGAAACTGGCCGCGCCAATTGCGGCGGGCTGCACAGTTGTTCTGAAGCCTTCGGAACTCACGCCTTTGTCCACCTTGCGCATCGCTGGACTTCTGAACGATATACTACCCAATGGAGTTTTGAATGTGATCCATGGTGCCGGCCCGACCATCGGCGACCAACTGATAAACAGCCCTGAGATGGAAGCCATTACCGTAACCGGCAGCCCGGCAACCGGAATGGCGGCGATGCGGGCTGCAGGCAATCAGATTCGTCACGTGCATCTGGAACTGGGTGGCAAGGCCCCGGTGATCGTCTTCGACGATGCAGATATCGAGGCCGTTGCAGAAACGATTCGATTTGGCAGTTTTTTTAATGCGGGTCAGGACTGTGCTCAGCCATGTCGCGTGCTGGCGCAAGATGGGATCTACGACAAACTGGTCGCGGCAATCGCGGCGCAGGTCAGCCAAATCAAGACCGGCGCGCAAAAATCGGACGGCACGGAAATGGGCCCGGTGATCTCATCCAGTCAGCGTGACCGCGTGGCAGGTTTCGTTGACCGGTCCCGGGCAAGCTGTGAGGTCGTAACAGGCGGCAAGGCAGGTGAAAGCGCTGGCTATTTCTACCAGCCGACCGTGTTGGCCAATGTCGACAATGATGCAGAGGTGGCCACTCAAGAAGTGTTTGGCCCCGTTGTCTCGGTCTCGCGCTTCAAAGACGCAAAAGATGCCCTGCGCATTGCCAACACTGGCCGTTATGGCCTGGCCTCTTCGGTCTGGACCGCCAATGTTGGTCGCGCAATGAAGATGACAAGCTGCCTGCGCTATGGCTTTACCTGGGTCAACACCCACGGAGTAGGGACACCGGAAATGCCTTGGGCCGCGATGAAAGGGTCCGGAACTGGCTGTGACATGAGCGTCTATGCGCTCGATGCTTATACTTCGATCCGTCACGTCATGGTGGCACACTGATGCGGTTGGCTGGGAAAAAGGCATTAGTCACCGGCGGTCGCCAGGGAATCGGGCGCGGCATTGTTGAGGCTTTCCTGACCGAAGGCGCTACTGTTGGCACATGTGGGCGCGGCAACCGGCCAGAGGGGCTGCCCGATGCCGTTACTTGGTGTAATGCCGATGTATCTGACGTAGAGCAGGTCGACGGGCTGGTGCAGGATATCGGTGCCGTCGATATTTTAATCAACAACGCTGGCGTGCAGGTCGAAAAGACGGTCGTGGACAGCACCGACGCTGATTGGGACCTGGTCATGGGAGCTAATTGCCGGGGCGTTTTCAATATCTGCCGTGCGTTTATTCCAGTCATGCCGCAAGGAGGATCGATCATCAATATCGGGTCGATTTCCGGTAAGGTGGCGGACCCATCCATGGCGCTCTACAATGCATCAAAGGCTTTTGTTCATGGGCTGACACGTTCGATTGCTGTGGATCATGGTCCCAAAATCCGCTGCAATGCGATATGTCCGGGGTGGATCGAGACGGGCATGCTGGATGCAGGATTAGAGCTGTCCGATGACCCGCAAGCGGCGCGAAAGGACGCGCTGGCCCGTCACGCGTCCCGCCGGTTCGGACAACCTGCGGACATTGCCGCCATGGCAGTTTGGCTGGCATCTGACGAGGCGGGCTTCGCCACCGGGCAACTGTTCACCATCGACGGCGGCATGACGGCTGCATCACCTATAAACACAGGACTGTTCTGATGGCAGATATCTCACATACCGCAGTTCTGGGCGCGGGCACCATCGGCGCCAGCTGGACGGCTTTGTTCCTGGCCTCGGGCCGATCTGTGACTGTCTACGACCCCGCCGATGACGTAGAAAGTGCCGTGCGTGCCTATATCGATCAGGCTTGGAGAACCATGGACGAACTGGGCCTGACAACACGAGGTGTTCCCGACCAGGTCACTTTTGTGCGTTCGGCTGGCGAAGCAGTTGAGGGCGCGGACTTTGTACAGGAAAACGTCCCCGAACGCCTGCCGATCAAACATGCAGTTTTTTCCGAGATCGAATCCGGCATCGCGCCACACGCAATTGTGGCAAGCTCGGCCTCTGGCCTGACGCTCGGCCAGATGCAGGCAGGTTGGCAAAACCCGGGCCGCTTCATTCTGGGCCATCCTTTCAACCCGCCCCATCTGATCCCGTTGGTTGAAGTGATGGGCAACAATCTGACCGACCCGGATACGGTCTCCGGGGCCGAGGCGTTCTACAAGGACATTGGCAAGGTCACCATCCGCGTCAACAAGGAAGTGCCGGGCCATGTCGCCAACCGCTTGCAAGCCGCAGTCTGGCGCGAGGCTGTCCATTTGGTGCAAACTGGCGTAGCCAGCGTCGGAGATATCGACAAGGCCATGTCCGCAGGACCCGGGTTGCGATGGGCAGCCATGGGGCCGACAACACTGTTCAGTCTTGGAGCAGGATCAGGTGGCCTGACTGCTTTTTGCGATCATTTCGCCGACACGTTCAATGGCTGGTGGGATGATCTGGGAACTCCGCAACTCACCCCAGAAGTGGCAGAAGTGCTTGCACAGGGTCTGGCCGACGCACACGGAGATACATCCGTCGAAAAGTTGGCAGCACTGCGCGACGCGAAAATTGTGAATATGCAGGCCGCTTTGGCAAAAGTGAAAGAGTTAAAGTAGCGCTCAAGGGAAAGGTGCACCCCAAATAATGGCCATGACACCTTTTACTTTTGTGTAAGCCTCATACCTACGCGAAAAGCTATAAAAGGAATAGATTCTATATCTCTGATGGAGAGGGAAGGCTCAATTTCTACTTCCTTATTCGTACGGTCCGGCTGAAGGTCGACCACAATTTGATATGTTGGTGACAAATTGTTTGGTTTTTCCGTTCCCTAATTTCACCTCTGAGAGAACCCAAGAGCGGTGAAGACCGAATAACCGGGGCCGGGTCCCAACAGTCCATTCACCTCTAAACATAGAATTTTGAGGATCGACAATTTGACGACAACCTGGATTTGCGTCCCTAAATGCAGAAAATTCTGGGTATGAAGTAAATCCATAACCCAATAGACTCTGCGCATATGGGCTTGTCGCAATTCCTACATAAGAATGAAACGCACCTTGTGCGGCAATACTAGGTTCTGGACTCATTGAATTTCAAAGCCAGTAGATGACGGTTGCGGCCAGGGCGATTGCTGAGAGGAAGGCCTTCGGACATCTGTCGTAGCGAGTTGGCACGCGCCTCCAGTCCTTCAGCCTGCCGAACATGATCTCAATCCGGTTACGCCATTTGTATCGGCGCTTGTCGTACTTCACAGTTCTCCTGCGCTGCTTTCGACCGGGGATACACCGTACTGAGCAAATTAGGTTGATATCAGCGCAAATTGCTGGCCTTGGGATCACGCTGGCCGCGCTGGAAGATACTCAGGAAAGTGAGTTGAGTGATTTCATGGAAAGTGTTGGAGGCCGGCTCGCAGAGAATGTACAGGCTGACCCTGAGCGCGCAGCAAACAAGCTGCATGAAGCGAAGAACAGATATCGATTCATTGCGTAAACCACTGACAAGTAACCGCCTCTTTTGTGGCGTATCCATTTGGGCAGTTTGAGCCCTGAGCCGCCATTACTGTGCCAGCTGAGTGCTGCGGATGCATTCGGCAGCTACGAACTGAAGTTGTGTGAAAACTCTGGCGGTTTGGTGCAAAAAGCCGAAAACACCCTCTACGGCACACTCTCGCGCGCTACTGAGAGAGCTTTTGCACAGGTGCCAAAAACTAGCGCGACGAGAGAGCTCGTGAGCCGGAGTTTTCACCCACCCTCAGCCCTAGGCAGACGCGTTCAAATCAAGCTGAATTTGCGACCCTCTAACGCTTTTGACATAATCTCCAATAGCCGTGAACATGTCCAAGGGATCGAGGGAGGCTGTGAATGACAAGGTATTTGGTCGCCGCGCACTTTGAGATCATTGAAGGCTCATTCGCGGATTTCATCGAGGGCGGACGCAAGGTTGCGTCGGCATCCGTTAAAGATGAAGAAGGCTGCGAGCGCTACGATGTACTCGTCTCGTCGGATGGAAGGCCCCAAGGAACAATGTTTGAGGTTTATCGCGACAAATCGGATCACCAAGCACATCAGGAAACCCCGCACTTTTCGGAATTCTGGAAAGTCACGGCAAATCACAGAGTCATTTGGACCGTGGATTTTGGAGGGTTGGACCGTCAGAGCGAGTTCGAAACTCCTAGGTGAAGAGTGGAATTAGGTCATAAGGCACGTAACAAGGCTACATCTCCAAGGCGTCCGCTTAGCCCGCCCAGCCACCGTTGGTCACATCGAGGCAGGCCGAAAGCCCGTCAGAAGTCGGTGAATGTCTGCTTCTCTAATTGGGCGTTTGGGTCAAGCTCGTTTTCCTTCGTTGTTTTGGACCGTTGTCACTCATCCGGGTCACGCTTCTCTTCGCAGTCTGTTTGACGCCTCGTGGGGCCTCGCTGCACGCATGTGTCGGATTGGTTGTGGAGAGCCTCGCTTTGAGGCGCGCTTGAAGGCGCAGCAGACATTTTCGGCTTCATCCACGAACCTCGTCCGGTGAGGACGATCCCGTTCGGGTTCGGTGTTGGGCGTTTAGATCATGCCTTACCCTCCACTTTCACCGGACGGAACTCGGTGCCATCTGCCCACATGCGGTGAAGCAGGACAGCCAGTTTTCGGGCGACAGCCACAACCGCGCGGCGACGTCCTTTGGTGCGCATCAAGCGCATACCCCATGACTTGATCTGCGATCCGGCCATGGTTCGCATCAACAAGGCGTTGGCGGCCGCATAGAGCGTTGCCCTGACATCTCGATCT
>NZ_JBQGAA010000016.1:0-94972 GCF_056542585.1 Ruegeria sp. AB9 | reverse complement strand
GGTCAGCCAATAAAGGTCGCTCATGTCACCGCTCCGTTTTTCAAAACGTGAATCACGTGGCACAACGAAAATCAATGCATCCTGACCCTAAGACGAAGCTTGCTGGGAAGATTTCCAATTTTGTCGTTTAAACCTCAGCGGCTTCGGGAAACAGGTTCCGATAAAAGTCTTGGAACGCTATGATCGGATGCTCGGACATGGATGAACAGCCATCATCCACCAGAACCGGTCCGCTCTGAAAACCGCCGACCTCCAACCCGCGTTGTACCGCATCAACAATAGGCCCATCCTCCGCAAAGGTGGTTGTGCGATGCTGTACGATAATCTCTTGCTCAACCTCATTTGGTGCCTTCTGCGGCAACCACCAATCTACTTCGATTTTAGTTTCATTTACCGACAAAGGCCGCCAACGGTATGTGTTCACGATCCCGCCCGGATAGACCTGAAGCGCAAAGAGTGGCCAGAACCACCACGTCAGAAACTTGTCTGTTCGTGCTTTAGGATCCGCAACGTAGGAGTAGCTTTTCTGACTATCTGGCCGGGCCGGGCTTTCGTGGCGAATACCATAGGGTCGACGGCGCGTGCGATAGGCGTCAGGATCGACAACACCTGTGGTCAGCGTCTTGTGCACGACGGCACAATGGTAGCATTCGTTGAAGTTTTCAGCGACCACTTTCCAGTTGGCCTTGGCAAGCCGTTCCGTTCTAGCGGCATGTACATAGTTTGGAAGACTGGGCGCAAAATCGTTGATTTCCTGATGCGGAAGATCAGCCCATTCCGCAAAAGGCCTGGCGTTCGGATCCAGGTTCACAAGTATCAACCCATGAAACACTTCCAGCTGCGTTTCACGCAATTTGTAGTCCCTTACATCAAAGCCAGGAAATGCTCGTGCGTTGGGCGCGGCCCGCAGACGTCCCGTCGTGTCATAAGTCCAGGCATGATATGGACAGGTCAATTTCTTTACGCATCCCGAACCGGATGTCAGTTCATGGCCACGATGAATACAGGAGTTAAAAAAGCCACGTACAATGTCATCCTGACCGCGCATGACAAAAACGGATACACCTGAAACATCTGTAGTAAAGAACTCTCCTGCTTCGGGTATGTCGCTGACATGACCAACAAGCTGCCAACTGGACCGGAAGATGCTGTATACTTCCTTCGAATAGACGTCAGGGTTCGTGTAGAGATATGTGGGCAAGGTTTGGTATGTTCCGGCTGGGATACAATCCTGTGTAACGGTGTAGCTCATGTGGACCTCGCTAGAAGAATTCCTTTCATCTAGTGAGCCAATCAAAAAATGAGCGCGCATTTTCGCGACATTCGAATGACGGATTCATGCCGGGTGTTGGTCCTGGCGTTTCGCGAGCCTACGAACATCTCCTGATCGAAAAGATTAATAAGTTGTTTTTGTTATATATTAAGGGCCGCTTGAGAAATTGAGGGTGATTTCACCAAAGGCAGACCGAACAATCGCTCACGCAACATTGAAGCCCAGAGCCATCAATCTTGCATTGCGAGGCACTGTTGTGCTGGAACAAAAAGAAACGCGCACAAGCCTGATCAAAAAACCGAAATCGTGAGTGTCGGATGACCAGCGGGAATGCACCATCTCGTTACAAGCAAATAGCTCGAAACCCGAAAGATCTCATCCGATGTAGAAAAATCGCCGATTCCGGTACTGACGATCTGGCATCTGTGCCTTCCGCCAAATTAATCTAGGCTGGTGGCTTCAAGCCTAGCCCGTTCAGTACCGAGCCAGTTGCCTGTGTCCAGCGTTCCTGTAACGCATTATTGCCATTATGGCGCAAACCCAGAGACTGCAAAAACTCGAACCGCTTCGGGTCATCTCTCCCGAAAGACACTGCTACGCGAGGCCACCAGTAATCGACCGCGCGTTGCATGTTTTCAGCCTCTCCGTTTTCAGACAGCTTTACAGCGCCTTCCAAAGCCAGTTCGCCATGATGCGCTTCTGTGGGAGCGATCTGCCGGAACGCTTCGGCAAGCGGTTGGTATGAAACCGTCGAAAACTCGGCCAGCTGTTCGGCTACTGCGCGGCTCATCAACAGATTCATGATCACGGCGTCGGTCCAACCCGAGATCGGATAGTTGAACACCGCAAGACGCATGTCATGTTCACTGCGGGTCGCACCGATATCCGCATCACGATCCAACCGGGCAGTCCACGGGTGGTGCGTAGCATAGCGATCCGTGTCAGCGCCGAACTCGCCCATGATTTTTAGAACCCGGTCGGCATGGTCGGTCTTTTCCAGCACGATTTTGGCGGCTGCAATGCGTTCCTTTATGCCGGGGCCCTGGTTGATGATGTCGGCAAACCCGGCGGCGCCAGCCAGTTCGCTGTCCACAAACGTGGCCATCAGTTTCATCAGCTCGGCGCGATAGCGCGGCGGTACATTGGTCGGATTTGTCAGCACACCGCCTGCGGCCAGGTAGCTGTCGAGTGTCATGGCGTCGGTCATTGATCCTCTCCCTTTACTGGTCGTAGTCCACGACCACCCGGTCAGTCACCGGATAAGCCTGACAGCTCAGTACATAGCCTTTTTCGACCTCGTAATCCTCGAGCGCGTGATTGGCGAGCATCTCAACCTCGCCTTCCAGAACTCGGCAGCGGCAGGTTGAACAAACGCCAGCCTTGCAGGCGTAAGGCGCGTCCATTGCATTCTCCAATGCGGCATCCAGAAGGGACTGATCTTTTGGCAAAGTCACAGTCTGGGTGGATCCGTCCAGTGTGATCGAGGCACTGGTCTGGTTCGCCTGCGTACCCGCCTCTGCCGTGTTCGTCTTGCGCTTGGCCCGGCCTGGCTGGGCGCTGGCAAAGAGTTCAAACTTGATCTGGCTGTCCTCAAGCCCATGTTCACGCAACGCTGCGGCAATCCCCAGCATCATCGGTTCCGGTCCGCAGATAAAAGCCGTGTCAGCATTCTTGATATCGATCCAGTGCTTGAACAGATCGCCGCATTTTTCCTGCGTCACCAGACCTGTGAACAGGTCAATCTCCTGCGCGTCGGCCTCAAGTATGTGGATCACGTTCAGGCGGCCCATATAGAGGTTTTTCAGGTCCTCCAATTCTTCGCGGAACATGATCGTGTTGATGCCCTTGTTGGCATAGATCAACGTAAAGCGGGACTTGGGTTCGCGGGCCAGCGTTGTTTTCAGGATCGACAGGACAGGTGTGATCCCCGATCCGCCAGCGAAACCGAGGTATTGTTTTGCCGCATCCGCTTCGATTGGCGCGTGAAAGCTGCCCATCGGCGGCATTGCTTGCACGACGTCACCTACGTTGAGTTCCGCATTTGCCCAGCTTGAAAAAGCTCCGCCCTCGACACGTTTGATGCCAACCTGAAGAACACCGTCATCCTTTCCAGCGCAGATGGAGTAGGAACGGCGTAGTTCTTCGCCGTCAAAATCGCGCCGGAACGTAAGATATTGACCAGCGGTAAAATCGAACTGTTCCGCTGCGCCATTTATGGGCTCAAGCGTAACAACAACCGCATCGCGGATGGTTTTGTGGATGTCGGTGACTTTCAGGTCGTGAAAACGTGCCATCCGGTGCTCCTCCTCAGATGCACTTGAAATAGTCAAAGGGTTCCAGACAGTCCGTGCAGCGCCAATGCGCCTTGCACGGGGTCGAGCCGAACTGGCTGACCTTTTCGACTGCATTACTGCCGCAATTCGGGCAACGGTCTGGGCCACCTGCTGGCTGCGGCGGCGCAATTCCATAGTCTTCCAGCTTGGCGCGGCCTTTTTCGCTGAGCCAATCGGTAGTCCAGGCGGGTGAAATGCTGGTTTCTATGCGCAGATCCCCGATACCGTGATCGCGCAGGGCGGTTTCGATATCCATACTGATGACGGACGTCGCTGGACAGCCCGAGTACGTTGGCGTGACCGTAACGATCAGCGTTTCAGCGTCCCAACGCACATCGCGCACGATCCCTAGATCGACGACCGAGATCACCGGGATCTCGGGATCGGGCACGGCATCCAGCCAACTCCAGATGTGGTCAGTCGAGGCCTGCATCCGCTTTTACCACTTTGCTCCTGGATAAGCGCGTTGTAGCCATTGCATCTGCGTCAACAGGTGGCCCAGATGCTCGGTGTGCATACGCCCATCGCGACCGCCTTTATGGGCAAAGCGGCTTTCTAGAATAGTCAGCGTTGCCTGGGTCAGGATCCGCTCAACCAGAGCATCATATTCCTCTCGCAAGTCGGCTGGATTCGGCGTGATTCCTGCGGCGACCATTTGGGCGTCAGCCTCGTCACTGGTGAACATCTCGCCCACATAAGGCCACAGATAATCCAGAGCTTCCTGCATCCGGGCATGGCTTTCTTCGGTTCCGTCACCAAGTCCCACAATCGTATCGCCAGAGCGTTCGAGGTGATAGGTGACTTCCTTGCTGGCCTTGGCGGCGATTGCTGCAACCCGCTCGTCCGAGGATGTCATAAGGTGTCCCAGCATGATCGAATGCCAGGCATCGAACAGGAACTGGCGCATCAGCGTACGGCCGAAATCGCCGTTTGGTACCTCGACCAGCAACACGTTGCGGAAATCCCATGCGTCGCGCAGGAAAGCCAGATCGTCGGCGCTTTTGCCACCATCAACCTCGCCCGCAAGGCCCAGCCACATCTGGGTCTGACCAATCAGGTCCAACGCGGTGTTGGCCAGTGCGATGTCCTCTTCCAGCACCGGTGCATGTCCGCACCACTCGCTGACTCGATGGCCGAGGATCAGGGTGTTGTCCCCCATCCGCAGCAGGAATTGCAGGAATGCCTCATCCCGGGTCATCACATTGCCCCCACTTCATCGGGAATGTCGAAGAAGGTCGGATGACGGTACACTTTGCTTTCGCTGGGTTCATACAGCGGACCCTTGTCGCTGGGCGACGAGGCCGAGATATTGTTGGCTTCAACCACCCAGATCGAGACGCCTTCGTTGCGACGTGTGTAAACGTCACGTGCGTTCTTGATTGCCATTTCCGCGTCCGGGGCGTGCAGCGAGCCGACATGTCGGTGGCTCATCCCATGTTGGCCACGGATGAAGATTTCCCACAGGGGCCATTCGGTATTCATCGGGTATCCTCCTCAGGGTAAGCTTATTCAGCAGCCAGATTGCTGGCCTGTTTCTTGCGAGCGTGGGCCAACAGCCCGTCGCGGACCCATTTGCCGTCGTCCCACGCCTTGTTGCGCGCGGCCAGACGATCGACATTGCATGGGCCGTTGCCCTTGATCACGTCAAAGAATTCGGACCAATCGGGCTCCGAGAAATCGTAATGCCCACGCTCTTCGTTCCATTTCAGGTCCGGGTCAGGGATTGTCAGCCCCAGATATTCCGCCTGTGGCACGGTTTGATCGACGAATTTCTGGCGCAGCTCGTCATTAGTGTTGATCTTGATCTTCCACGCCATCGACTGCGCGGAGTGCACCGAGTCTTTATCGGACGGGCCAAACATCATCAGCGAAGGATACCAAAAGCGGTTCATTGCATCTTGCGCCATCTTGCGCTGCTCAGGCGTGCCTTCGGCCAACTTGCGGATCGCATCATAGCCTTGACGCTGGTGAAAGCTCTCTTCCTTACAGATGCGGATCATGGCACGGGAATACGGCCCGTAGGACGTTCTTTGCAGCGGCACCTGGTTCATGATCGCCGCCCCGTCGACCAACCACCCGACCGCGCCGATATCGGCCCAGTTCAAGGTCGGGTAATTGAAGATCGACGAGTATTTCATGCGGCCATCCAGCAGCATCTCGGTAATCTCGTCACGGCTGACCCCCAGTGTTTCAGCTGCACAGTACAGGTAGAGCCCATGCCCGGCCTCATCCTGCACCTTGGCCAAAAGGATCGCTTTTCGCTCCAGTGTGGGTGCACGGGTTATCCAATTGCCTTCAGGCAATTGCCCTACAATCTCAGAATGTGCATGTTGGCCGATCTGCCGGATCAGAGTCTTGCGATAACCCTGAGGCATCCAGTCCTTTGGCTCAACCTTAATATCGGCGTCGATCCGTGCCTGGAATTCTGCCAGCTTTTCCGGATCGTCGTTTGACGCCTCAGATTTTACCATTTGAGCATACATGTCCCGTCTCCTCCGTTACACGCGTTCAAGAATAAGAGCCGCGCCCTGCCCGACACCAACGCACATCGTGCAGAGCGCATAGCGCCCTTCGGTACGTTTCAATTGATAGGCTGCGGTCAGCACCAGACGTGCGCCGCTCATGCCCAATGGATGACCCAAAGCAATCGCGCCGCCATTGGGGTTCACGTGGGGCGCGTCGTCGGGAAGGCCAAGCTCGCGCAAGGTGGCAAGGCCCTGAGACGCAAACGCCTCGTTCAGTTCAATCACGTCCATTTGATCGAGGCTCAACCCCGTCCGGGCCAAAACCTTACGGCTGGCTGGCACCGGGCCGATGCCCATAACACGCGGCGCAACCCCTGCAACCGACATACCCACCACACGTGCCATCGGGGTCAGGCTGTTCTTGGCAATAGCAGCTTCACTCGCCATCAGGATCGCTGCTGCGCCATCATTCACACCCGACGCATTCCCTGCCGTCACGGTTTTTTCGGCGCCGTTCACACCTTTTAGGCCCGAGAGCTTTTCTGCCGTTGTTCCCGGACGCGGGTGTTCATCCGTATCAACGACAATCGGGGCGCCTTTTCGCTGCGGAACCGAAACCGGGGTGATTTCGTCCTTGAACACTCCTGCCGCGTGCGCGGTGGCCCAGCGGGCCTGACTGCGCGCGGCAAAGGCATCCTGATCTTCCCTGCTGACCCCATAGTCTTCGGCGACATTATCAGCGGTTTGCGGCATGGAATCCACGCCGTAATCCTGCTTCATCTTCGGGTTCACAAAACGCCAACCGATCGTGGTGTCGTACACCGCATTGCTGCGAGTAAACGCTGAAGTTGCTTTGGGCATCACGAACGGCGCGCGGGACATGCTCTCTACGCCGCCCGCGATGGCCAGATCATAATCGCCCGCCTTGATGCCGCGCGCCGCCATTCCGACCGCGTCCATGCCACTGGCGCACAAGCGATTTACTGTTGTTCCCGGCACTTCAATCGGCAAACCGGCCAGCAGTGCTGCCATGCGCGCAACGTTCCGGTTGCTCTCGCCCGCCTGATTGGCATCGCCATAGATCACATCGTCAACACTGGCCCAGTCGACCTGTGGGTTACGCGCCTTCAAGGCCGCCAGCGGAAGAGCAGCCAGATCATCTGTGCGGATCGAAGACAGCGCACCGCCATACCGTCCAATCGGAGTGCGCGTCGCGTCACAAATGAAAGCGTCCATCTTTGAGTTCTCCTGTTCCGTCGGAACAATATCAACCGTCTGGTCGGTTAATAAATCCTCACCTGATTCGATGCAAGACTTATGTTACTCAATTTTCGAATCTTACACCCCATCTGTAACATTAAAAGTAACACGTGATCCGAGAGGATTTCGCCCCGGTAAAAACATTACGGCTTGCTCTGAAATCAAAAAAGAAATTCACGATACTCACCCTAGCAATGCTTGGATGAGGACTAGTCAATCAGCTCGGCTTCCAAACTTGAAAGAGAGGGGCGCGGCAATCTTTCCAACAATTGCGAGACAGCTTCCCTGCACTCGACACCTTTCCAATCATCAGGCAGGAAAACTGGCGGCAGGTTTGGATGGCGTAGAACGATACGTCGCCACGCATGCACGACCAGAACGCGCAAAACCGCAGATCGCATCGGATCACCCGCCCCTTCGGAAGGCAAGGTTCGCCCCACAACCTGAATTGCGCCCCAGAATTGATCATAGGCAATCTTCAGCGGTTCCGGCCCGCACAGGTCCCGAAGCCAGTTCGGAACGGAAATCGTGTTGCTCTCAACACCTAAAAGATCTTCAAGATCCCCTGGCATAAGCCCGGGCGCCATTGCAGTAGACGAGTTCAGCGAGATGTAGTCCCCCGTCAGCATCAAATCTGACAGTTCCTTTCGGGAACTTTCCGTGTTGCTGGCGATAAGTACATGCCAGATATCCGGCATGTTCGTGTCGCGGGAATAGATGCGCGGCGCGGCGGCCGCGCTTTGGCCACGGCCAAAATCGGTCAGCCGATGCACACTGTTTCGCCCAATCCGCGTACTTTCAATCCAGCCTTCTTTGCGCAACCGATGCAGCGCAACGCGCGTGGCCTCTGCCCTGATCCCCGCCAGACTTGTAAGCGCAGTGATCAGTGATCCGCTGATCTGATCCGATCCGTCCTGCGCCAGATCGCCGAAAATCGTGACCAGTACAGACCACACCCGCTGTGTGCCCGTTGTGGTCAGTTGGC
The DNA here is from genome assembly GCF_056542585.1 of Ruegeria sp. AB9. NCBI lineage: Bacteria > Pseudomonadati > Pseudomonadota > Alphaproteobacteria > Rhodobacterales > Roseobacteraceae > Ruegeria > Ruegeria sp. AB9. The sequence goes on along the minus strand of NZ_JBQGAA010000016.1, from coordinate 86,656 downwards.
TGACACAGGTTTCAAACCAATCTGGAGCCGTATCTTTCATAAGCCAAATATAATCAGGCCGGAGGGAATTGCCATCCGGCCCCGCGCACGCACCTGTGTCTAGTAAGCGACCATCGTCAACAGCTCATATTCCGCAACCATTTCTTCATCCTGCTGGGTCAGGGTGACATGCCAGCGGACTTCGCCATACTCATCGTTCCGCTTGGTTTTGTTCTTGACTGTCAATCGCACCTTGATGCTATCGCCCGCCTCGACAGGCTTCATAAAACGCAATCCATCAAGGCCGGTATTGGCCAAGACCGGCCCCTCGTTCGGTTCTACAAACAAACCGGCTGCGAAGGATAGCAGCAGATAACCATGTGCCACGCGGCCTGGGAAGAACGGATTACGTTCCGCCGCCGCCTGATCCATATGCGCATAGAACGTATCACCGGTGAAGTTGGCGAAGTGTTCGATGTCTTCCATCGTGATAGTGCGAGGAGCAGTGTGAATGGTCTCGCCAATCGCAAGGTCATGAAACCGGCGCGTGAATGGATGGGCTGGCCCTTTGACCTCGGTCGAGCCGGGAACCCACTTGTTCCCAATAGCGGTCAGCAGATCAGGTGATCCCTGAATAGCAGTCCGCTGCATATAGTGTTTCACACCGCGCACGCCGCCCATCTCTTCGCCGCCCCCGGCGCGGCCGGGGCCGCCATGAACCATATGCGGCAAAGGCGAGCCATGTCCGGTGGATTCTTTCATCGAGTCGCGGTTGTTGAAATACAAACGCCCATGATAGGCCCCCGCCTCCATAGCGACCTGCCGCGCCACGTCTGGGTCATGGGTGATGACCGACGCAACCAGCGACCCCTGCCCCCGGTTTGCCAATTCGATGGCATGGTCGAGATCGCGATATCCCATCACAGTGCTGACCGGGCCAAAAGCTTCGGTGTCGTGCACTCGCTGAGCCGCATCCGGGTCAGCGCAGTGGTAGAGCATGGGCGGCAGGAACGCGCCTTTCTCGGCGTCCGCACCATCGACGGCAAAATCGTCCGGGTCGCCAAAGACACGCTCGGCCTCTTGCCCGATGATTGCAGCCTTTTCCAGAACATCGCGTTTCTGACCGTTCGAGACCAGCGCGCCCATGCGTGTGGTTTCCAGCCGTGGGTCGCCGATGACTGTTTTGGCCAGCCGCGCGGACAGGGCCTCGATCACCGCTTGAACCTGAGGTTCGGGGGCGATGATCCGGCGGATTGCAGTACATTTTTGCCCAGCCTTCGTGGTCATCTCCCGCTGAACTTCCTTGACGAAAAGGTCAAATTCGGGCGTGCCCGGCTCCGCATCGGGACCCAGGATGGAGCAGTTCAGACTGTCCTGTTCAGCCACGAACCGCACCGAGTTTTCAAGGATCACAGGATTAGAGCGCAGTTTCAGCGCCGTGTCTGCAGAACCTGTAAAGCTGACCACGTCCTGCATGGTCAGACGATCCAGCATATCGCCCAAACCGCCCGACACCAGCTGCAGCGCGCCCGCAGGTAAAATACCGGACTCAAGCATCAGTCTGACGCACAGTTCAGTTACGTAGCACGAGTTTGTTGCCGGCTTCACAATAGCCGGAACGCCTGCCAAGAGTGTCGGAGCCAGCTTTTCCAACATCCCCCAAACCGGAAAGTTGAACGCGTTGATATGAACCGCCACACCTTGCAACGGGGTGCAGATGTGTTGCCCCAAGAAGGTGCCATTACGGGACAGCTGCTCAACCTCACCATCCAGATAGACATGCCCGTCCGGCATCTCGCGCCGACCTTTCGAGGCAAAGACGAACATTGTGCCGACGCCACCGTCGATGTCGATCATGTGGTCTGACTGTGTTGCACCTGTGCTGAAAGACAGGTCATACAGTGCCTGCTTATGCTGACCCAAATGAATGGACAACGCTTTGAGCATCTTAGCCCGCTCATGAAACGTCATTTTACGCAGCGCCGGCCCGCCGACGTTGCGCGCATGGTCCAACATCCCCTGCACATCCAACGCGCTGTTGCCTGCCGCGGCGATCACTTCGCCTGTGACAGCGCTTGTAATGTTGCGGGCACCCTCGCCGGGCGCAACCCACTCACCGGCCACAAAGCTGGAAATCTGCTGGATTGTCATGAGCGTCTCCTCATCTGTCTTGTGATCTTCGCGCAGCCCTGTATCGGTCTGGCCGAAGTTTATTTTAAACCGTACGGTCGGTCAATCTTTAACCAAGACCAAATCACTAACCGTACATCTCAAACCTGCGCAGGAAGCCGCGCAAAACCCCTAAATCGGATTCGCCCACCGCGTTCGGCACCTTCCGAGATGCGATAGTCAGGAAAACGGGCCAAGAACCGCCCAACAGCCACTCGCCCCTCCATTCGCGCCAAGGTCAACCCAACGCAGGTGTGAGGCCCTCCGGCGAACGCATGGTGCTTGTTGGGGCGACGATCTAATGCGACATCATCGGGTCGCTCAAATTGCCGCGGATCGCGATTGGCCGCGCCGATACACAAGTGAATGTCTGTACCTGCCGGAATGGTCTGACCGTGGAACGTCACGTCTTCGGCAGTAAGACGATTGCCAAACTGATTTGGGCTTTCCAGCCGCAGAAACTCGTCCACTGCCGTGTTGATCAGATCCGGATTGGCCAGCACCTCCACCCTTTTGTCGCGATGCCTCTCCAAGAGCTCCAATGCGTTGCTGATCAGATTGGTGGTGGTCTCGTGCCCTGCATTCAGGATGAAGATGCAGTTCTGGTAGAGCTCGACCTCAGTCAGGCCACCATCGGTGTCATCCTGCATCAACCGTGTCAGGACATCCGTCGCTGGGTCACCGGGGCTGGCCCGGCGATCTTCAATGATGTGCCGAAGAAAGCCCTTGAAATCAGATACCGAGCGGTTGCCCCACTCTTCCTGCTCAGGCGTCAACTGAGGCTCCAAAGCGCCCAGAATAGCCAAAGACCAATCTCGCAAAGGTCCACGTTCTGACCGGGGAATGCCAAGCAGATTGCCGATGATCTCGATCGGGATTGCCCCGGCAAAATCCTCGATCAATTCTACGGAGCCTTTGGCCTGCATCTCATCCAGCAACCCGTCTACTAGCTGAATCAGGCCCGGTTCCATCTGCGCCAACGCCCGCGGGTTCATCGCCCCGACCATCACCTTGCGAACACGGGTGTGCAGGGGCGGGTCATTGAACACAAGGCTGGTGGTGTGGTGTTCAAACAAGGGGCTGCCGACCCCGTATTTGGGGCCGAAGACTGCCTTTTTGTCCGATATGAACCGTTCGGTATCCCGGTAAACCAGATCCAGATCATCATACCGCGACAGAACCACAGATCCGTCAGGCTGCCAGCACACTGGCGTGTTTTCGCGTAACGCGGCGTAGATTGGATAGGGATTTGCGTGAAATCCGTCCGGAAGCGCTGTCAGAGAGAACATCAGTGACCCATCGCTCCCATTTGTTCGGGAAGAACCAGAACCAGCCACGGCACCAGAACGATCAGGGCCAGACGGAATATGTCAGCCACCCAGAAAGGTGTAACACCCTTGAAGATTGTTCCGGTCGAAACATCCCCAACCACGCCTTTCAGAATGAACACGTTCAGACCCACGGGCGGCGTGATCAAACTGATCTCGGTCACGACGACGACCACAATGCCGAACCAGATCGGATCATATCCCAGTGACGTGACCAACGGGAAAAAGATCGGGACTGTCAGCAAAAGCATTGACAGCGATTCAAAGACGCATCCCAGAATGATGTAGATCCCGAGGATCATCAGGATCACAACAAATGGTTCCACCTCATATGCAGTGACCAGAGCGATCAGCGCTTCGGGCAGACCCGCAAGGTTGATGAAGTTCGAAAAGATTTGCGCCCCGATCAGAACCGAGAACAGCGCCGCGGCTGTGAAACTGGTTTCTTTCAGCACCTCAAATGTTGAATTCAACGTGAGGCCACCGCGCGACAACGCAATCAAAAAAGCACCCATTGCGCCCATGCCAGCGGCCTCAGTCGGGCTGAAAGTCAGGTTCAGAGGGTAAAAATCGAACACGCCGTACAAGCCACCGATCACCAGGAAGAACAGCAGCAAAACAGCCCAGACCGAGCGCAGCGCCGACAAACGCTCACCCCAGCCGTGGCGTTCACCTGCTGGGCCGGATTCAGGTCTGCGCCAGACCGTCCAGCGCACGGCAAAAAGATAAAACAAGATGCCAAGCACGCCGGGGATGATGCCCGCGACGAAAAGTTTGCCAATCGAGGTTTCGGTCAGCAGCCCGTAGATTACCAAAATGACCGACGGCGGGATCAGGATTCCCAGCGTGCCACCGGCGGCAATCGATGCCGTTGACAGCTCATCCGCGTACCCATAGCGGCGCATTTCCGGCATCGCGACTTTGGACATGGTCGCAGCCGTAGCCAGAGAGGAACCACAAATGGCAGAAAACCCACCACACGCAGCAACCGTCGCCATTGCGATACCACCTCGGAAATGACCCAGAAAAGCGTTTGAAACCGCGTATAGCTCGCGCGCAAGCCCACCTTTGTTCACAAACAGGCCCATGAGGATGAACAGTGGCACGACCGACAAGCCGTAATCCTGTGCCGTGTCGGTGATCTGACGTCCCACCATCGACATCGCGGCTTTCAGCCCGCGCTCGGACAGGATGCTGCCGCCACGTTCATATGCAAACCCAAGCGTTCCCACGAGGCCCATCGCAAACACGATGGGCAAGCGCACCAACACAAGAACAAGGACTAGGGCAAAACCGATCAGTGCGGCAGTCATTAGGCGTGCTCCGACAAGGCTTGGGGGGCAAAGATGTACAAAAGGCCGGTGATGATCATCGAAATAGCCGTGATTGCGGTGAAGGCAGCGATGAACCAGCCAACGTAGAAGACAGGGATCGAGAGGTATTCTGTGACGTCCCCGTAATCCCGCGCACGTTCAGCCAAAACCCAAACGCGCTGAATTGGCCAGATGAGCATGATGCCGGACACCAGATAAACAATCGCATCGCGCGCTCTGCTCAGCCGCAAGCGCGAAAAAAAACCGTCCGTCAGGTCTACTGCGATCTGCCCCTTCCCTGCCGAGATCATCGGCAGGACCGAGAACACAAGGATCGCCATCAGAATCCGCGTCAACTCGGTTGCGGCCTCAATCGGAGCATTGAAGACAGAGCGCAGGATGACGTCGAAAAATGTCATCACCATCAGGATGAACAGCGCCACACAGGCCAGCACCGTCGGAATGATACTGACGCGACGCGCGAAGGTCACGAGAGATTGCATGATTAGTCCCCAGCGGGTGAAGATGGCTGGCGGTGCAATCCCGCCAGCCAGGCTGCGTTACTGAGCAGCCATTTCATTTACGATCATGTCATAAGCGGCCTGGGCATCGACGCCAGTACCGTTGACTTCGTCGATGACCTTGGCGCGCACATCAACAGCAATCGCATTGAACTTTTCCAGATCTTCAGCGGATGCTGCATTGATCGCGTTGCCGTCGGTACCTTCGGTCGCTTCACGACCGATCGCGTCGATCTCATCCCAGATTTTACCGATTTCACGGCTCAGCGGCTCGCCAAAGACATTCTCTTCCAACGCAGCCTGCAGATCGGCGGGCAGATCGGCAAAAGTGTCTTCGTTCATGATGAACGCAAACGACCCACGATACAGGCCACCCGGAACTTCATACACGTTCTGCGCCACTTCGGTCAGCTTGAAGCCTTTGCGGGATTCGAATGGCATGACCACACCATCAGCAGCTTTCGAGGCGAGAGTCTCATATACTTTCGGTGCAGGAACCTGGATGCCGGTTGCGCCCAACGCCGTGCCGACATCACCGCCAACACCACCTGGGATACGAACTTTAAGGCCTGACACCTCATCGAGCGTGGTCACTGGGCTGCTGGAATGAAGCTGTGCCGGACCATGCGTGTGCAGGGCAATAACTTTGACGCCGCGATGTTCGTCTGCCGCCTTGAGATGCTGGTCATAAGTACGCCAATACGCGACAGAAGCGTCTTCAGCCGAGCCTTCATATCCGGGCAGCTCAATCATCTTAGTCGTGACAAACCGACCCGGTTGATAGCCGTGGAAGATGATCGAGGCATCTGCTGCACCATCCATGATCAGGTCCATCTGCGCCGGTGGCGGGGCGATTCCCAGCTTCAATTCAGCAGTAACCTTACCATCGGTGGCCTCTTCGACCATTTCCACGAATTTCGGCCACATCTTGGCATTGATGCCGTGGGTCGGGGGCGCCCAGCTGGAAATGGTCAGCGTGTAATCCGCGGCCAATGCCACTGTGCCCGAAACGGCCAGCGCCGCTGAGGCCAGTAGAGTACTCAACTTTGTAAATTTCATGGTTCTGTCTCCTCCCTGTGAAACATGACTCGAGAATGCGTTAATGGTCACTTTTGTAACTATCAACATGTTAATTGTTTTCCAACCGGTCCGCGACGCGCCACGAGCCGGGGTTTTCTTCTGCTACGGTTACCATAATCGCGTTGGACCGGCTGGCTCCGGATTCCTTGCTGTAGTTCATCGGCCCTCCTCGCCAGCGCGGGAATCCGTATCCATGGATTTGAACCATATCGACAGCTTCGGCGTTTTCGGCGATCCCCTCTTCGATGATCAATGCCCCCTCGTTGGCCAATACTGCCAGAACCCGAGAAGATATTTCCTCTTCAGAATATGCCCGGCGCTTAATACCTTGCGTGGCAGAATAGGCTTCGATCAACGCCTCGACTTCGAAATCACGGATCGGTTTGCGATTTCCTTCTTCGTAACGATACCAACCTTTGCCAGTACGCTGACCGAAACGCCCCATCTCACATAACTGGTCAGCTATGGTAACATATCGTTCGTTCAGGTCGCGTGTCGCGGCATTACGTTTGCGGTTAGCCCAAGCAATTTGAAGACCGGTCAGATCTTGTAGTTCATACGGACCCATGGGCATTCCGAACGCCCGCATTGCCTGATCTACCTGATAAGGCAGCGCCCCGTCCGCCAATAGATAATCGGCCTCACGCCGGTAGGCTGCCAACATTCGGTTGCCAATGAAACCATCGCAAATACCCGACAGAACCGAGACTTTGCGGAGCTTTTTGCCAAGTGCGAACCCTGTCGCGACAACTTCGGGAGAAGTGTGCGGAGTACGCACGATTTCCAGCAATTTCATGACATGGGCCGGGCTGAAGAAATGCAAGCCTACGCACCGGGACTGGTTTTCTATGCCATCGAATATCTCAAGTGGGTCCAGGTAAGACGTATTCGTGGCCAAAATCGCATCGCCGTCCATATACTTGGCAAGCTCCGCGAAAACCTGCTGCTTGACGGACAAGTCTTCGAACACCGCTTCGATCGCCAGTTCCGCATCCGCCGCTTCTTCATAACTGTTCACCGCACGAAACGCGGCAAGGCGATCCCGAAGCTGCGCCTCGGACATCTTGCCCCTCTTGACTGCACCTTGCAGCAGCCCCTCAACCCGGTTGTGCGCTGCCGCCGCTGCGTCTGCGTCTCGCTCGATCAGCGTTACGGATAGCCCGCCATTCAGGGCCGCAGTTGCAATCCCTGCGCCCATCAACCCACCGCCGACGACGGAAACTCGGCTGACATCGCGAGCGGCCGCGCCTTTGATCAACGATGGCTTGGACACATTGCGTTCGGCAAAAAAAGCGTAGCGCAGCGCGCGGCTTTCCGGGCTTTGGCGCAATTCCAGATGGCGCGCACGCTCTTTCGGTTGTGCGGTTGCAAACGACTCAACTGACCAACTAAGCGCCGTCAGAATTTCCACCGGCGATTTCTGACCCTTTGCGCGCTTCTCCAAAGCCTGACGGCTTGCTTCCAACAGGTCGGGTGCGAACTCCGCTACGGAACGCTGACTGACTGGTTCCGGACGTTCGGGCAGGTCGGCAACAAACTCCAGAACAGCCGCCTTGGGGTCTTCGGCAACAAGGTCAACGCCGCCGAGCTCGGTCAGAGCCTCTGCTTTCAGAATTTTACCTGAACAAGCCATGTCAATTGCCGCCCGCATCCCCACAAGGCGCGGCAAACGTTGTGTCCCCCCTGCCCCGGGGATTAAGCCCACATTGACTTCTGGCAAGCCAAAGCCTGTACCCGGCGCAGCGATCCGCCAGGCACAGGCCATGGCAATCTCAAACCCGCCACCCAGCACGTTACCATGCATACAGGCGATAAAAGGCACCTCGCTGTTTTCGATTTTCTGCACGACATCAGGCAAATGCGGTTCAACCGGCACCGCATCAAACTCAGACATATCGCCGCCTGCGATGAAGGTTTTGCCAGCGCAACTCAGAACGGCCGCACGCGCACCTTTGACAGCATCTACTGCGTCAGACAGCCCTTGCCGAACCCCTGTCGAGGTCGCGTTTACCGGCGGGTTGTCCACTGTGACCCACGCCACGTCGCCTTTGAATTCAACGCTTACCAGCGGCGACTGCGACATTTGCCATCCCTTTGATCGGTTCAGATTCGGTACGGGTTTATATATTGACCAACCGTTCGGTTAATGCAATGATTAAGTTGAAACGAGAACAGATGAGACAGTCATGAGCGATACGATTCTTGTACAAGACAACGGGAACTGGGTCGAAATTACCCTAAACCGCCCAGACAAGCTGAACTCGTTCAATGAAGAAATGCATCTGGCGCTGCAGGACGCGCTGAAAACCGCGCACGACAATGGGGCCCGCGCAGTTTTGCTAACCGGTGCCGGGCGAGGCTTTTGTGCTGGTCAAGACCTCGGTGATCGCGATCCGTCGAAAATGGACAGCCCGCCAGACCTGGGCAAGACGGTACGCACGTTCTATGCGCCTCTTGTCCGATTGATCCGGTCCATGAATTTCCCGGTGGTCTGCGCCGTGAACGGGGTGGCAGCCGGGGCTGGTGCTAATCTTGCGCTGGCCTGCGACATGGTTCTGGCCGGAGAAAGTGCTAAATTCATTCAGAGCTTTTCCAAGGTTGGCCTGATTCCGGACACTGGCGGCAGCTGGCACTTGCCACGCCTGTTGGGTGAGGCACGCGCCAAGGGGCTGGCCCTGACAGCCCAACCCCTTCCTGCCAAACAAGCCGAAGATTGGGGGCTGATCTGGAAGGCACTGCCAGACGATCAATTGATGTCAGAGGCGCGTGTTCTTGCGGAGCAAATGGCGAACGGGCCTACTCTCGGGCTGGGGCTGACAAAGCAGTGCATTCAATCCGCAGCCACCACGTCACTGAGTGACCAGCTTGAGATGGAAGCGGACGCAATGAAAACCTGCGGCGAAAGCGCTGATTATGCCGAGGGCGTATCCAGTTTTCTGCAAAAACGCGCACCGAACTTTCAGGGACACTGACGATGACACCGAAAGAACGCGCCGAAAAATCCGCCGCTGCAATGTGGGCAAATGACGAAGCCAGCAAGTGGTTCGGGATGGAACTGGTTGATGTCGACGAAGGCAATGCCGTTCTGACCCTGACCATCGAAAGTTATCACTGCAATGGGCACGGGATATGCCACGGAGGCGTCACCCATGCCCTGGCCGATAGCGCTTTTGCCTTTGCCTGCAACAGCCGAAACAAGGCAACCGTCGCTCAGCACAACATGATAAGTTATCTCGCCCCCGGGAGAAACGGGGACCGTCTGACCGCCACCGCGACCGAAGTCACTGTGACCGGGCGCAGCGGAATCTACGACGTCCATGTCACCAATCAGGATAACACTTTGATCGCTGAGTTTCGCGGCATCTCACGCGCGGTCGGTGGGCAGAATTTCGAAGAATAGCTTCGCGACTGGAGGAGTTACACGATGGAAGACCTTTCCCCAAACAAAGCGGACCTGGATCCGATCGAGATCGCCTCGATCGACGAAATTCGCGCCACGCAGTTAGAGCGCCTGAAGTGGTCCGTACGCCACGCATATGACAACGTTCCGATGTACAAGCAGCGGTTTGACGAGGCCGGCGTGCATCCTGATGATCTTGAGCAGCTGTCCGATCTGGCGAAGTTTCCGTTCACATACAAAAACGATCTGCGCGACAACTATCCCTTCGGTCTGTTCGCAGTGCCGCGCAGCGAGATTATTCGCCTGCATGCGTCCTCCGGCACGACAGGTAAGCCGACGGTGGTGGGCTACACAAAAAACGACATCGACAACTGGGCGGACTTGGGCGCGCGTTCCCTGCGTGCGTCGGGGTTGCGCAAGGGTGACATGGTGCACAACGCCTATGGTTATGGCTTGTTCACCGGTGGTCTGGGCGCCCATTACGGTATTGAACGCCTTGGCGCGACCGTCGTCCCCATGTCCGGCGGGCAAACCGAAAAGCAGGTTAACCTGATCAACGACTTCCGTCCCGATGGGATCATGGTTACTCCGTCCTATATGCTTAATATCCTTGAACAGTTCCACAAAGCTGGCCTCGACCCGCGTGAAAGCTCTCTGAAAGTTGGTGTGTTCGGCGCAGAACCCTGGACAGACGCCATGCGCGCCGAAGTCGAGGCTGCGTTTGATATGCATGCAGTCGACATCTATGGCCTGTCCGAAATCATGGGTCCTGGGGTAGCCAATGAGTGCGTTGAAACCAAGGACGGCCCGGTGATTTGGGAAGATCACTTCCTGCCTGAAATCATTGACCCCATAACTGGTGAGGTCTTGCCTGATGGTGAAACCGGCGAGTTGGTGTTCACGACCCTGACCAAGGAAGGGCTCCCGATGATCCGCTATCGCACGCGCGATCTGACATGCCTGCTGCCCGGAACAGCGCGTTCCATGCGCCGGATGGCCAAGATCACTGGCCGAAGTGACGACATGATGATCCTGCGCGGCGTCAACGTCTTCCCCAGCCAGATCGAGGAACAGGTCATGGCGACGGGTGGCCTTGCCCCATATTATCAGATCGAACTGTACAAATCCGGCCGCATGGACGCCATGCGAGTCTTTGTTGAGTCTGCACCGGATTCCACCGATGAACTGTCCAAAACAGCCGCGGCACGGATGCTTACAAAGCGGATCAAGGACGTCGTTGGCGTTTCAACGGAAATTGTTGTAGGTGACCCCGGCGACGTCGAACGCTCTCAGGGTAAGGCGAAGCGCGTCGTCGACAATCGCGATAAGGAATAAGCCGTGGCCCGTACAATCGCCAAAGACCACGACCAAAAGCGGGAACAAATCCTGAAAACGGCAGCCAAAGTGTTCGCCGATCAAGGATTTGATCGCGCCTCGATGACATTGTTGGCAAAAGAGTGCGGGATTTCGAAGGCAAACATTTACCACTACTATGACAGCAAGGATGCCATCCTGTATGACATCCTCGAAACCTACCTGCGCGAGCTACGTGACCGAATTTGCAATGTGGACCTGAGTGGTCTCACGCCGGAGCAGAAGTTGCGCAAGGCGGTGCGCGAAATCCTGTTTGCCTACCAGGGGGCAGATGATGAGCACCGGGTGCAGATCAGTGGTATGAGCGCATTGACTGAAGAACAGCAGAAACTTCTGCGCGGCTATCAGCTTGAATTGGTGAAATTTGTTCGCGATATCCTAAAGGAACTGTCTCCGGAAGCCTTCAATGATGACAAGGACAAGCTTCGAGGCGCCACAATGTCAGTCTTTGGGATGCTGAACTGGTACTACATGTGGAACACCGGTGCAGGTTCTAAAGCCCGTGAAGATTATGCTGATCTGGTCAGCACTCTGACCGTGTATGGTGTTCAGGAGCTTTAGGTGTGGCCCTCGGGCGCAGCGGGTGCTTTACAAGCTTCACACGTTAAAACCGCACTGAGCTTTATTGGGTTGGTCCTGACCTCGCACTTAATCTACGCAGCGTCCTCAGCATCTTAAACACCGGTCGCTTGTCCGAATGAAAGCTGATCAAACAGGCGGCGCTCCATTCTCAGAGAGAATGATTGATGCGGTTGCCTGAAACAGTTGAAGGTCGGCACTCTACTGGTCCGACATCCTCAAGCTGTCCAAATGAGCCCGTTTTGCCACCGAAACTTCTTCATCGGTCCTGTTCGAACGGTTTAACTCAAGAAAATATTCCCACGCTCCAGCTGGCTGAACATTCAGGTTGGCAACGGATGTCAAATCGTCGGACCTTACGTTCAACATCGAGAGCGCTTTTGTTGTGGGGAACAGGCGATCACTAAGCCCGGAAACGTTGAGGGAAACAACATCTGCACGCGCAGACACAGCCTCCTGCACACGGCTTACCACACCATCAAGATCTGCACCCTGCTGCAGAAGATTAGCGTACTCTGAAAGGTCTTCCCGAATTCTGTTCGAGCGGATGTTTTGCCAATAAACGCTCCTGATCCAATCAGAGGCGTTTCTGGTCGTGTAAAAGAATGTGGTTCGCGCAGTGCCATCCGAAAATCTGTCGATTTCATCCAATATTACGTCAGCCAAAACATGCGTCTGAGTATAGGACCACACATTCTTGCGCCCGGGGATCAGGCCGGCAAACTCCTCGCTGCTGATAAAAAGCGGCTTATCGATCTGCCCTTCCAAAGGTACCAAAGCTGTTCGAAATCTCTCGCGGAACTTCCGAAGGGCTTTCTCATCTTGCGAAACAGAATAACGTCGCGCAGAAAAGCCCGCTTCCTTCAAATCACGCGGTATCAGAATATTCGCACGACTCTTAAGGCGGGCACGGTTCCTGAACAACATCGTTTGCAGGGTTCGGGTCCCGGTCTTGTGAAAACCCTGATGTACTACAACCTTCAGCATTAAACCCTTTCTCACCCGTCAATTGGGCAGAGGTTTTCGGTGCAATCGCTTCGCTCAAAAACACCTATCGTCCTGCTGGTCCAAATTAAACAGTCGTGTCAGCCTTTTATCCAGTTGCCGAAGCACCGGAATCAAAGCCAGTCCAAGTTAATCGCAACCTGCCCAATCAATGCTGAACTCTTCACGAAAGGCAAAACGCACCAGATGAGCCTCAATCACCTGTTGCCATCGGACCAGATCGCCTCGCGGACCCGTGCTGGCAGTGATGGTCAGACTGGTGTCACTCGCCGTCAGGGTCACATGTTTCCCATCCGGGAAGCACACGCTGCCTTGCGTTTCATCAAAAGCTACCTGGGCCTTGTGCGACCAGTGTTTGCAGAGTTGTTGCAGGTATTTTGACGCCGCACCCGTCCGCGCGGTTCCTAAAACTGTCTGATTGGGCAGCAGCTTAAGCCCTGCTGCGGCAGCAGCGCGGATTGCCTTTGCAAACAAAGTCACATCAATGTCGGTGGCCACAAATGTTGCCCCTAGATCCAGGCACTTTCGCTGCATAGCCGGGTCCAGCGTCAGGATCCCCGCAGCCTTGCCTGCCGCCACGATGCGCTGGATCGCATCAAGCACGGCCTCAACCACTTCGGGGTGCCCTGCATCACCGATATGGCCCATGTCCGCGGCCAAATCCGACGGCCCCACGAACACCCCATCGACCTCGGTCGCCAGAATATCGTCCAGCGCCTCTAACCCCAGCCTGTTTTCTACCTGCACCAGCAAACAAATCTGTTCATCTGCTGTTTTCAGATAATCCGGGATAGCCGCAAATTGCGAGGCTCGCGCCAAAGCGGAACCAACGCCGCGAACGCCATGCGGCGGATACTTAACAGCCCGCACCAAATCGCGCGCCTGATCGGCGCTTTCGACCATCGGCACCAGAATATTCTGCACACCGGCATCGAGATATTGCTTGATCATCCAGGTCTCACCAATAGGCAGACGTGCGACAGGGGCACTGCCAGACCCTTCAATCACCCTCACTTGCTCAAGGATCGATCGCAGATCGTTTGGCGCATGCTCTCCATCAACCAGCAGCCAGTCAAACTGCGCGGTCGCGGCGATCTCAGCCGCATAAGCATTGGCCAAGCCAATCCAGCATCCAATCTGAGGGGCTCCCGCCTTCAGCGCGGCCTTGAACGTATTGGTTGGCGCGGGCATTGGCGTTCCTCTCAAGCAAAATTGACATCGACCGAGCCAAATGGACCGAAATCCGCGTGGATTTCTGTTCCCGAGGGGCATTCGACCGGGCGGATGAAACTGCCAGATAATATGATTTGTCCGGGTTCGATGCGCTGACCGTATTGCGCCATGCGACGCGCCAACCAGATCACACTTTCAACCGGATCGTTGAGCACACCCCCGCCCAAACCGGTTTCTTCGATCTCGCCATTGCGGAACGTCAAAGCGCCAACCCAACGTAGATCAAAAGCGTCCACCCCGTGGCGTTCGTTACCCAGCACGATGCCCGCATTGGCAGCATTGTCGCTGATCGTGTCAAAAACCGTGCGGGCCTTGCCAGACTCTGGATCCATCCGTTGAATCCGGGTGTCCAGAATTTCAATCGAAGGCGCGACGTAATCCGTAGCAGCGATGATATCCTCGCGGGACACGTCTTCCCCTCCAACGGCAGATTTCATGACAAACGCAATCTCAGCTTCGATCCGGGGCTGAATGAATCGCCCGGCTGGAACAGTTGCCCCATTTTCAAACGCCATATCGTCAAACAGAATTCCGCTATCGGGAATATCGATGTTCAACGCATATTGCATCGCTTTCGATGTCAGGCCGATCTTCCACCCAATGACTTTGCGCCCTTCGGTCAGTTTCTGTCGGTAGATGGCGTTCTGGACCTCATAGGCATCGTCCATCCCCATCTCAGGGTGGCGCAGACTGAGCAGGCCGATCTGTTCGCGCGTAGTTTCAGCTTGCAGCAGGTCGGCTGCTGCGCGCATGTGGTCTTCAGGCGTCATACCTGTTCGTCCTCAATAGTATTGCGCAGGGTACCGATGCCTTCGACAGAGATCTCGACCACGTCCCCGGGCACAAGATATTTCGGCGGGTCGAACCGCGCGCCTGCCCCGGTCGGCGTACCTGTAACGATGACGTCGCCCGGCTGCAGCGTCATGAAGGTCGAGATATACTCAATCTCACGCCGGATCGGGAACATCATGCGGTTCAACGTGTCGTCCTGTCGAAGCTCACCATTCACGCGAGTTTGAATGCGAGCGTTGTCTAGCTGGGCCGCATTCGTGAACGGTATCAACCACGGGCCGATTGCGCCCGAGTTATCCCAGTTCTTGCCTTGCGTGACGTTGAATTTCGCGTGCCTTACCCAGTCACGAATGGTGCCTTCGTTGCACAGGGTCAACGCAGCGATATGATCATACGCGTCCTTTTGCGAAATACGACGGCCAGCTTTGCCGATCACGATGGCCACCTCGCCTTCGTAGTCCAGCGTGTGGTTCTCCGGCGGGCGGATCAGAGGCCGGTTATGACCCGTAAAGCCGCTTGCAAAGCGTGGAAACAGCGACATGTATTTTGGCTGCGCGCTGCCATCATTGTACTCCGCGTTCCGGTCGGGAAAGTTCACCCCGACGCAAAGGATACGACGGGCGTCCGGCATCACCATGTCATAGATGAACTCGGTATGGGTGACGGGTTTGCCCTCAGCAGCTTTCACCAGTTGATCGAACGCACCGGCGGCGATCACCTCATAGAGGCTGGAGTGCTCCGGGAAATCCTGGTTCAAAGCAATTGCACCGCCGTCGGTGATTGCCCCGAAAAAACGATCTTCGCCCGCAAGGAACGTTGCAAACTTCATTCCATGGTCTCCCACACTTCCCGGATCACATCGGCTGCCATCATCACGTCATCCCGGGTGGTATCGAACTGCCCGACCTGAAAGCGGATGATCTTGCGGCCATCAAACATGCCTTGGGTCAGGTAAATCCGCCCGTCATCGTTCAACGCGTCCACCAGCCGCTGCTGCTGTGCATCGTCCCCGGGACAGCGGAAGGAAAACAGGCTGAGGATCGGGCCGGTGGTGATCTCGAAACCCGCGATGGCATCAATCTTTTCAGCCAGTTCACAGGCCCATGTCACATGATTGCGGATGCGCGCGCGCAACCCCTCCAATCCATATGAGCGCAGCAGGAACCAAATCTTCAACGCCCGGAACCTGCGCCCCAGAGGGATGGTCCACTCCGAATAATTCGTCACCTCTGCTCCGGTAGTCTTGAGGTATTCCGGTTCGATTTTCAGCGTATTGAGCTGTGGCGCGGCATCCCTCAGGAACTGTATTGCGCAATCGAACTGCGCGCCCATCCATTTATGCGGGTTGAAGACGATGCTGTCATAGCGATCAGCCCCCTTCCACAAAGCCTCGCGAAACTCGGGGCAGATCATGGCCGATCCAGCCCAAGCCGCGTCGAGATGGGTGTAGAGGTCAAATTTTTGCGCGATGTCTGCCACGACCATCAGGTCATCGCAGGCACCGACGCCCGTTCCGCCAGTGATGGCAATGATACCGGCGGGAACATGTCCAGCGGCGATGTCATTCTGAATGGCACCCTCAAGCGCAGAGGCATCAATGGCAAAACTAGCCCCCCGCGTGGGCAGCTTGACCAGATTGTCCTGACCAATACTGGCAACCCAGCAAGCCCGGTCGATTGACGAATGCACCTGATCCGAACAGTAGATCCGCAGTGCGCCCTTGGTGTTCAGACCCTCGCGGTTGCCGGTAAAGCCGGTGGCGCGTTCCCGCATGGTCAGCACGGCAGACAAAGTAGCCGAAGACGCGCTGTCCTGAATGACCCCTGTCATACCTTCGGGCAATCCAAGGGCCTGCCGCAACCAGTCGACCATGACGCCCTCAACCTCTGTCGCGGCAGGCGAGGTCTGCCACAACATGCATTGGGCTGCGATTGTCGTCACCAACATCTCAGCCAACATCGACGGGGGTGCTGCATTGGCCGGGAAGTAAGCAAAGAAGCGTGGATGTTGCCAATGGGTGATGCCCGGCATCACGATACGTTCGAAATCGGCCATGATGGCTTCCATCGGCTCGCCACTATCTGGGGGCGATATCGCAAGTTGGGCCGCTATTTCCCCAGGTGCGGTCTGTGCGCGTACAGGGCGTTCAGCAAGTGTCTTGTGGTAATCGGCCGCCCATTTTGAGATATGCTGACCCCAATGCGAAAACGCGTCCCAATTCATCTTCTAACTTCCTTTGTGACGGGATCGCCGCCAAATCCACGTGTTCAGCTACCCGGTTCAAACCGAAAAGCTAACGTTTGCCTGACCAGTGCCAGAACTGCCAAAATAAGGGGTGTAGATGTCTATATTACCCTTGTAGCTTCCCCAACCCAGCGCACCGAACAGCAATGCAGTGTCATTCATGGCGCATTCGCCCGTACATTTTTTTGCATAGTCCGGAAGCATTTCAAGAAATTCTTCAAACCTTCGCTGTTCCCAAAGCTCCAGAACGCGCATGTCCATCTGGCGGTTGAACTCGCCATTCACCGCATTCAGGCCGTCGACCGAGCGTTCATTCGGTGTGAAATCATGGCTCAGCGAGCCGGATGCCAGAATGGAAACGTTGCGGCTTGAGCGCCGGATACCTTCGGCGATTGCTTCTCCCCAGGCCCGGTTTTCCGCAATCGACGAGAATTGGTTCACCGCTACGGGCAATACCCGCGCATTCACTCCGTCGTTGATGAAATGCATCGGCAGCAGAGTACCGTATTCCATACCCATATCGGGGTGAGCATGGCCCAAGGCCCGCTCGCCGCGCTCGCGCAGGACGTCGAGGATGGTCTCGCCCAGTTCATGATCGCCGCGATAATTGAATTCCATATCCGCCAGCATATGCGGCAGTTCGTGGCTGATGAAACGACCCTTGTGGTGCTCTTTCGTGTTCAGGTGAAAGCCCTGATTGGTGATCCAATGGGTATCAAACACAACGAACGTATCCACATTGCGGTCTATCGCGTCCTGACGCAGCCGCGCATACCCGTCAATGGCGGATTGCCGGATGCCTTTGTATTTTGGCATCGTGTGGGACATCCAGATGCTGGGCACATGCGTGATCTTTGCGGCCTGTACAATCTTTCCCATGACAGTTCCTCCTGATGAATACTGGCAGCCCCGGCTCGGGGTCGCAGGTGGGGCTCATTTACCCAATTGCATGATCTTGTGCTGCCCGGTGGCAAAGCCGATGTGTTTTTGTTCCATATAGAACTCAAAGCTCCAATCGCCGCCATCCCGTCCGATTCCAGATGCCTTGACCCCACCAAACGGTGTCGGCAAGTGTCGGACGTTCTCGGAATTCACCCAGATCATCCCAGCCTCCAGCTTGTCTGTAAACCGAAGGGCGCGGGTCAGGTCACTGGTCCAGACATAGCCGGTCAGGCCATAAGGCGTATCATTGGCGATCTGCAGCGCCTCGTCCTCGGTCGAAAACGGGATGGAGGTCAGAACAGGACCAAAAATCTCTTCACGCGCGATGCGCATCTGGTTGTTGGCATTGGTGAACAGGGTCGGGCGAACGAAATAACCTTCATCGCCGACTTTGACCCCACCGGCAGCGATGGTCGCGCCATCCTCTTTGGCGATGTCGAAGTAACTGGTGACTTTGTTGTAGTGCTCCTCGGTCACCAGTGGCCCAATCTCGGTCACCGGGTCGAGCGGATGGCCAACCTTGATGTTGTTGACGCGCTCAACCAGCTTCGCCTCGAAATCTTCCTTGATCGTGTTCTGTACCAAAAGCCGCGAAGACGAGGTGCAGCGCTCGCCATTGATCGAATAGATCATGAAGATCACCGCATCCAAGGCGCGATCCAGATCTGCGTCTTCGAACACGATAACCGGGTTCTTTCCACCCAACTCCAGGTGGTTGCGTTTATGTGTATCCGCGCCCTGTTTGACGATCAGGCTGCCAGTGCGGCTTTCGCCCACGAATGCAATGGCTTTGATCATCTCATGCTCGCACAAAGCCTTGCCAGCGTCGGGGCCGAATCCGTTGACCGTGTTCAGCACGCCTTTGGGCAACCCGGCCTCTTCGGCAATCTCCACCAACAGGCGCGCAGTCAAAGGAGAGTCTTCTGCGGGTTTATGAACCACAGTGCAGCCCGCTGCCAGCGCAGGTGCGATCTTCCATGTCGACAACATGAAAGGTGTATTCCACGGGGTGATCACGCCAACCGGGCCGATTGGCACGCGGGTCGTCACATTCATCAAGGTCGGAGACTTTAGATGTTGACCATCCCGAGCCTGTATCACCTGATCCGCGAAGTACCGGAAGTTCTCAGCCCCCCGAAGGGCTGCTTTGGACATGAATCGCAGGGTCTGACCGGTATCCCAGCATTCGCAAAGTGCAATTTCCTCAGCACGGGCTTCTATGGCATCGGCGACCCGCAACAAGATACGGCGGCGTTCGGAGGCAGGCATGTCACGCCATTCGGCAAAGGCAGCATGAGCGGCCCTGGCCGCCGCGTCGATGTCATCTGCCGTGCCGTGTGCGACATCACAAATCACAGATTTATCGACCGGCGAAGTGGATTGAAACACGCCGGCTGAGCCGTCCCGGTCTTCACCAGCAATGCGGTTCCGGATGCCTGTTTCTTTGAACCGGGCCAAAAAGCCCGTCAGTTTTTCGATATTCGTATCCAGCGCACTCATGTTTCAGGTCTCCTGCGTGGTCGCGGTCAGGTGGTCCCGGATCGTGCCGGTCTTGGGTGAAAGTTCGGGGTCGATGTCGCGCATCTCGAGCGAAAGCGCGATGGAATGTTGGGCAAAGGCGGGTGCCAGAAAAGTTCTGACCGCCTCAAAAATACGCTGCGCGGCATCCTGTTTGACCTCTTGGGGACGACCTGCCCGCAGGCGGATCGAGATATCAACAAAACCATGCGCCGGGTTGCCGTCAGCTATGGCGTAATGGTCAACACGCATTGCACGGACACGAATGCCCGGCATCGGAAAGGTCTCAATTCCGGCCGCTGTTGCCCGAATGCACTCGCACATGCCTCCCATGTCGATCGTGTCTTCCAGATTGCCGGAATATTCGACGTGGAAATGTGGCATGGTCTCTCCTTTTATTAGTTAACATGTTTAGTTTTTAATACACCGGCTGTCAAGAGATTGCTTTGTTAATCTTTGCAATTTCCGAAACAGCATTCTAGAAGGCCGCATGACCACTCAAAGCCATTCCAAAAGCACCGCCCGGTCTCTTCCGATCGCGCTGCTACGTGCCCGCGAAACCGTCATGGCCCCGATCCGGGACATGCTGCAAGGAATCCAACTGACCGAGCAGAAATGGCGCATCCTGCGCGTTCTG
The DNA here is from genome assembly GCF_056542585.1 of Ruegeria sp. AB9. Taxonomy (NCBI): domain Bacteria; kingdom Pseudomonadati; phylum Pseudomonadota; class Alphaproteobacteria; order Rhodobacterales; family Roseobacteraceae; genus Ruegeria; species Ruegeria sp. AB9. The sequence continues at coordinate 66,542 of NZ_JBQGAA010000016.1, read as the reverse complement.
GATGAGCTGGGCGAAGTAGAACAAAGCACCATTGCGCACGAGGCTTGCCTGCTGCTGCCCAGCGTGACCCGCATTTTGCGCACAATGGAGGCCGATGGCCAGATCACCCGTCGTCAGGATAGCGACGACAAGCGCCGTACCATGGTGACGATCACTGAAGCGGGTCGCTCCATTCTCAAGGAAAACCTGGCCACATCACTTGCGATCTCCAGCAATATCCAAGAGCAAATGGGTCCGGAGAAACTGGATCAACTGCTGGACCTGCTGGAGGAATTGCAGGCCATCAAAGTCTGACCCCGCCTATGTGTAAGACGGGGCCGGTTGAACGCTTAAAGGGTCGCCAAACCAGTATCCAAAGCTGATAGAATTTTGGCCACATCCTCCGAAGTGATGATCAGCGGCGGCGACAGAATGATATTGTTACCGGATACGCGGACCATCACGCCGTCTTCATAGGCAGCTTTCTGAACCTGCAGCGGCAGGTGCTTAGCGATGGGGGCCTTGGTCGCCCGATCCGAGACCAGTTCCAGCGCGCACATCAGGCCCTCTCCGCCCCGCACATCCCCGATTGCGTCATACTTTTCTGCCAGTTTCTGCAACCCGGCAAACAACTCATCCCCACGCGCGGCCGCATTTTCCCAGACCCGCAGCCTGTTGATCTCGGACAGGGCGGCCAACGCAGCCGCCGCGCCAACCGGATGACCGGAATACGTGTACCCCTGATCAACGGACGCCAGGCCCGTGGTGTCCCTTTCAAACACCTCGGCCACCGGACCCGAGATCATGGCCGCACCAAAAGGGAAATACCCGTTGGTAATCGCTTTGGCCGTCGTCATAATGTCGGGCTGCACGCCCCAATGCCGCGCTCCGTTTTCGCTGCCGGTGCGACCAAACGCGGTGATAATCTCGTCCGAAATCAGCAGAATGCCGTGTTTCGAACAAACCTCACGCACCATAGGCATGAAACTCTTGTGAGGCGGGATCACACCCCCCGCGCCCAACACCGGCTCCATGATGAAGGCAGCAACGGTGTTCGCACCCTGAAACGCAATCTCGGCCTCAAGCGCTTTGACGCAGAGCTGCGCCAGAAGCTCGGGATCGGTTTCATCAAACGGATTGCGATAAGTCCAGGGGGCGGGCACATGAAAACACCCGGGCATCATAGGTTCATAAGCCGCGCGGAATTTCTGATTTCCATTGACCGAAGCAGCAGCGAAATGGGTACCGTGATAGCCCTGCTTGAGGCTGATGAATTTGGTGCGCCCCGCTTCACCTCGGACTTTGTGATACTGGCGCGCTAGTTTGAGCGCGATTTCGACAGAATCCGACCCGCCCGACGTAAAAAAAGCACGGGTCAGCCCGTCAGGCTCAAAGAACTGCGCCAACTCATAAGACAGTTCAATCGCCTTGTCGTTGCTGGTGCCGCGAAACGTGGAGTAATATGGCAGCGCGTTCAACTGATCCGCTATGGCTTTCTTCACCGGCTCACAGGAATAACCCAGATTGACATTCCACAACCCCCCCACGGCATCCAGCGCCCTGTAACCATCGACATCAATGATGCTGACCCCTTCACCGCCGTTTAGAATGGTAGGCGGGTTCTTCTGACTGTCGGCAGGGTGCGCCATTGGGTGCCAGAAGTAACGGGCGTTGTTTTCCTTCAGAAAGTTGGAGTCTTTCATGTCACGGGTCTCCGGGTTCTAAATCCGCCCTCGGTCACGGGTGGAATTCGGTTGGGAAAGTATCGGGCAACTGACCGCCAAAACCTGCAGTCAGATTGGTCGAAAGTGCGTGTAGTGCAGACAGAATTGCAGGGAGGCGGTCGCTGGTGGCTCGGGCTTCAGGAACTGCAATCGCGATGGTTCCCAGTGCAATCTGATCGATGCCAAATATCGGCGCGGCATACCCAAAGACCCCCTCCTCGTAACTACCACTGCTGTTGGCCCAGCCGGATATGCCAATCTGTGCGACCCGCTCTTTGATCAGCTTTGGATCAGTAAGTGTGGAATCTGTGAACTGCACCTGAACGTCCTGATCCAACTGGTCCATGAGGTGAGCTGGCCCAAAGCTGAGCATACAAAGACCTGAGGCTGTCGCATTGAGCGGGAGCATCTCGCTGGGATCCAGGCTGACGCGTACACTGTGCCGCGTTGTTTCAACCACGAGCGATGTCTGCAGCCCGTTCTTTTCCAGCAACGAAAGATGCAGGCTTTCACCGACGATCTGCATTGCGGCCTGCATTTTCTGGCGTGCGCTTTCAATCCCGGGTCTCGCGATCTCGCGCAGCGCGGCCAAACGCAATGCTGCCGGTCCGATGGCATAGGACTTTGTCATCGGATTCTGTTCGATCAACCCAAATTCCTCAAGCGCACGCAGGTGGCGCAATGCGGTTGCCTTGTTCAGCCCCGACAGCCTCGCGAGATGACTCAGCCCAATCTCCGGGCGGGTATTGGAAAAGTAATCCAGCATTTTTAGGGCATTAAGGGCAGTACCCATGTGCTTCTCGTCCTCTTGTTCAGGTTATACTTGACAGAACTAACTTAACAAAGCAACATTATTATTGTTAACGCGGTTCATTTATTGAACCACTAACGGGAGGTGTCAATGAAGAAATTTCTAACAGCCGCCGCTTTTGCAGCATCGGCAACTGCCGCACTGGCTGAGTACCCTGAGAAGCCAGTTAGCTTTGTCGTTCCATGGCCTCCGGGTGATCTGGAAGACGTGCTCACTCGGATGGTCGCCGACGAATTTCAGGCCATGTACGGTGTGCCAGCCGCCGTCGTGAACAAACCCGGAGGTGGCGGTGGCCCATTCCCCGGTGCCGTCGAGGTCGCAGCGGCTCCGGCTGATGGCTATACCATCGGTTCTTTCGTCATCGGCGTGCCTGTCATTGGACCAGAGATCGGAATTCCCGAACTCAACCCAAACCCGTTCGATCCAATCGGCATCTTTCTGACATACCCCTTCGTCATCGCTGCCAGCAAGGATGCGCCGTTTTCGAACTGGGAAGAACTGGTTGAACATAGCAAGGAAAACGATGTGGCGCTTGGCCATTTCGGATCGGTTCTGCCGCCCACACAAGTCACCTTTGCAGCAGCTGTCAGCAGCGGATTCGACTTCGCCAGCGAAGCCGCCTTTGACGCACTGGACTGCAACACGCTGGCGTCGGGCGACGTAGATGTGATCAACACGACACTGCAGCTTATTCTTCCCTGCCTTGATCAGGTGAACGTTCTGGCCAGCATCGGCGGCGAGCGGATCTCACTGGTTCCGGACACGCCAACCGTCGTAGAGCTTAATCCTGACCTGCCTTTGGCTCTGTGGAACGGATTGTTTGTCCACAAAGACACTCCGGCTGATGCACGTGAGAAGATTACAGCCGCTGCTCAGAAAGCGTTGTCCTCTGACAAAGCCAAAAAGCTGGCCGACGAAACAGGTGCGCTGATCTACTGGCAGGATCCGGACGCTTCTAACGCTCAAATCGAGCAGGACAAAGCCTCATTCGCCAAAATTGAAGAGATCCTGGGTGAATAACCCGAAACAGGCCCGGCAAGATCAAACATTGCCGGGTCTTTTTCATTCAATCAGGAGGCCCCAATGATTGCAAAGACGCTGCAAGACATGTTCCGACGTTATCGACGTCCAGGCGATATTGTCTTTGCTTTCTTTTTCTTTGGTTTCTCCCTGTTCCTTCTCAGTCAGATCGGCACAGAGACTCAGGCCGTCAAACGAACCAAGTGGTTTGCACAACCCGCCCTGTGGCCCAAAATTGCGATCTGGGGCATGGTTCTGTTCAGTGGCCTCCACTTGCTGAGTTCTTTCCTGTCCCCGCGCATTCCCGGGCGTTTGAGAGAGATGACGTTTTGGTTGATGTCCCTCGAATTCGTTGCCTACTTCCTGATCTACGTCGTCGCGGTTCCGTGGCTTGGGTATCTTCCCTCGACCATGCTTTTTGCAGCCCTGCTGACGATACGATTAGGGTTTCGGCTGCCAGGAGCCTTTTGCGTTGCCCTTGTATTCGGCGCGGCCGTGGCGGTGGTCTTTCGTGCGTTGCTGCAGGTGAACATCCCGGCCGGTCGGATATACGAATACCTGCCCGACGGGCTGCGCGCCTTTGCGCTGACCTATCTGTGAGGCCAAGATGGACAATCTGATTTCAGGCTTTGCAATTCTGGCCCAATGGCAAGTCGTCGTTGCACTGGTCATCGGATCGGTAGGCGGTGTCATCATCGGCGCGCTGCCCGGGGTCGGTGCTGCAGTCGCCATTGCCATCCTGCTGCCCGCCACCTTTGCGTTTGAACCGATCGTCGGCCTTACCCTACTGCTGGGTATTTATGGATCGTCCATGTATGGCGGTGCGATCCCCGCCATTCTGATCAACACGCCCGGCACGGCGGTTAATGCTCTGACCACCTATGACGGCTACCCCATGACCAAACGGGGCGAGGGTCATCGGGCTTTGTCACTGGCCTATTCAGCCTCGTTCTTTGGTGGAATTTTTTCGATCCTTTGCCTGATCGTCCTGTCGCCCGTTCTGGCCTGGGTTGCCCCGCATTTCGGCAGCCGCGAGATATTTCTGGCCGCCCTCATGGGTATCCTGCTGGTGATCCTCGCTCATCGCGGTCAGACTTTCTCGGCTGCGATGTTGGCTTTTTTTGGCATCTTCCTCAGCACCGTCGGATTGGAGCCCGTCAAATACACCAAGCGCTTTACCTTTGACCAAACCTGGCTGTCGTCGGGCGTCGATCTGATCGTGGTCGTGCTGGGGCTGTTCGCAATCAGCCAGGCGCTGCTGCTGCTGGTCGACAAAGAGCACGCGCCGGGCGAGGCACATGTGCGCGGCAGTATTTTTGCGGGCCTCAAAGAGCTGCTGGGCCTGAAACGCATCGCAACAGTGTCGTCATCGCTAGGTGTGCTCATGGGCATGGTTCCAGGCACAGGCGAATTCACATCGCAATTCCTGTCATACACGTACGCACAGAAAACCTCCAAGGACCCTGACAAATTTGGCGACGGCTCACCCGAAGGCCTGGTGGCCTCGGAGGCCGCCAACAATGCCGTTCCCGGGGCTGCGATGATTCCACTGCTGGCGTTGGGTATTCCGGGCGAGGCGCTGACCGCGATGATGCTGTCGGTCTTCTATGTTCACAACGTGATACCCGGTCCGCAGCTTTTTGCGGATCAGATGGATTTTGTCATGGCACTTTACATGTCGCTGATCCTGCTCAATGTGATCGTTCTGATCTTCTTGTTGTTCTCGACCAATCTGCTGCTGAAGATCATTCAGATCCCTACGCGCTTTCTGGGCATCATGATCCTGACACTTTCCTTTGTCGGCGTGTTCAGCCTGCGAAACTCCGTCACCGACTGCGCCGTTGCTGCAGGATTCGGCGTGTTCGGTCTGATCCTGAAACGCCTGAACCTGCCCATAGTTCCGATCATTCTGGGCATGGTTCTGGGCGGGATCATGGAGGTCAAACTGCGCAGCGCCATGGCGCGGGTAAAAACCCCGCTTGATTTTATCGACCGGCCGATTGCCGCGATCCTGTTCATCATGATCCTTGGAATCATTCTGTTGCACGTCCGCTCACTGGTTCAGGAACACAAGGAACGTATCAGACCTCAACCGGTCCTCGACGAAGATTCAACTCAGCAAGGATAACCCCCATGGACCAATCCTCGATTGATGCGCTGCGTGCGCAAGACATTTCTCCGCGCGGGCATTTCATCAACGGACGCTTTCAGGACAGCAAATCTGGTTCCCAGCATCAGGTTCTTTCTCCGATCAACGGTCAGCCTCTGGCGCTGGTCGCTGAAGGCACGCCGGACGATGTCGAGGCCGCCGTGCGTGCAGCCCGCACAGCGTTCGGAGACGGACGATGGTCGCGTATGGCCCCCGCTGGTCGGAAGAAAGTGCTGCTGAAATTGGCCGACCTGATCGAAGCACGCGCGCTTGAGATTACCGTTTTGGGCGTGCGCGACAACGGGACCGAAATCAACATGGCCTTTAAAGCCGAGGCGCTCTCGGCTGCTGCAACTTTCCGGTATTATGCTGAAGCGGTCGACAAGATCTACGGTCAGATCGCCCCGACAAGCGATGACGTTCTTGGCTTGGTCCATCACGCACCAGTGGGGGTTGTTGGCGCGATCGTGCCTTGGAATTTTCCCTTGATGATCGGCAGCTGGAAGATTGCCCCGGCACTGGCGGCAGGCAATTCCGTCGTGCTGAAACCGGCCGAAAGCGCCTCACTCAGCCTGCTCAAGATTGCCGAGCTGGCCGCCGAAGCCGGGGTGCCCGAAGGGGTGTTCAACGTTGTGACCGGGCGGGGTTCCGTCGTTGGCGAAGCGCTGGCCTTGTCAATGGATGTCGACATCATGGTGTTTACCGGATCAGGCGCAACCGGGCGGCGGCTGCTGGAGTATTCCGCCCGGTCGAACCTGAAACGCTGTTATCTGGAACTGGGCGGCAAGTCCCCGAATATCGTCTTTGCCGACGCCCCCGATCTGGCCGAAGCGGCCGAGGTCTCAGCCGCTGGTATCTTCCGCAACTCGGGTCAGGTCTGTGTCGCCGGATCACGCCTGCTGGTCCAGCAGGAGATTTATGAAGACTTCGTTTCCGAGATCAGCCGCCATGCCGAAGCCTTCCGCGTCGGCGACCCACTGGACCTGAACACCCACATCGGAGCAGTTCACAGCCTTCCCGAGTTAGAGGCCAATCTGGATTTCGTGACAAAAGCCGAAGCAGAAGGCGCCGAGCGCCGCACCGGTGGCACCCGTATTCTGACAGAGACCGGCGGCTATTACATGGCACCCACCGTCATGGCCGGAGTGAAGGAAACCGACAACCTGTTCCAGAACGAAGTCTTCGGCCCAGTTCTGGCCGTTACGCCCTTTAGAGACGAGGAAGAAGCAATCCGTCTTGCCAATGCTACAGTCTATGGGCTGGCGGGCGGTGTCTGGACGTCGAACCTAAGCCGCGCACACCGCATGGTGGCTGGCGTTCGGGCTGGTGTGGTGCATGTCAACACATATGGTGGCGCCGACCTGACCGTTCCGCTGGGCGGTGTTCGCCAATCCGGCAACGGGCACGACAAATCTCTGCACGCGATCGAAAAATACTTCGACCTGAAAACTGCCTGGATAAAACTCTGAGAGAAGGCCACCCTCATGACTCTTCCAGCGAAATCTGTCGAACTCATTGAACGCAGGGCCAGACTGTTGGGCCCCAACACTTCGACGTTCTATGATGAGCCGGTTCATTTTGTGAAAGGTGAAGGCGTCTGGCTTTGGGATGCGGACGGACGTAAGTATCTGGACTGTTACAACAACGTCCCGCATGTCGGACATTGCAACCCGCGTGTGGTCGAAGCGATCTGCCATCAGGCAAGCACACTCAACACCCACACCCGGTACCTGCATGACGGTATTCTGGACTACGTGGAGAAACTGACCGGGACGATGGATGCAACGCTGGATACAGCCATCCTGACCTGCACCGGTTCCGAGGCAAACGACATCGCCCTGCGCATGGCAGAGGCCGTGACCGGCAAACGTGGTATCGTTGCCACCGACGCCACGTATCACGGAAACACGGCGCTGATCAGCCAGCTAAGCAGGTCAAATGTCCCGACGATTGGCTTCGGTCTGGACCAGTACTTCCGCTTTGTCCGTGCGCCTGACAATTACCGCAATCCCGATCCGGACGGGGCGAAATTTGCTGAAGCGGTAGCGGAACAAATTTCCGAGCACGAAAGGGCCGGAACCGGCTTTGCCGCATTGATCCTTTGCCCCTACTTTCTGAACGAAGGTTTCCCCGACCATCCCGACGGTTGGCTGAAAACCGTAGCCGAGGTCGTACGCAAGGCCGGAGGCCTGTTGATCTGCGACGAGGTGCAGTCGGGCTTTGGTCGCACCGGCACTCATATGTGGGCGCATCAGAAGATGGGCGTTGTGCCGGATATATTGACCCTGGGCAAACCCATGGCCAACGGTCATCCGGTGGGTGGTGTCGCAACGCGATCTGAGATTATTGCGAGGTTCCGCGAAAGATACAGGTACTTCAATACATTTGGTGGAAACCCGGTTTCCTGTGCCGCTGCAATGGCTGTTCTGGAAGAAATCGAAGAACAGAACTTAGTCGAGCACGCCAAACTCGTTGGCCACCATGCGCGAAAACGGCTGAACCTTTTGAAAGAAAAATATGACGTCATCGGAGACATACGCGGCTCGGGGCTGATATTCGGGGCTGAAATGGTCCTTGATCGCGACAGCAAGGAACCCGCCGGTGAATTCACTGACCGTATCATCAACGCCATGCGCCAGCGCGGGATCATTCACTCCAAGCTTGGGCGTCACAAGAATACTCTGAAAATTCGCCCGCCCATGCCATTCTCTGTCGAAAACGCGGATCTTCTTTTCGACACGCTGGACGACGTGTTGGCGGAAACGCCACGGGTCGCATGAAGCAGATCGTGGAACATGCGCTGTCCCTTTGGGGGCTGGCTGATGGCCAGGCGTCTCTTGTGGCGGCTCGGGAAAACCGCGTCTATCGCGTTCAGTCAGGCCAGACCGCCTATGCCCTGAGACTGCATCGCAAGGGCTTGCGAACGGATGCCGAACTCCGGTCAGAGCTACAGTGGATGGCCGTTCTCGGCAAAAACGGGGTCCGGGTTCCAACGCCCGTCCCGGCCGCAGATGGGCGCTATCTGCATCTGGTGGACGGCATTCAGGTCGACATGCTCGACTGGCTGTCGGGGCGCCCTTTGGGTGCGACAGGACAGGCTTTGACGCATCAGGACAGGACAGGCGTCTTTTGCTCAATCGGCCGGGAAATGGCACGGCTGCACCACATCAGCAACCAATGGGCACCTCCTCAGGACTTCGTGCGTTGGTCATGGGATCGCAGCGGGCTGCTTGGAGACGCCCCTGTCTGGGGTAGTTTCTGGGAAAACCCAACGCTTGGAAAAACGGACCGGGCCCTTTTCCTGGCGTTCCGGGATATCGCAGATCGTGACCTTCGGCGCGTGGAAAACCGGTTGGATTACGGGTTGATCCACGCCGATCTTGTCCGTGAAAACGTCCTGGTGGACGGAGACAAAGTGTGGCTGATTGACTTCGATGATGCCGGGTTCGGTTTTCGTCTGTTTGATATCGCGACGACACTCCTCAAGAACCTGGGCGAACCTGATTTCGACCTGCTGCACGATGCTTTGCTGGTGGGGTACCGATCAGAACGACCGGTCTGCACCAATCAAATCGACCTGTTCATGGCACTGCGCGCTGCAACATATGTGGGATGGGTCTCATCCCGCCTCGACGAAGATGGATCGGACATACGCAACACGCGATTCATTGAAATCGCCCGAAGATTGATGATCCAATACCTCGAACGGCACACTTAGACGGGAGGCTCAAATGGCCGATAAAACAATCCTGCTGATCGGTACTTATGACACCAAAGAACCCGAAATGCGTTTCATCGAAGAGGCGATCAAAGCGCAGGGTGCTGACGTGATGACAATGGATGTGTCGGTTCTGGGCGATCCGTCCGCGCCGACAGATATCTCAAAACACGACGTTGCCGCTGCCGGTGGCATGACCATAGAACAAGTCATCGCGCAAGGAGACGAAAACAAAGCCTTCCGCATAATGTCCGCCGGAGCCGCAAGAGTTGTTGCGCAGGCCTTTTCAGATGGTCGTTTTGACGGGATGCTGGCCACGGGCGGGACCATGGGCACGGACCTAGCACTGGATTGCGCGCAGGCGCTGCCGATGGGCGTTCCAAAATACATCGTGTCAACGGTCAGCTTTTCGCCTCTGATCCCGCCTCATCGGTTAGCGCCTGATATTCAGATGATCCTCTGGGCCGGGGGCTTGTACGGCATGAACTCGATCTGCAAATCTTCGCTTAGCCAAGCTGCTGGGGCCGTGGTGGGTGCAACCAAAGCGGCGACTGCCCCAGATCGCAGCAAACCGCTGATCGGGATGACCAGCCTGGGTTCATCCTGCCTGCGCTATATGAAAAATCTGAAACCGGCACTGGAAGAACGCGGGTTTGAAGTGGCCGTGTTCCACTCGACCGGCATGGGCGGCATGGCCTATGAAAAATTGGCAAGCGAAGGCGCGTTCGCCTGCGTAATGGATTTCTGTATGCAGGAGTTTGGTAACCTGATGGCGGGTTCAGTCGTCTCCAGCGGTGATGATCGTGTCACCAATGCCGGGCGCGTCGGGACTCCGCAGATGGTGGCACCTGGTGCCCTTGATCTCTTGGATTTTGCGGGTTGGCAGGACATCCCCGAGCAATACGCCGACCGCCCGTTCCATGAACATAATCGCCTGATCAAAAGCTCGGTCTTCAATGGGGCTGAGAGACGTGCCTGGATTCAGGAGCTCGCCACCCGGCTGGAAGCCGCGATCGGACCTGTGCATTTCTTCTTGCCAGTTCTGGGTGTCGAAGCATGGGACAAGCAAGGCGAAGAGGCGCACGACCCACAGGCACTGGCCGAAATGGTGGACGAGGCGCGCAAGGTCATGCCCGGTCGGGTACCGATGACAGAACTGGATGCTCATATAAACGACGCGGCCTTCTGCGAAGCCGTTCTGGCGCTTTTTGACAAGTGGGTTGAAACTGGGGTCGTCAGAGCAGATTGACCCGACATTCACCCCCCTATACCACCATATAAGCCAATGGGCGAAAACAGGTGCTGTTGAAAAACTTGAGAACAGACCAAACTAGTCTTGCCCCCTGTGCAATAGGCGTTTGCCTGAGCATCTTCTAAAGCCTTGAAAGAAGGACAAGCACTCCTCCGCGATATGCAATGAATAGTCTTGGCTAGCTAGGGAACAACACACTCAACATGTCGATTAAACTACGACCGACTGGCATCGGTAGGATCGACGAAGTGAATTTCGAGTTTTTCCTACCACCAACCGAGCATTCACCTAAAACATCTTTCTACAACAGTGCGTGCCTAGATTTCGAGGACGTTGGCGAGTTGGCTGTACAGCCAACCGCGCGGTTTTTTTGTGTTCAATCTGTTACTTGTCCACGGGCGGGTTGGTTTTTCAGCCGGTCCAAGTTCCTATTGGCTTCAAAAATCATAGCGAGCCACAGGTCTACTTTTCAGCTGTTTTCGACACACCCTCAATCCAACTTATCTGCTGCTCGCGACCTGAGTGCGCTGCCACCACAGTCCAAGTTCTTTTTCCGCCGAAAGAATAGCCTCGCGGTTCAGTATCTGAGACGTCATCGCCTTGGAAACCGCCCGCACACGTTTGTTGATCGCAATGTCCAAGCCATTCAGCGGCAGATCGCCAACGTCAAGCTTTTCATAGATTGATAACAACCGGTTCTGCACCGTCCGCAGCGCCAACTTGCGTCGCAATGCAATCGTCTTGTCTGGCAAACCCAATGCCAGATCCGACAAGATGGCCAGTTCGACCTCGGTTAACTCTTCACCCGATCGACTCTGACTGCGCTGTATGTGGTGGATTTCCCGATCCACCATGATCTGGGCCTCGACCAACACCGCGCGCAACGCCAGATGCATACGCGAAGGACTTGCGGTTTTCAGGACATACCCATAGGCGGCTTCTTTCGGGACGATCCGGGCTATGCCACGCAGATAGGCTTCATCCGAATAATTGGACCAGAACAGAATACGGGTGTCGGGTCGCTCCGACCAGATGGTGCGGGCAGCCTCGATACCGTTGCGCTCCTTCATGCGCAGATCCATCACGATGGCTTGGACGGCGCCCCGCCGGGCCTGTTCCTCGCCATCGCGCCCGTTGGTAGCCAGCGACACCTCGGTGGCTTCGGGCAAAGCGTCCTGCACCAGCTCGCGCAGGTAATTGGCGTGCATTGAGTCATCTTCGACCAACAGAACCTTCATGCGACCCCCTCGCTTTGCGGGCATTCGGAGACTGGCAGACACACGCTGATTACGGTCCCGCCATCATATCGGACATCAAACTGCGCCGCGATCAGCCGGGCACGGGTGCGCATATGGGTCAACCCGCCCGAGGCCTGCCCGGACAGGACCGCACCGTTGCTGCGCCCGTCGTCGCGTATTTGCAGTTGCAAGCCGTCCCGGCAGTCAACCTCGACCTCAATCCTGTTGGCACCGGCATGTCGGACGGCATTGTTGACAGCCTCTTGAGTGATCCGAAACAAAGCGATGCGTTTGGCCTGAGGCAGTTGGTCGATCAGCCCATGAGACCGGTCACGTACGTCAATATCGATCTGCTGTCCCACGCCGATCGCGCGTTCCAGATGGGTACGCGCGGCGTGTTGAAATCCAAACAGTTCCAGCAACGAGGGGATCGAGGTGTCGATGATCTCGCGCAAACCCTGAATGCAGTTCTGCACGCTGTCGCGCAGGCTCTGAATATCCTCGAAGGTTTTGCAGCGTTCAATATCGCGACTGATACGGGTCATGTCGGCCAGGGTCTGATCATGCAAATCCATACCGATTCTCTGACGCTCCAATTCCAACGCATCGGTCAGGCTCAGCGCACCCAGCCGCAAACCCTCTTCCCGGGCCTGCAATTCGGTGCGCATGATCGCTTCCCGGCGGGCCTGTTCATTGGCCCGCAGAGCGTAAAAATAGGGTGCCAGAATATCGGCAATGTTTCGCACCTGTTCCACTGCATGCTCATCGTAGAAATCTGGCTTTTGCGAAGAACAGTTCAGCGCCCCGATCGTACGACCCAGCACTTTCATCGCCACGTTCACTCTGCTGCGCAAATTGAACTTCAGAATGGGTTCGCAGTCGGCACCATCGAATACATACCGCGGATCTTCCGGCGCGTTCCCTGTCAGCAGGCTGTCACAATCGCCGAGAAGGATATCACGCACAGGCGATACCTCAACAGGAGCGCGGGTGCGGCTCCAGCTGGTGCGCAGCCCAACCTCATAACTGGTGTTCCAGTATCCCTTGTCGTCGATCAGGCAGACATCCAGATGATCAACTTCCAATATGCGGTCGATCTCTGATTTGACCGAACGCAGCGCGGATTTGATATCCAGATTGCCGGCCAGATGGTTCGATATCCGCAGATAATATGCAAGATCGGCCATGGGCACACCTTCAAAACCCCGACCTGACGGGGCCGGTGCACGCCAATATAGAAGCGACTCGGGCCTCTGTCATGCGGATCACCGCAACGTGTTTGCGGGAATCCGCAAGGATTGCGCGCGTCCTACTCTTACCCGAAGGCCGTGACCAGTGAATTCTAACCTCGTCAGTCCGAACGGGCGGGCACTTAAAACGTGCGGCGGTTGGGCCGCTCTGGGAGGAAAACATGACACTGAAGGCCATATTGCTCGGCGCGGCGGCCGGGATCATCACCCTGACAGCCCCCGTTGCCGAGGCGGATACGTCGGAAAAACGCATTGCTCTGTCTAATAACTATGCCGGTAACTCATGGCGGCAGGCGATGCTGGAAAGCTGGCAAAAGAACGGGGATGCCGCTATTGCAGAGGGCGTTGTCGCAGCAGCAGATGCGTTTACCACCTCAGAAAACCAGGCCACCGAACAGGCAGCGCAGATTCAGAACATGATCCTGCAGGGCTATGACGCCATCGTCATCAACGCAGCTTCGCCGACTGCAATCAACGGCGCGGTGAAAGCCGCCTGCGACGCAGGAATTACCGTCGTGTCCTTTGACGGTATCGTGCAAGAACCTTGTGCCTGGCGCATTGCCGTAGATTTTCAGCAAATGGGCCGCGAGCAGGTCAAATATCTGGCTGAACGTTACCCCGACGGTGGCAACCTGCTGGAAATCCGTGGGCTGGCCGGCGTTTTCGTCGATGACGAAATCAGCGCGGGCATTCATGACGAGGTCAAGAACACCAATTTCGAAATCGTCGGTTCGGTCCATGGCGATTGGGCACAGGATGTGGCGCAAAAAGCGGTTGCCGGTATACTGCCCAGTTTGCCCGAGATCGTGGGCATTGTGACTCAAGGCGGCGACGGCTATGGCGCGGCTCAGGCCATCGGAGCCACGGATCGTTCTATGCCGACCATCGTAATGGGCAACCGTCAGGACGAGTTGCAATGGTGGGCCGATGAGCAGGCATCCAACGGATACGAAACCACGTCCCTTTCCATTGCACCCGGCGTCAGCACACTGGCTTTCTGGGTGGCGCAACAGATTCTTGATGGAAATGACGTTCCCAAGGATCTGACTGTGCCATTCCTGAAAGTAACTCAGGACGATCTTGTCGAGGCATTGAAAACTACGCCCAAGGGCTCGGTCGCAAATGTGGAATACACACAGGATGAAGCCAAAGACGTGATCGCCGCGGCCAAATAAACGGTGATGGGAGACAGTGAAATAGGGCCCGGCGCTCCGGTTGTCACACTGAAACAGGCTCATATGTCCTTTGGGCCTGTTCACGCCATGCAGGCGGCGTCCCTGATGATCAGGCCAGGCGAATGCATTGGTCTGGTCGGACATAACGGTGCCGGGAAATCGACACTGGCCAATGTCATCAACGGGCGGCTGACCCAGACGCAGGGCAAAGTGCACTATCGTGGTAACGACCCTGCGCTGCGCAACAGCAATAATGCGCACAACGCAGGCGTGCGAAGTGTGTTTCAGGAATTGTCGCTGTGCCCAAATCTCACCGTTCTGGAAAACCTGCGCATCCCTTACCGCACAATGCCGCGCAGAAGCTGGCGGCGTGTGGCGCGACACAAGATGCAAGATGCGCTGGATCATGTCTTCCCCGGTCACGGCATCCGTCCGCGCACAATCGTTGGCGATCTGACTATCGCCGAACGCCAGATGGTCGAGATCGCAATTGCTTTCGCCGACCGGGACCGAGAACCCAGCCTTGTCATTCTGGATGAACCGACATCATCTTTGGATGCGGCCATCGCGCAGCAGCTGTTGCAACATATCAAACGGTTCTGCAGTGCTGGAGGTGCGGTTCTGTTCATCTCGCATATGATGGGCGAGATATTTGAGGTCTCAACCCGCATTATCGTTATGAAAGACGGCCAGATCGTCGAGGACCAGCCCTCTGGGGCCTTTACGCGCAGCTCCATTGTCGATGCGATGGGGCATGTCGCACCCGAAGTCGAGACGGCCGACAATGGCCTGTCACGACGAGAATTCGGACCCGAAATCGTGCGTGCGGCCAACGGGCTGAGCGGCCGCGCGGGCGAAATCGTCGGCCTTGCCGGTCTTGCCGGACACGGGCAGGCAGAAGCTCTGGCCAGGCTTTTCTTCGATCACGCACCAAAATGGAAATCCGCCCGTGACCCGGAAGTGGTGTTTATCGCCGGTGACCGGGCTCGTGACGGGGTGATGCCGCTCTGGTCGATTCTGCGAAACTTGTCATTGACCACCCTGCCCGAGTTCAGCCCCAGAGTTATGGTGGACCGTGGACGCGAAGCCGATCTGGTGCAAAGTTGGAAAGAGAAAATCGGTATCCGCACCGAAAATCTGCTCAACCCGATCCTGTCGTTGTCGGGCGGCAACCAGCAGAAAGTGCTGTTTGCGCGCGCTTTGGCCTCGGCTGCGCCGGTTGTGGTGATGGACGACCCGATGCGCGGCGTCGATGTCGGCACCAAAAAAGAAGTCTATCAGATGATCCGGGACGAGGCAGCAAAAGGACGCTGCTTCCTGTGGTATTCGACCGAGACCGACGAGATCCTCCAATGCGACCGGGTCTTCGTGTTCCGCGGTGGGTTAATTGCGGCGGAACTAACCGGTGATGAGATCACCGAGGAAAGCATTTTGCATGCTTCGTTTGAAATGCAGGAGGCCGCCGAATGACGAGCGAGCGCTTGCGCCTGTTGCTGCCTGTGATGTCTCTGGCCGTCCTGCTGGGTGCGGTGTTCTACCTGCAGCCCCGCGCTATGAGCTACTTTGGCCTGAATCTGTTATTCAATCTTGCGATCCCCGTGGCGCTGGCAACCATCGCGCAGATGATGATCATCATGGTCAACGATATCGACCTGTCAGTTGGTACTTTCGTCAGTTTTTGCGCCTGTGTGACAGCGACTTTTGTACATGACACCCCGCTGCTGGGCTATGCCATATTGGCCTCCGCAATCCTTGCCTACGCCGTGTTGGGTGCATTGATCCAACTTCGCGGGTTGCCCGCCATCGTAGTAACGCTGGGCATGTCCTTTGTATGGGGTGGGCTGGCGGTGCTGATCCTGCCTTCGCCCGGTGGCGCGGCACCCGAGTGGCTGAAATCTCTTATGAGCCTGAAGACACCTCTGATACCGATTGCGGTGATTGCACCTTTGGTCATTGCTTTAGCGGTACATGTGCTGATCAAGCGGTCGTGGATCGGAGTGATCCTTCAGGGCGTCGGCGGCAATGAACGCGCAATGGAACGCGCTGGCTGGTCCGTGGTCCGATTGCGCGCGACCGCCTATGGACTAGCCGGGCTTTTCGGAGTTCTGGCGGGCATGTGTCTGGTCGGGCTGACCACGGCTGCGGATGCCAACATCGCTCTTCGCTATACTTTGTTATCCATTGCAGGCGTCATTCTTGGCGGAGGAGAGTTCGTCGGCGGACGGATATCGCCGTTTGGTGCCGTGATTGGCGCTTTGACCCTAACCCTTGCGGCCAGCTTCCTGTCTTTCCTGCGCCTGTCGCCCGATTGGCAAATCGGCGCGCAGGGCGCAATCCTGATCCTGGTCCTGGCCGTACGGCTTCTGTTTCTCCGAAAGGAGGTTACAGCATGACCGACAAGGCCGTTGTGACCCAATCTCGTTCAAACCTTGCGCGGGTTGCGTTCCATAAACCATGGCTCTGGGCTTATCTTGCTGCGGCGTTAACCTTCGCGGCAACCAGCATAATCGCCGGATCAGGTACTGGATCGTTGTTCTACGCAGCCCTGACTTTCGCATCGTTCTCGGCCATCGTCGGCATAGGACAGATGCTTGTGATCACGCTTGGCCCGGGCAACATTGATTTGTCGATCCCTGCCACGATGACATTGGCCGCTACGCTTGCCCTAAAATTCATGGATACACAGACAATGCTGATCCTGCCGGGCTTGCTGGTGGCCATCGGTGTTGGCATCGGCTGCGGAGTGGTGAACTTCGCGCTGATTCTGCTGCTGCGCATTCCGCCGATCATCGCCACATTGTCAGCGTCCTTCCTGTATCAATCGCTTGCGATCTGGTCAAACCGGGGCCTGCGTATCAAACCACCGGAACCGTTGGCCGAGTTTGCGACCGGAGGTGCGCTAGGCATCCCCAACGTCGCTGTGGTTGGCATTTTTCTGGCCATCGGTGCCTGGGTGCTGCTGGAACGTTCCATCGCCGGACGCTGGATTTCCGCCATAGGCCAAAACTTACGTGCGGCACGGTTGAGTGGCATTCCGGTCAGCGCGGTGCGGTTCGCTATCTATGTCAATTCGGCCGTTTGCGCCGCTCTGACCGGGTTTTTGCTGGCCAGTTTCTCGGGCGGGGCCAATCTGAATATGGGTACCGAATACATGCTGATGTCGATTGCCGTTGTGGTGATCGGCGGCTCTTCGATCAGCGGCGGCAATTCCAATGTCCCTGGCATCTGGGGGGCGGCATTATTCATGTTCCTGATCGTTTCGATGCTGAACTCTTACGGTCTGGGGGCCGGAATTCGCCTGATCCTTACGGGGCTGGTGATTGTTGGCGTGGTCACACTGGCCAGCCGGAAAGGATATGACGCATGACCGGCTCACAGATTTACGAGATCATCCGTCCCGAATTCCGCGACCTGATCCACAACAATATCGGTCTGACGCAAATCTCG
This sequence comes from Ruegeria sp. AB9, assembly GCF_056542585.1. Classification (NCBI taxonomy): domain Bacteria; kingdom Pseudomonadati; phylum Pseudomonadota; class Alphaproteobacteria; order Rhodobacterales; family Roseobacteraceae; genus Ruegeria; species Ruegeria sp. AB9. The sequence goes on along the minus strand of NZ_JBQGAA010000016.1, from coordinate 48,779 downwards.
TCGGGTCATGTGTGGACAGAAGGACCGGTCTGGTTTGCAGCCCATGACATGCTGCTGTTTTCAGATATACCCCGCGCCCATATCTACAGCTGGACCCCCCTTGGCGGCGTCAGCCTGTATCGGCAAAACTCGGAATACGCCAATGGCAATACGTGTGACCGAGAGGGGCGGTTGCTAACCTGCCAGCACGGCACTCGGTCACTTGTCAGAACCGAACTAGACGGCAGCCGAACCACCCTTGCCCATTGCTACGACGGAAAGCGATTGAATTCCCCTAATGATGTCGTTGTCCGCTCGGATGGTTCGATTTGGTTTTCCGACCCGACTTATGGAATTTTATCCGATCTGGAGGGGTACAAGGCGGATAAGGAGCAAGAAGGAAGTTTCGTCTATCGCGTGGCGCCTGAAAATTTGGCGATCACTGCAATGTCCCGCGATTTCGTGCAACCAAACGGGCTGGCTTTTTCAGCAGGTGAAAGCCGCCTGATCGTAGCCGAATCCGGCAGCAGCCACGACCCTTCCGTCCCATCGGTACTGCGCAGCTTTGACGTCTCACCTGATGGTCGTCTTGCGAACATGCGTGACCTGGCCGAGATCGATCAGGGTTTGCCTGACGGGTTGCGCGTCGACGCCTACGATAACATCTGGTGTTCAGCCGCAGATGGCGTGCATGTGTTTTCCCCGACCGGTGAATTATTGGGAAAAATACGGGTGCCAGATACTGTCTCGAACCTTACATTTGGGGGCGTGAGGCAGAATATGTTGTTCATAACCGCGACGTCTTGCGTCTATTCGATTTTTGTAAACGTGTCAGGTGCCGTCGGCTAACACAATGCGGCTTGTCAGGCGCTCATGATTTCTGACTGTGTCCATCGGTTCTGTGAACCTCCGGCACCCAATCTTCAGGCGGACGGTTCCAGAACTTGTTGGGATTGTTTTCGTCCATTCCAGCCCGGTGCAACGTGCGCAAAGCAGATCGGATCAGAATGACCGGCTCTTCATAAGGATGTTGAGCATAAAGTGTGCCCACAACGTCCTGAACGTTCTTTTGATCGGGGACGAAGAACGAGAGTTCAACGCACGGCACTTCAACTACCTGACCGGTAGCCGCGTTTCGCCCTCCCGGCAAAGATCGAAACCGTTGAATGCCAACCTCAGTTTGAAAAGAAACGCGGTCGTAATCCCCGTAGCCAAGCGCGGCTACCGGGTAAATGGCCTGAAGCAGAGCACTTGCATGCGGTTGCGGAACCTGCACGGAAATCTCGAAACCCGCCTCAAGGTCAAAACGACTGGATTGGATTTGCATGGTCATGGAGTCACCTTCCTTTTGGCAACACATGATCGAAAGCACCCATCATTCGCCACATTAAACAGTTCGGTTCCGACCGAAGTTCAGGTGGGGTCAAAGTGACCAAACAATGCGGCTTTGGAAATGCCAAAATGCCGCTCCAGAGCGCTGAGTCCCTTTGGCTCGATGAGCAAAACTCGACCACTGAGCGGGCGGGTCACCCATTTCTGCGACAGGGCATGTTCGAGCAGATTGGTTCCAAAAGGACCAGAGAAATGGCGGCGTCGTTCAGACCAATCCAAACAGCATTTAACCGGACCAAACGGTCTTATGTCAGACAAAATACCTATACAGTTCAGGTGCTCGCTTCCACTTTGCGTCAATCGCGCGTTCGTTCCTTCGACAGAAATCCAACCTCGCTCCACAAATCGCTTGGCCAATAATACGCCAAGACGGCCGGCGATGTGGTTGTAACAGGTCCGCGCCACCAATTCCGGCGGGCATCCCCGATTACGGCCTCTGTAAAGATGATCAGTGGGCGACAATGCTGACATCTGTTCAAGAGTTTCCGCAACCTCATCGCTGGCGATGCGGTAATAGATACACCGACCGCTTTTCTCGGCAGTGATCATTTCTGCGGCTAGAAGTTTCGACAGGTGCTCACTCGCGGTGTTAGGAGCGATTTCGGCAACAGACGCCAGCTCTTTACCTGTATGCGATCGACCATCCATCAGTTCGCACAGAATGCGGACGCGGCTTGAGTCCGCGAGTGCGGCTCCGACGATATCGAGTCTCGGTTCAAACGACATACCACAACTTAACTCAAACAACTCTTTTGGCCCATGTTTCGTTGTTCGGTCATTGTCGAACTGAATGAGGAACCAAGTTCTTGAACCCGGATCGGCCCGCAGAACCTTAAAGTGATCGATGAATGAAAAGTCGTTTCTAGAGAGAATGATGGTCTATCCCGCAGCCGGCTATGGAGTGCTTCGGTTGCGGCCATAAAAAATTTTTAATACTGGATGTTGGATACAATATCCGTTACTCGTAACCCCATCGTTTGATTCAGGGAGGATCACATGCTCAAGAAACTCGTCGCACTGGCGGCCTTCACTACTTTCTCCGCAGTTCCAGCGATGGCGGACACGCTGGATGATGTCGTTGACCGCGGCACTCTTCGCTGTGGCGTTGTTTTGGATTTTCCACCAATTGGTTATCGTGATGCCAACAACGAACCGGCAGGCTTTGATGTAGAATACTGCAACGATCTGGCTGCGGCGCTTGAAGTTGAAGCGGAAATCCTGCCATTGACCTGGGCCGAGCGTTTGCCCGTCATCGTGACCGGGCGTGCTGATGTCGTGTTCGGTGCAACCTCGGACAGCCTCGAACGGGCGCGGACCGTAGGCTTTACCATTCCTTATGCAATCTACTATGCGCAGGGTGTCGTAAACGCGGACAGTGGCATCGAAACCTTCGAAGATATCCGTGGCAAACGCGTTGCCGCCGCAATTGGCACTGTGCCAGAGCAGGAATGGCTAAAAATCGCAGCCGAATGGGGCGAAGAAGGCAACTACCAGGGTTACCAGTCGGAAAACGAAGTATTTCTGGCGGTCGCACAGGGCAAGGCCGACATCGGCATCACCACCAACACTGCCGTTCTGCCCATAACCCAGCAGTATGAAACCGTGATTGCCGGTCCGCGTATGCCCTGGACAACGGATTATACCTCTGTCGTGGGCAAACGACAGGACGTCACATGGCTGAACTTCCTGAACCTGTTCGTAACCCATCAGGTGCGTTCGGGCCGCTATCAGGATCTGTGGGGCAAATATGTCGGCGGTGAAGCACCCGAACTGCGCATTCCTGGTGTGATGTACTGATCCCACCCCAAAATGCTCTTTCGTCCGCTTTCAGCCGGACGAAAGAGCTGGGTAACAGCGGAAAAGAAACCTGTGTTCGACTATAACTTCCATTGGCGACCGGTAATGAAAAGCCTGCCCGATCTGCTTGAAGCATCACTGCTGACGTTGCAGGTCGCGGTGATGGCGATGATCCTGGGCATCATAATCGGTTTGTGTCTGGCACTGACACGGCTGCACCTTAAAGGGCCGCTCTATTGGTTCGCCTCAGCTTGGGTCGAACTGGCGCGCAATACGCCTGCCCTGTTCCAGCTGTTCTTTTTCGGCTTCGGACTTGGCGCATTTGGTATCCACCTGTCGCCTTATTTCATTGTGCTGACGGGTTTGACATTCAATTGCGCCGGTTATTTGGCTGAAAATTTTCGCGGAGGCTTTCAGGCTGTCCCCGAAACGCAGTTGCGCGCCTCTCGTTCACTGGGCATGACCGCGTGGCAGGCTTACACACGCGTGGTGATCCCGCAGGTGTTTCGCATCGTCTATCACCCGATCACCAACCAGATGGTCTGGGCTGTGTTGATGTCATCTCTGGGTATGTTGGTCGGCTTTCGGGAACTGTCGGGCGAGACGCAGTTCTTTGCCTCGCGCACGTTCCGCATCTTTGAATATTTCGCCGTCACGGCCGTCATCTATTACGTGATCGTCAAAATCATCCTCGGAGCCTCGCGCCTGCTGGCGACCCGGCTCTTCCGCTACTGAAGGAAGTGCAGATGCAACCCACTGTCAACTTTTTCAGCGGCTTCAACGTCAACGATCTGTGGTTTCTGGGCGAAGCCGCTCTGCGGACGCTGTGGATTTCAGTTCTGTCGATATCCATCGGAACGGTTCTTGGAGTAGTTTGCGGGTGGATCCTGTACGAGGGCAAGCTGGCAGCAACCCTGACGCTGGCCCCGTTTCTGGATATTTTCCGTTCAGTTCCGCTGATCATCCAACTGGTACTGTTTTACAACTTTGCGCCTATTGTCGGGCTAAACCTAGATCCGTTCGCCTCGGGCGTGGTGATCTTGTCCATCTACACTGCAGCTTTGGTTGCGAATGTAGCGCGTGGTGGCATCGAGGCTGTCGGTGATCCCATGCGCCGAGCCGCGCGCAGTCTGGGCATGACCTATTGGCAGGACTTGCGCTATGTCGTTTTTCCGATCGGCGGGCGCGCTGTGTTCCCGGCATGGGTCGGAGTTGCGCTTGGTGTCATGAAGGACAGCGCGCTGGTGTCGGTTCTGGGTTATGTCGAACTGCTCAAAGCCAGCCAGATCCTGATCACCCGAACGCAGGAACCATTCCTGATCCTGACAATCGCAGGCGCATTTTACTTCGCGCTCAGCTATCCGATTTCGCGCTATTCCGCGTCTCTTGAAAAAAGGTGGGCCCAATGATCGAAATTCGCGACCTGCACAAGTATTTCGGTTCGCTGCATGTTCTGAAAGGCATCGATCTGGATGTGCAGAAAGGAGAAGTCCTGTCGGTGATCGGTGCGTCAGGCTCCGGTAAATCGACCCTTCTTTATTGCATCAATGGGCTGGAACCCATCCAGCAGGGCTCGGTCAGAGTCGATGGCACTGATGTTCATGCGAAGGCCACCGACATCAACAAGCTGCGCACAAAGCTGGGCATGGTGTTTCAGCAATGGAACAGCTTTCCCCATCTGACTGCGATGGAAAATGTCGCGCTGGCCCCAAAAATCGTCAAAGGAATGTCAAAGCAAGAGGCCCATGACATCGCGGCCAAGCAACTGATCCACGTTGGCTTGGGTGAAAAACTTGACGTCTACCCCTCGGCCCTATCCGGCGGCCAGCAGCAGCGTCTGGCCATCGCCCGCGCGCTTGCGATGGAACCGGAATACATGCTGTTTGACGAGGCGACTTCGGCGCTGGATCCCGAACTGGTGGGTGAGGTTCTCGACACCATGCGCCTACTGGCAGAAGAAGGCATGACCATGATCTGTGTCACGCACGAAATGGGCTTCGCACGTGATGTGTCTGACAGGGTTGCTTTTTTCCATCAGGGTGTGATGGAAGAGATCGGTCCACCCGGGCAGATATTCGGCGATGCGCAGTCCGAGAACACCCGAAAATTCCTGGCCAATGTGCGCTAAGCACACCGGCCCCCTGAAACATTGAGGAAGGTTACCTTCATGTCCAAGAATATCTTCACCGGCACCATGCCAGCTCTGATGACCCCGTGCAAAGCCGACCGAACACCGGATTTCGACTCTCTGGTAAAAAAGGGCGGGGAAATGATCGCGGCAGGCATGTCCGCAGTTGTTTATTGCGGTTCGATGGGCGACTGGCCGTTGCTGTCTGACGCCGAACGCATGGAAGGCGTCGAGCGTTTGATCGAGGCAGGCCTGCCTGTAGTCGTCGGCACCGGTGCGATCAATTCCAAATCCGCCGTAGCGTTGGCCACGCACGCGCAAAAGGTTGGCGCGGCTGGGCTCATGGTCATCCCGCGCGTGCTGTCGCGCGGATCGTCCATCGCAGCACAACGCAACCACTTCAAGGCGATCTTGTCGGCTGCACCGGATATCCCGGCGATCATTTACAACAGCCCGGTCTACGGTTTCGCAACCCGCGCCGATTTGTTCCTGGAACTGCGTGCAGATCATCCGAACCTGGTTGGGTTCAAGGAATTCGGCGGCAAAAGCGATCTGCGCTATGCGGCGGAACACATTACCTCGAAAGATGATCAGGTCACTTTGATGGTCGGCGTAGACACCGAGGTTTATCATGGCTTCGTCAATTGCGGTGCCACCGGCTCAATCACCGGGATTGGCACCGCCTTGCCCAAAGAGGCACTTCTGCTGGCAGCCTTGTGCCAGAAGGCGGCGGCGGGTCACGCCGAAGCCCGCCTGCGGGCGCGGGAACTTGAAGAGGCCTTTGGTGTGCTGGCCAGCTTTGACGAAGGCACCGATCTGGTGCTGTATTACAAGCATCTGCTGGTGCTGAACGGCGAAGAGGAATACCGTTTGCACTTCAACAAAACAGACGAGCTGACAGATGCCCAGCGCAACTATTGTGAACAGCAATACAGCCTGTTCCGCACTTGGTTTGCCGACTGGTCAAGCCAAGGCGGAGTCATTGCTGAATGCATGTGATTGACAGCCATACCGGAGGAATGCCCACGCGGGTGATCCTCGACGGCGGCCCCGATCTGGGGTTGGGCCCACTGGCCGAGCGTGCACGACGCTTGGCCACCCAGCATGAGGCGTTCTACAAATCCGTGCTTCTGGAGCCGCGCGGCCAACCCGGCATGGTTGGGGCGCTTCTGGTCACACCTGAAGATCCGGAATGCGAGACCGGCGTGATCTATTTCGACGCGGATGCAGTTCTGGGTATGTGCGGGCATGGCACCATCGGTCTGGGCGTCACTCTGGCGCATATGGGCCGGATCGGGACAGGTACTCACAAAGTTGAAACACCGGCTGGCATCATCTCGATCGACCTATTGGATGCCAATACCGTGCGCGTCACCAATATCGAAAGTCGGCGGGTCAAGGCCTCTGTATCAGTTGATGTTGAAGGCTATGGGAAAGTGACCGGCGATCTGGCTTACGGTGGCAACTGGTTCTTCATTGTCGACCCTAGTCCGATGGCAGTGAATTCCGGCAATATCCGTGCCCTCACCGATCTGACTATCGCAATACGCGGCGCCTGTATCGATCAGGATGTGCGGGGTGAAAACGGGGAACCGGTGGATCACGTGATCTTGCAGGATCAATCCCCCAAAAAAGACGTTCACAGCCGGAACTTTGTTCTGTGCCCGGACGATCAATATGACCGATCCCCATGTGGGACCGGCAGCTCAGCACGTCTGGCCTGTTTGGCGGCGGATGGAGTTCTGGCCCCGGGGGAAGAGATTGTGCATGAAAGCGTGATCGGCAGCCCTTATCGGTTGAGCTATCAGCCCGGCCTCAATGGCGGTGTCATCCCGACGCTGACCGGACAAGCCCACATCATGGCCGAAGGTAAACTGATTTTCGCGCAGAACGATCCGTTCCGCGGGGGAATCTTCCTTTGACATAAAAACTGGGGGCTGGCACGGTCCGGCCCCCGGCGACTGAACCACAATCTGAGAACATCTGGCCATGCTGCAAGACACCCGGACGGACATTGTTGTGATCGGCGCCGGTATCATCGGGATCAGCACAGCGTTGGAGTTACAAAAGCGCGGTAAACAGGTGCTGGTGCTGGATCGCGAAGGGGTCGGAGCTGGTGCCTCGAAAGGTAATGCCGGGGCCTTCGCCTTTACCGACATCGTGCCACTGGCCACGCCTGGGATCATGCGTAAGGCCCCGAAATGGCTGCTTGATCCGTTGGGACCGCTTTCAGTTCCCCCCTCTTACGCATTGAGCATCGCACCATGGATGCTGAGGTTTTGGCGGGCCAGCTGGCGGGACCGGTATTCCGCCTCTTTGTCTGCACAGGCCGCGCTGATGGATTTTAGCCGCGCCGCGCTGGAGCGTCAGATCACGGATGTGGATGGCGAAGCACTGATGCAGCGCGAAGGTCAGTTGCAATTGTTCGAGAGTGAAGGCGAATTCCGCGCCAGCTTGCCCACATGGGAGCTACGCAAGGATCATGGCATCCCGTTTGATCTGCTGGACAGCCCCGACGCAATTGCCGAAATCCAGCCTGGGCTTCACCGGAGATTTACCCATGCTGGGTTTACGCCCACCTGGATGAACACGATCGATCCGGCCCGCTGGACAAGCCATTTGGCCGCACAGTTCACTGCTCGTGGCGGACAGGTTGAAATAGCAGGGATCAACGCGCTGACGCTGATCGATACGGGTGTACGCCTTACCACTTCGATAGGTGAAGTTGCTGCGAAACAAGTGATCGTGGCCGCCGGGGCCTGGTCTCATCAACTGGCGAAATGCCTGGGCGATCACATCCCTCTTGAGACAGAGCGCGGTTATAACACCACTCTGCCCGAAGGGGCCTTTGACCTGCGCACCCATCTGACATTTGGAGGGCACGGTTTTGTCGTCACGCGAATCAACGGAGGTGTGCGCATCGGTGGCGCGGTCGAGTTAGGAGGGCTGAAACTGGCACCCAATTACAAGCGCGCCGACACACTGCTGGCAAAGGCCGGGCGATTCATGCCTGACCTGAACCTCGAAGGTGGCACGCAATGGATGGGCTTTCGCCCGTCGCTTCCCGACAGCCTGCCAGTGATCGACCGTTCAGCCCATACACAGAAGGTTCTTTATGCCTTTGGTCATGGCCATCTGGGGCTGACCCAATCCGCAGGCACAGCAGAACTGATCGCTGATCTGGTCACGGACACCGAGCCGGCGCTCGACATGAAACCTTACGCATCCACACGCTTCTGATCTGGAGTACACCCCATGAAAATCACCGCGCTGAATGTCTATCAGGTGGATTTGCCGCTGAAAGAAGGCCGCTATAGCTGGTCCAACGGCAACTATGTCGAAGTCTTCGACAGCACCGTTCTGGAAATCATCACGGATGAAGGTCTGAAGGGTTATGCCGAGTGTTGTCCCCTGGGATCGGCTTATCTTCCGTCCTTCGCGCTTGGGGTTCGGGCCGGTCTAGCCGAATTGTCGCCACATCTGATTGGACAGGATCCGCTCAATATCGGCCAGATCAATCGCACCATGGATGCGGCCTTGCGGGGTCATCCATATGCCAAGGCACCTGTCGATATCGCCTGCTGGGACCTGCTGGGCAAAGCCACAGGCCAACCGCTTTACACCCTGCTGGGCGGTGCCGCGCAGGAAGACGTAGTGCTTTATCGCGCGATAAGCCAGGAAGCGCCCGAAATCATGGCGAAAAAGATCGAAGGGTATGCGGCTGAAGGCTATACCAAGTTCCAGCTTAAGGTAGGCGGTGAAGCCAATGACGATATCGATCGCATTCACGCCACCCGTGCGGTTCTGAAAAAGACGGATCTGCTGGTGGCAGACGCCAATACTGGCTGGACCCGACACGAGGCCGCACGTGTGGTAGGTGCGATCTCAGACCTGGATGTCTACGTGGAGCAACCGTGTCTGACCTATGAGGAATGCGTCTCGATCCGTCGTCGCACTGCCCTGCCGTTCGTGATGGACGAAGTGATCGACACACCTAACACGCTGGTCCGTGGTATCGCCGAGGACGCTATGGATGTGATCAATCTGAAAATCTCCAAGGTAGGAGGTTTGACCAAGGCGCGATTGATGCGTGATCTGTGCGTGTCGCATGGCATCCCGATGACCATCGAAGACACCTGGGGGGGTGACATCACCACAGCTGCTATCGCCCATCTGGCCCGGTCGACGCCGTCAGAGTTCACGTTCTCGGCCACCGATTTCAACTCTTACGGTACAGTAGATATCGCTGAAGGCGCGCCGAAGCGCGTTAATGGCCGGATGACAGCCTCGGATCGTCCTGGTCTCGGGATCACGCCCATTTTCGAAGCGTTGGGCGAACCAGTCGCAACATACAGATAGGATTCGATGATGCGAAGCAGCAAAACCGTTCACGTGATTTCCGCCCATGCTGAAGGCGAAGTCGGGGATGTCATCGTCGGGGGCGTCGCCCCACCACCGGGCGACACCCTCTGGGCACAGCGTAGTTACATTGCGCAGGACCAGACCCTGCGCAACTTTGTTCTGAACGAACCGCGTGGCGGTGTGTTCAGACATGTCAACCTTTTGGTACCGCCCAAAAACCCCGAGGCAGATGCCGCCTGGATCATCATGGAACCCGAAGACACTCCGCCAATGTCGGGCTCGAACTCAATCTGTGTTTCAACCGTATTGCTGGATGGCGGGATCATTCCGATGCAAGAGCCCGAAACCTATATGGTACTTGAGGCTCCGGGCGGGCTGGTCAGGGTGCGTGCGGAATGCCACGATGGCAAGGCGCAACGTATCTTCGTCCAGAACCTGCCCAGCTTCGCTGACAAGCTGTCGGTTCCGCTCGAGGTATCCGGTCTGGGCACGATCACAGTAGATACCGCTTATGGAGGCGATAGTTTTGTCGTCGTCGATGCGCAGGCGCTAGGGTTTGAAATCGTCGAACATGAGGCCCGCGACATAGCCCGGTTAGGGGTAAAGATCACAAACGCTGCCAATGAGCAGCTTGGGTTCTCTCATCCTGAAAACCCGGACTGGGATCATATTTCGTTCTGTGCCCTCTGCGGTCCGCTGAGTGAAACAGAAACCGGACTAAGCGGTAAATCCGCTGTGGCGATCCAACCAGGTAAGGTAGATCGTTCGCCGACAGGTACCGCAGTGTCTGCCCGCATGGCGCTGATGGCGGCCAAGGGGCTGATGAAACCCGGCCAATCCTTCGAGGCTGTCTCGATCATCGGGTCGCGGTTTAGCGGTCGGATTATTGACACTGCGCAAGTAGGTGGCCGCGCGGCGATCATTCCTGAAATCAGCGGTCGCGGTTGGATTACCGGTATTCATCAGCACATGTTGGATCCTGACGACCCATGGCCGGGTGGATATCGCTTGTCTGACACCTGGGGCGTCTGAATGCGGGTGAAGCGCAATACTCGCGGACGCCAATGACAAAACGGATCTTCAGATGTGCCGTGTGGGTTTGGCATTCTTAGTTTTGGACCGTTGAACCTGTTCCAAACCGGCTGGCCTGCCCTTTTACCGTGGCGAGTTGGAAACACTTTTGTTGTAGGATTCATCCTTAGATTTAGATTTTTCAAACTCTCCGATATGCGTCGAAATTCAAGTTCGGCTTGGAAAGGCCACTGATTATAGGTAATTGTATCCAAAAAACCGTGGCGGGGAATTGGGAATGTCAGGAAAACGCGCAATCGCGAAACAAAGCCTACCGGACGTCATCGCAAGCGATCTGCGTGAGCGCATTCTGAGCGGCGAACTTGCCGAAGGTGAGACGATCCGGCAGGAGGCGCTGGCCGAGGAATATGATGTCTCGCGTATGCCGATCCGCGAAGCGCTGAAACGTCTCAATGCCGAAGGCCTGGTCCAATGGGCCAACAATCGCGGCGGTTCCGTGACCAAGCATTCCCTCGACGAAATCGGTGAAATTTTTGACCTTCGTATCCTGATCGAAGTGGATCTGTTTCGTCGGGCAATTCCGAACATGGGTCCCAGCGATTTTGCACGTTGCGACGAAATTCTGAAGCAGATGGAGGCGTCATACGATGAAAATGACGTCGGCAAGTGGGGGATATTGAACTATCAATACCACTCGGCGCTTTATGCGGCCTCACAGCGAAAGCTGACCAACGAGCTGCTGGACCGCGTCAACCTTCAATCGGATCGTTATGTACGAATGCACCTGAGCGTGATGAAACAGCGAGAACCTGCGAAGAAGGAACATCGTGATCTTCTGCGGCTGGCACAAGAGGGCAAGGTGGATGAGGCCTGCGAAGTCTTGATGCAACACATCCGTCGAACCAAGGAACAGCTATTGGAAATGATTGCCTCGAAACGCGTAGCAGAGGATTCCTGATGCAGGTCTTGTAAGTTTGGTCATTTTGGATACATTATCCACAAAATGAACATCTGAAGTTACGAGGCCCAAATGACCTTCACTCCGCATGGCAAGCACCTGATCGCCGGCAACTGGCTGCCAGGTGACGAATTCTTTGCGTCACAACCCGCACATGGGCCGTCGCATAACTTCTCAAAAGGCCGCATTTCAGACGTCGATGCTGCCGCTCAGGCCGCAGAAGAGGCGTTTTGGAGTTATGGCTATTCCACCCGGGAAGAACGTGCCGCTTTCCTGAACGCCATCGCCGATGAAATCGAGGCGCGCGCTGACGCGATCACCGAGATTGGCACACAGGAAACCGGCCTGCCCGAAGCTCGGCTGCAAGGCGAGCGGGGCCGCACCTCGGGACAGCTAAGACTGTTCGCAACGCATATCCTCAGCGGTGAGTATCTGGACCAACGTCATGACAATGCGCTGCCGGACCGTGCCCCCCTGCCCCGTCCCGATCTGAAAATGATCCAACGCCCGATTGGCCCGGTTGCAGTGTTTGGCGCATCAAATTTCCCCCTGGCATTTTCAACTGCAGGGGGTGACACCGCAGCCGCGCTGGCTGCAGGTTGCCCGGTTGTTGTCAAAGGTCACAGCGCCCACCCGGGCACCGGCGAGATCATTGCTGAAGCAATCCACGCCGCTACCCAGCACTGCAACGTACATCCCGGTGTATTCAGCCTGATCCAGGGCGGCGACCGGGCTGTGGGGTCAGCTTTGGTGCAACATCCGCTGATCAAGGCCGTTGGTTTCACCGGTTCATTGGCAGGAGGTCGTGCCCTGTTCGACCTGTGCGCCGCACGCCCTGAACCGATCCCGTTTTTTGGTGAGCTTGGATCCGTCAATCCGATGTTCATTCTGGACGCGGCACTCACGAACCGAGGCGAGGAAATGGCCAAAGGCTGGGCCGGATCACTGACGATGGGCGCAGGTCAGTTCTGCACCAACCCTGGCGTTGCCGTGATGCTGGCAAGTGATTCAGCAGACCGTTTCGCCGGCACGGTACAGGCCGCATTGAACGAGGTTCCGGTACAGACAATGCTAACCGACGGCATCGCCGAAGCCTATCGCCAAGGCCAAGCCCGGGTCGCGGAAACAGCTGGCGTTCAGGAGGTCCTGACTTCGATGTGCGATCAACGCAACGCGACCCCCCACCTGTACCGAACCAGCGCCGCGACATGGCTGGCAAACGAAACCCTCGCGGAAGAGGTGTTTGGTCCGCTGGGCATTATCGTTATCGCCGAGACACCCGACGAAATGCGCGCCGTCGCGCGCAGTCTGCACGGGCAGTTGACCTGCACCCTGCATATGGATGAAGCCGACATGGATACGGCGCAGTCCTTGCTGCCGATCCTCGAACGCAAAGCCGGGCGCGTGCTGGCCAATGGCTTCCCCACAGGAGTTGAGGTGTGCGACAGCATGGTCCATGGCGGCCCATACCCGGCCTCGACTAATTTCGGTGCAACATCTGTCGGTACATTGTCGATCCGCCGTTTTTTACGGCCTGTCTGTTATCAAAATTTGCCTGACGCGTTGCTGCCTGAACAATTCTCCTAGAGCGTTTTAGGAAACTCCTGATCGCCGACATTCTGAGAGCGCAAAGCGTAGCAGAGTGTCGGCGATTTAAGTTATCCGCGACAATGACAAGGCTTTGGCATATTTGAACACACGCCCCATACGCTGCGGGACATGCCGCGCGGTTTCCGACTTTGTCAGCCAGATCGGCATCGGGATGTCTTGAATATCTCTTGTCGTGATACCATCAAGAGCTTTTGCGCGAGCCTCTTCAACATCGACAAGAGCGATTGACCCAGGCCTAAGGTCTCGCCGTTTCTTCTGTATGACGAGCCGAACAAGCCAGTGCTTTGCGCCGGACTTATCAACGACGAGACAAAGGCCCCCACCATCTGTGTGTCGCCCCGGACCCACCTTGTGAATCGCCCTGTTGGTGAGTCGCCTCTCACCAGGCCTGCCACGCGCGTTCGGAATCACTCATCCTCTCGGCTATAAATCAAATCACGTTCTACGCCACTTTTTGCGCAAACAAACCCCAGTACCCAATGTCAAACATGGGCGTGACGTTCATAAAATAAAGAGATTTCGAGGGCAGGTGGCGGAAGGTCTAACGCGGCGCGTTTTGCGATTGAAAGGACAGTCGTGCGTTTTCAAGAAAAGGCTCCAGAAGCGCAAAAAATCCCTTCCCGACCAGAGATTTCAACTCTCGCTCAGTTAAGTCCGGGCGGATTCTAAAGGCCGAGATCAAAGCTTGGCTGGCTTGCTCCGTTTCGTTCCTGGACAAGTGAACAACAGCGTCAATAATACATGGAATGTGATTTCCGGGATCGGCACGACGCGCATTCCCGATTTCCGTTATGGCTTGATCCGTATCGCCAACCAGTATCGCAGACATAGCCAACGCCGATCCCCAAACTGCCCGGCGTGGATCCATCGGACTTAATGCAATCCCGGCCTTGAGGTCGGCATTGGCCTCGGCAAACCGGCCAGCGAGCAAAAAAACGGTCCCCAGCGCCGTTCTGGCCTGAGCATTGTCAGGGTTCAGGTCCAAAGCATGCTGAAGGATTGGAATAGCCCGGTCACGCTCTCCGATATCTGCAAGCGCACAACCCGCCATGCCCAGAATTGTTGAATCCAACCCATCCAGTTCCATTGCGCGTTCCGCAGCTTTTGTAACCGCCGCGAACAATGTGTCACGCTCTGACAGAATGCCCACCCTGTGACCCAAGCCCAGCACCAGAGCGAGGTACGCATGTGCAAGCGCCAGATCCGGCTCAAGCTTCAATGCCGTTGAGAGCAAAGCCGCAGCCTCTTCGAAAGCAGCCTTGTTCCATCCCTTCAGTGAAAGCACCCCGGTCGCTTGCAATGTAAGGGAACGGGCAGAACCGCCACCTCCACGCGCAGACAAATCCCGCATCAAGGCCCGAATAAGCTGTGGTTCCAGCAATGGCACAAGGGCCTCCAGCAGGTCGTCAGTCAAACCTAAGCCATCCGGGCATTCGATCCGGCGCGCCCAAAGGTGGTGCCCGCTCTGTGTATCGATAAGCTGGAAATTGGCGCGGACGCCTGTCGCAATACGCTGCAAACTACCTTCAAGCATGTACCAGACGCCAAAACGTTCACGCATTGCTGAAAAGTCGATGTCCTGGTCTTTCACCGTAAAACTCGCAGTCCTCGAAACGATGGACAGAAGCGGTACCCGCGTCAGAACGGTGGTCAATGTCTCAACCAGATTGTCTGCCACAACTTGCAGGGCCGGATCACCATCGAAGACCTGCAGAGGGAGGATAATCAGTGACGGAAGCTCATTTACTCCACTGCGCACGGATTGGGGCCTGACCGGTTGCGTGTCGAGCGTCCCCACAAACCGGAAGCCGCGACCATGTACCGTTTTGATCAAGGCCTGCGCCTTGCCATCATCGCCTACAGCCCGCCGCACGTTTTTCAGACAAGTCGAAATCGCCGCCTCGGAAACGATGCGCCCATCCCAAAGTTTCTCGATGATCTCATCGCGGCCAACAATTCGGTCGCTGTTTTCGATCAGAAGGCACAGCAATTCCAAAGCGCGGGGTTCAGCTCTGACCGGCTGACCCGCGCGGCGTAATTCGAACGCCCCTGTATCAAGTTCGAATTCTCCGAAGCGGAACATGCTGTGACCTCCGGAATTCGCGATTATTCCAACACGCTAGCGCAGCATCCCGACCTTTCCAAGCAATCCTCATGAATTCCTCAAGCCGACTTCAAGCACGATCTCGGAGCTGGCGGTAAACCTTTGTCCATCAGCGGGCCCGGCCTGCTTCAAACCAAGGAGAAGATCAATGAACGCTACAATGACTCCGACCAAAACTGCTAAAACACCTGATTTCGACGCGATCAAAGCCAAGCAGAACGCTGCCTGGAGCTCTGGCGATTATGCCAGGATCGGAACCACGTTGCAGATCGTGGGTGAAACTCTGGCCGAAGCGATGGACCTCGCGCCTTCGACACAGGTGCTGGACGTCGCCGCAGGAAACGGCAATGCGACATTGGCCTTTGCGCGCCGCTGGTGCGATGTAACCTCCACCGATTATGTACCAGCCCTACTCGAACGCGGACGCGACAGGGCAGAGGCCGAAGGCCATGCCGTCACCTTTCGGCAGGCCGATGCTGAAGCGCTGCCCTTCGCCGACGCCAGCTTTGACGCAGTAGTATCAACGTTTGGTGTCATGTTCACGCCCGATCAGAAAACGGCGGCAAGTGAACTTGTGCGCGTGACCCGACCTGGCGGGAAGATCGGCCTGGCAAATTGGACGGCCTCCGGTTTCATTGGCCAGCTTTTCAAAACACTGGGCCAGCACATCGCGCCCCCAGCAGGCGTGAGTTCCCCGGCGCAATGGGGGGATGACGCGTGGATCACTGATACGTTCACAAACGCGGGCCAGATCACTATTGC
This sequence comes from Ruegeria sp. AB9, assembly GCF_056542585.1. Taxonomy (NCBI): domain Bacteria; kingdom Pseudomonadati; phylum Pseudomonadota; class Alphaproteobacteria; order Rhodobacterales; family Roseobacteraceae; genus Ruegeria; species Ruegeria sp. AB9. The sequence goes on along the minus strand of NZ_JBQGAA010000016.1, from coordinate 32,654 downwards.
CAAACGCAGTTTCGCGTTCCGATACCGTTCACCCGCCCATTTTGTCGATGTGTTTCGAACGTGGTACGGGCCTGTTCACAAAGCTTTTCTGGCATTGGACGGTACAGGCAAAGCCGCGCTGGAGGCGGATATTCTTACTCTGATCGACAAAACGAATACTGCTACGGACGGTTCAATGTGCGTCCCCGCAGAATATGCCGAAGTCATCATCGACAAGAAGTAAACAGCTGGTCGATGCGTGGTGCCTTGATCAAAGGCACCCGCTGAGATCTTGAAAAAAGGACCAATAAAATGCCTAACCAGACCCTTCAAACTGACACCGCGCCACCTGACGGCATTAGCATAGCGTCGCGCCAGCGCCCGCTTCGTGCGCTGTATCATAAGTCTCCTGAAAACGCTCTGATCACGGATCACGCCGTCACAAGTTCTCGGGACATTGTGGCCGATGATCCACTTTACACATCCGTCACCGTAGGAACCGGATTTCCAACAGACCTGAAGATCGGAGTTCACAAGGCTGTAGGCGGTGAGAGTGATTACCCAGTGCCCGGTGAGATTTTTGCCGCCGCCATTGCCGGCTGTCTGGACAGCGCGACCAGATTGATTGCCAACCTGCTTGGCATATCGCTTGCCAAGCTCGAGGTCCATGTTTCCGTCCACGTCGACGTGCGCGGAACGTTGATGGTCGACAAAAGCGTTCCTGTCGGGTTTCAGTCGGTTGATGTTTCTATCGACATCAAGGGCGATAAAGATGTTTCAAATGATCAGATAGACCAACTTCTGAAGCTTGCCGAGAGATCCTGTGTTGTTCTGCAAACGCTGCAATCACCACCCGAAATACATGTTAGTCGGAGGTAGATGATGATCCTTAGGCCTAGGCAGCTGGATTGCCAGAGCTGTCTGCTCTCACGAATTGCGAAGGACCAGACCGGTGCGGCTGCCCCAATCCCATATTTTCGCTGCATAATTCGAACTCAGCCTTTCAGTCGCAGATCTCGAAGGTTCGAAAATCTCCATTCCAATAACTAATCGGCGTATTATCGGTTTTGGTCGCCTGCTCTACTTTTCCAATCAGGATGCGATGCGACCCGAAAGGTAAAGTCTGGGCGTGAAGGCATGTAAAACTAGCCGATGCCTCACGCAGTATGGGCATATCCGAAGCCGGGTCCATGACCCACTTGGTTTCCTGAAACGTCCGCTCATTTACAAAGCTTTTGGCGCCCGAAAACGCCAGACCCAAGTCTTCGTGACCTTCACTCAGGAAGTTCACCGAGAACGCGCCATGCTCTTCGATAAAGGTGAGTATCCTGCTTTTCCGGTTCAGGCAGATCAGGACGGATGGCGGACTGACCGATAGCGAACACACAGCGCTCACTGTCGCACCGTGAGGCCCCAACGACCCGTTGGTCGCCACAATTGAAACTGCGGTTGGAGCCCTTCGCATTGTGGCAACAAACTTGGTTTCGTCCAACATCGTACCCGCCTGTTTCCTGATCTGATCAACTCTTTCAAGCCGATCTATTGACTGCCAGATGGGATTGCTTACCGTCTGGCAAACAAATTCTTATGCAACAGGTGCCCATGAACCGCAGTCTGAAATCCAAACTCGACCGCCTGGGGCCGAGTGTTTTGTCCAAGCTAGAGACGGTCGGTTTTGACAGCAACCGGATGCGGCGCCGCCTTCCTCCCCTGCAAACGCTGATCGCATTCGAAACAGCCGCTCGGCTCAACAGTTTTACCCTTGCAGCGGCCGAACTCAACCTGACGCAGCCTGCGATCAGTCAGCAGGTCAAGCTGCTGGAACATAGGTTGGGCGTTCCTCTGTTCCGTCGCAGCAACAATCAGATCATTCTGACCGAGCAAGGCGAGCAGTTTGCCGAAGCCGTTGGCGTGATGCTCAACACTCTCAGCGAAAGCGTTCATGATCTGCGGCCGGACGGAGGGCGCACAACTCTGACTGTCAGCTTGCTTCCTTCCTTCGCCTCAACCTGGTTTGCAACACGGTCCGGTCGGTTCACTCTGGGCAACCCGCAAATCGATCTGATCGCCTTGTCCACGGTTGCTTGCACCGGGTTTGGTCAGGAAGGTGCCGATGTCGCCATCCGTTGGGGGCCCGGAGGCACCGAGGGTCTGCACGAAGAAAAACTGCTGGATGAAAACCACATGCTGGTGGCCTCGGCTGAGGTGGCATCCGCACTGGGTCCGGCACCCAACGTGGAGGACCTCAAACAATACCCCTTCGTGCACGATACGAATTACAGTGAGTGGCAAAAGGTGATCGAGGACAACGGCGGAGACCCGGATGATTTTCGTCAGGGCCTGTACTTTGGCGACGCTGCGGCGACTTTAACGGCTATTGCGACGGGGCAAGGCGTGGGTGTCGTGCGTGATGTCGTGGCCTCTCATCTTCTGGCCAGTGGGCAGATTGCCCGATTGCCTTTCAAATCCGTGAAGGGGCCGCATTCCTACTTCTTTCTGTGTCCCAACAGGCGACTGAAACAGGCGCGTGTGCAGGCCTTTCTTCAGTGGGTGCGGGCCGAAGCGGCAACCTCATAAGAAATTCTTTGGCACCTCCCAAGGAGCTACCATTTGGCGCCCACCCCAGCTTGATGGAAACTCCGAAAAAACAGACGCATTGCGCAAGGAGGATCGCCGATGGAGTTTTCGCTGTTCAACCTGATGACAAAACCGGCGGACGGCTCCAGCCATGCTGAGATTTTCCATCAGATGCGAACCATGACGCGCATGGTGGATGAGGCTGGATTCGACATCGCGTGGTTCGCTGAGCATCACTTGTCGAACTACTGCATTTCACCGTCACCCCTGATGAGCTGCGCACATATGGCTGGCCAAACAAAGCGCATTAAAGTGGGCCCGGCGGTTGTTGTTATGCCGTTTTATGAACCACTGCGATTGGTTGAGGATATTTGCCTTGCCGATCAGCTGACCGAAGGTCGCTTGGTGCTGGGGCTGGGCACCGGTTACCAACCGCGTGAGTTCAAGAAGTTCGGGTTTGAAATCAACGACCGCCTTATGCGAGGCCTCGAAATTTGGGACTGCATCGAACAAGGTGTCTATGACGGCGTGATCGAATATCAGGGCGATCACATTCAGATCGAAGACGCGGCGCTATCTATCGCACCGGTTCAGGATCGGATTCGAACATTCGCTGTGGGCAACGCGCCTGAGATGCGCCAGAAAATGATAGATTATGGGGCTGAGACGCTGACTACACCAGCTATCGGGCCAAACACGATCATCGGCACGGCACGTAAACTGTACAAGGAAACGCGTGACGAAAACGGCCTGAGCGGGGACGACTTTCCCTTTGCAGTTCAGCGTTATGTCTATGTTGCACAAGACAAAGCAGATGCCCGCGCTGCTGCCGAACAGGTTCTGATTCACGCTCGTATGGCCAGCAATATGCGTCAGTCGGAACCCAAGATGGACGGTGCAAACCTGAAGATCGTACCTTTCGACAACGAACCCGACATTGATACGATCCTCGAGCGCGCCATCATCGGTGACGCCGAAGAAGTAACGCGGCGCATTGTGACAGAGGCTCGTGAATTCGGCATCACGCATCTGAGTATCTTCATGCAGATCGCGTCGATCCCGTTTGCCAATACTCTGCGTTCGCTCGAAGCGTTTTGCGATCAGGTCATGCCCGCCGTCAAAACCACGTTGGAAAAAGACACCAAGGCGCTCGCTTCATGAGTGCTCCGAATTTCTCATTGGAAGGCAAGGCCATTCTTGTTACGGGCGCGGCGCAAGGGTTGGGCGCCGCAATGGCGCGCGCCTGTGCAGCCCAAGGCGCGCAGGTACATTTGCAGGACTTGAATGCAGACGGGGTGAACGTTGTTGCCGACGCTCTGCGCGTTGAAGGGTTTGACGCCAAGGCCACTGCATTCGATCTGACTGATTTCGCCGCTTGCGAAGCCTGGGTGACAGAGACTGCGGAATCTGCCGGGTCTCTCTGGGGTTTGATCAACAATGCTGGTTTCATCAATCACGCTCATGCCGCAGAACATTCCGTGGATGACTACAAAGCCATGTACGACTTGCACGTGTTTGCTCCATTCGTTCTGGCGCGCGAAGCCGCACGTGCAATGCTTAGGAACCCCGGGCCACAACGGGGAAGGATTGTGTCGATCTCATCCATCGCGGCAACGAACCCACGCCCCGGGGTCGGCAACTACGCCTCATCCAAAGCGGCTATTGCAGGTCTGACCCGGGCTTTGGCAGCGGATTTCGGCAAAGATGGTATCTGCACCAATGCCATCGCACCGGGCTATGTGCTGACTGAAATAAATCGCAAGATTCTGAGTGATGAGGGCTTTGTGCGGCGGATCGAAAACCGCACACCCACCGGTCGCTGGGCTGAGCCTGAAGAAATCGCCGGACCCGCAGCATTTCTGATGTCCGAGGCCGCATCATACATCAACGGACAGTTATTGGCCGTCGATGGCGGAATGAATACCTTTCTGCAAGCCAACGAGGCCTAAGCCATGAAACGACTGGAAAACCGTGTCGCATTGATTACCGGCGCCGGGACAATGAATGGCGGGCTGGGCAATGGAAAAGCCACAGCCATTCGCCTGGCGCAAGAGGGTGCAACAATCTGTGCGCTGGACAAATGTTTGGATGCCTCAGAACAAACTTGCGAGCAGGTCAGCGCCCATGGTGGGACAGCGTTGGCCGTCGCAGCCGATGTCACCGACGAAGACCAGGTGATATCTGCGATTGCAGCGTGCCTGAACGCTTTCGGCAGAATAGATATCCTGCAAAACAACGTCGGAATTCTACGCGCGGGCGGCGCGATGGATACCAGCGTGTCAGATTGGGATTTGATGACGCAAGTCAACATGAAAGCGGTGTTTCTGCCCACCAAGCACGCGCTTCCACATTTTATCGAACAGGGCAGTGGGGTCGTCACCAATGTTTCGTCCATCGCGGGTCTGCGCTATCTGGGAACGCCTTATATCGGTTATAACGCCACTAAAGGCTCGATCATTTCCTACACCCGCAATCTGGCGGCCGAGGTCGCCCAGCACGGTATTCGTGCGAACGCCATCCTTCCGGGCTTCATAGACACACCGATGGCGCGCAATATCACCGAACAGAACACGAATGATCCTGATGCGATCGACTGGGAGGCTTTGGATCGGCAACGGGCCGCCCGTATACCGCTTGGTCGTGTCGGCACGCCCTGGGACGTAGCAAATGCCGCCGTTTTTCTGGCCAGTGACGAAGCTTCATACATTACCGGAACCGAAATCACGGTTGATGGCGGCGTGTCGTGCCGCGTCTGAGGGCTGACCCCGCTGACCAAGCGCGAAGCTGCACCGCGTAAATCCTGGACCTGGCAGATCAACCGGGAATTCGCGCCAGCGACCACAAGAATAAGGAGACGCAGGTCACCTCGACACAATGACGGAAGCAATACCAGCGCACCACCACAAAGATAGCTTCATTCTGAAACCGGTGCCGCCTGAAACGTTCAGGCCTGCCATCCCGGTCTCGATACGTCAAAGCAAATGGAAACTCACCAACAAAACGCGCTCATTCAATAAGCGCAAATGAAGGACACTTCGTTTCTTTCCGTCCCGAACTGTGTTCAGGCAAAAACCTGTTGGAGCCAAGTTTTGAACATCTGTTTCGCGGCAGAGTTCGAATTTGATCTCTGTCCATCAACAATGAAATGGTTCTGCTCAATCGGAATGGCGTCTCCAACAATCGCGATGGATCTGCCGGTCTCGATGGCCGTTCTGGCAAACCGCTCAAGGATCACCGCGTATCCTCCACCTTCCGCTACAATGTCCACGGCGGCAATTGTCGTGTCTACGGTGTAAGACGAGTCCGAGGCAGAATATTGCAGGCCAAATGCAGAAAAATACCTGTGCCACATCTCCTGAAAACCCAAAATCTGTATCTGGGGTTTATGAAGCAGTTCTTTAGTCGAAAGCTGTTTGTTTTCCTGTGATCTGACTGCAACCGGAACGATGCGCTCATCAGAAATCTTGCTGATCGGCCCGTCGTTCCATTCCTTGTTTCCCAAACGCAGCTCAACATCAACGTTTTCCCTGCTCGCGGATTCCGCCCAGATATTTGAAACCAATCTGATGGACACACCCGGGTGAGCGCGCGAAAACTCGGGCAATTTGCGGGCAAGGAACAAGGTTGCCGTTGATATTGGCACACGCACAACCAACTCCTGCTTCTGGCTGGAACCAAAGAGGCTCGCGGTCGACAGGTCGATATCCCCCAAAGCGCGCCGAACAGAGAACGCATAGGCCTGTCCGACCTCCGTCAGGCTAAGGTTACGCGCGGCGCGAAAGAACAAAGGGCAGCCCAGCTGTGCTTCCAATGAGCGAACATGCAGGCTCAACGCTGTCTGAGTAATGCCAAGTTCTTCTGCCGCGGCAGTAAAGCTCAAATGCCGGGCGGCACAGTCGAAAGACCGCAGCCAGACAGGATTGGGGGATTGAGGCATTCCTAGCACCAAAATTATTTATTGATACTAGCATTATTTATTCGTTTTACATGGTGCATACAACACCCGTAGATTTCCCACAGGATCAACATTGCTGATCGTCGGATCAGGCATCGAAAAGGGAACGCGCGTATGAAAGTTGGGTTTATTGGCCTCGGGAATGTCGGTGGAAAACTCAGTGGTAGTTTGCTGCGCAATGGCATTGATCTGACGGTACACGATCTGAACACCGATCTGGTGGCTGGTTTCGTCAGCCGCGGCGCCAAGGCTGCCGAGAATCCAGCACAACTGATGCGGGATTGTGACGCGGTTATCACCTGCTTGCCGTCCCCGGCGGCTTCAGACGCCGTGATGCAGGAAATGCTGCCCGAAGTGACCGAGGGCAAAATCTGGATGGAGATGTCCACCACGGACGAAGCCGAGGTTAAACGCTTGGGCGCGATGGTGATGGAACGAGGCGGCGCCGCGGTCGATTGCCCGGTCTCGGGCGGATGCCACCGCGCGGATACCGGCAACATTTCGATCTTTGCAGGATGTGATCGCGCCACCTTCGACCGTATCCTGCCTTTCCTGACTACGATGGGGCGTCGCATCCTGCATACGGGCGAATTGGGATCAGCTTCGGTGCTAAAAGTGTTGACCAACTATCTGGCCACTGCAAACCTGATCACCTGTTCAGAAGCACTGGTTGTCGCCAAGGCGGCCGGAATGGATTTGAACACGGCATATGAGGCGATGAAGATCAGCTCAGGGACTTCGTTCGTGCATGAAACCGAAAGTCAGGTAATCCTCAACGGGTCTCGCGATATCTCGTTCACGATGGACTTGGTACTGAAGGATATTGGCCTGTTTCAGGAGGTGGCAGATCGCGCCGGGGTGCCGCTGGAGGTCAATCCGCTGATGATCGACATCTTCAAGGATGGGATCGAGAAATACGGTCCTCGTGAATTGTCGCCCAACATCATCCGCCGTCTTGAAGACAAAACCGGGCTGGACATCCGAGCGCCCGGCTTCCCTTCGGAAATGCTGGACGATGAGCCAGAAGAACCCGGTTACGAGGTGATCCCACAGGGATCTGACCTTAAGGCCGCCGAATAACGCTAGGTACGGCTGTCATGAAACGGACCCATACTTATGGCGGGTATCCCACGACGCGCAATCTGACGATTGCGGACATCAAAGCGGGCAAGCGCAAGCGCAAGTTTTTCAAGACTACGGCCGTGAACCGGATCGAGACGGCAACTACCGAAGCGACGGGGATAGATCATTTGTCCGTCGTCGATCATGATCTTGTTGAGATGCGCGCAGGTGCGCCCAACACCATTGCTACTGCTGCACTGATGGCCACCGAATATGAAACACGTCGGGACGTCTTGCCCGAGGTGATGGATAAGCGTCACCCGTTACACGAATAGGTCAAATCATGCATTGTCGGCCGTCACGCAAATACCCGTACGAGCCACCTCCGGTTCGGTCCTGAAAACAGGTAACTCTATTTCAGGAAAGGATAATCCCGTGACTACTACAGATGCGAACCCTCAGGGCACCACCACGGCGCGCACCGAACCCGGCCCCATGAGCCGTGAATGGCATTGGCACCCGGAATTGCCGGTGAAATACGCCCCCTATTGGAATTGGCCGCCGAAATTCGGCGTGCTGGGGACATGGGTCTGGCAGAACTGGCTACAGTTTTCGGATCGCTCAATTTATCTGGTATTGGCATTCCTTGTGGCCTTTTGGTTGCAACCCGTCGCGGCCGAACAGGCCTCGTTTTCTCCAGGCTGGATGTCGTGGGTATTCATCCGCAACTGGGTGCTGCTGCTGATCGTCGCTGGCGGCCTGCATATGTGGTTCTACGGGGTCGACGGGCAAGGAAAGTTGCTGAAATACGACCCACGGCCTTACATGAAGCGCAAAAATGCGCTGTTCAAGTTCGGCTATCAGACCTGGGACAACATATACTACTCTATGGTTTTTGGCGCGACGTTCCTGTCGCTGCTGGAGTGCTTTCTGCGCTGGATGTACGCCAACGGCTATATTGGCACGCTCAGCTTTGCGGCACATCCGGTCTGGTTCGTGTTGCTGTTCCCGATCCTGGCGATCTGGCAGAGCTTTCATTTCTACGTTGTGCACCTGTTCCTGCATCAGCCGTTCATCTACAAACATATCCATGCCGTGCATCACCGAAACGTCAACACTGGCCCATGGTCGGGTATGTCGATGCACCCGTTCGAGGCATTCGGGTATCTCAGCGCGATCCTGATCGTGGTGATCCTGCCCAGCAATCCGGTCCACATGATCTTTCTGGGCTATTGGCTGATGTTAGGTGCCGCGTCGTCTCATTCCGGGTATGAGGCCATCTGGGCTCGCGACCGTCAGGCATTGTTGATCGGCGCGTTTTTTCACCAGCTGCATCACCGCTATTACGAGTGCAATTACGGCAACGCAGAAATGCCCTGGGACAAGTGGTTCGGCACCTATCACGACGGCTCGGAAGAGGCGACTAAACGGACCCGCAACCGCAAACGTGAAATGCACGCCAAATAGAGCGGTATGCAACATGGTCAGTGCGCCAAAACTTTGCAGGGTGCTTTGTTCAGATGGCACGAGCCAAGTCGCTATGCCAGTGAGAAAGTCGCTGACATAACCGCCGTTTCAAGCGCTTACCTTAGCCCGAGTTTACTGAGTAACCGGTCTCGTTTCATCAACCACCATCCGGCCTCGATGGGCCAAAGCTCATGATTTGGCCCAAACTCTAAATGACTTGCAGCGTGTAATGGCCAATTCGGGTCATCCAGCAATTCTCGCGCCAATGCGATCATATCCGCCTTCCCTGTGGCCAGCAGACCTTCGCAAAACGCGGCATCCCACAGGAATCCGACAGCCATCGTCGCGATCTCTGCTTCACGACGAACTTCGGACGCAAACTCGGCCTGAAAACCTTCTGTAATTTTCATCCGGCGAGGACGATCCTTGCCGCCAATACCCCCGGATGAGCAATCAATCAGGTCCACGCCTTCCGCCTTGAGCATCCGGGCGATTTCGATGGTGTCATGGATTTCCAATCCACCATCGATCCAATCGGCCGCCGACAGGCGAAAGGCAAGCGGATAGCGCTCGGGCCAATGGGCGCGGATGGACCTGGCAACCTCGACGGCAAACCTTGCGCGGTTTTCACATGAACCGCCCCAGTGATCCGTTCGGACATTCGACAGAGGTGAAAGAAACTGATGAATCAGAAAGCCGTGGGCCGCATATACTTCGATGATCTTGAAGCCAGCCTCTGCCGCACGCTCGGCAGCAAAACCGAACGCTTCGATAACACGATTGATGTCTGCCTCTGACATCTCGGCAGGTGTAGGCCAACCGTCGGCATATGGAAGGGCTGATGGTCCGAAGACCGGCCACGGCGCTTCGCGACGTTCAATCTCATCTTCCGCGCCCACAGGAGTTTCTCCGTGCCATGGCCGGCGTTCGGACGCCTTTCGACCTGCGTGGCTCAATTGAATCCCCGGTACAGCCCCTTCCTGTTCCAGAAAGGCAGCGACCGGCTTCAATCGCTCAGCTTGCGCATCGTTCCATAGACCCAGATCTCCGTGGGTGCGGCGCCCATCCCGTTCAACGGCTGTCGCCTCAGCATAAACCAACCCGGCGCCGCCCATAGCGAACCGCCCAAGATGCACCATATGCCAATCGTTCGCAAAACCATCCTTGGCCCGATACTGACTCATCGGAGAGACCGCGATGCGGTTTTTGAATGTCACGCCTCTTAGCGTGAGGCGCGAAAACATGGTGGTCATAGAATCAGGATCCTGCGTTGCGCGTTCAGCAAGGCCTAGCAAGACCACGCTTTTCAGTGAAGCAGAATGCAAGAGCATCACATTTACGAAAAGCTGAGTTTGGAGCGAAATGGCTGCGTTTCAGCCAATGTCACGAAAACGTGTCTGTTTTTCCGGCCAGAGCATGCTTCAGGAGTATTTCCTCATCGCGGACTATGTCGAGCTCAAAACTATACGTCATGGCGGGAAAACCGCTGTCATTTTGACCGTTCCATAAACAAAGCTGGTATCGATCGAAGCAATCCCACCAATCGGATGAATTCTATGTCGAATGAACTCCTCGTATGCTTCGAGGTCCGATACCAACACCCGCAACTGGTAGTCCATCGCTCCGGTCAGAACGTGGCATTCAAGAACTTCGTCGATCATCCGAACGCGCTTTTCAAAGTTTTGCACGTCCGTTTCATTGTGCCGCTCCAACCGGATACGCACGAAAACTGTAATGCCTATCCCATATGCTGCAGCGTCCACATCGGCGCTATAGCCCTTTATGGTTCCGCTGGCTTCGAGGTTCTTGACCCGGCGCAAACACGGTGACGGAGACAGGTTCACCTCATCAGCCAGATCCTGGTTCGTCATACGACCGTCCCTTTGCAGCGCACGGATAATTTGTCTGTCCTTAGCGTCCATTTCTCCCTCGTGATTGGTATAATCTGCCAATAATTATAACCTTACTGGCATAATTCGCAACTAATTGCCCGGATTAAAGGTGCAAACTGGCCTCAACTTGAATCAGGAGCTTGTAATGACTCGTTCAACCGGATTTGCCACGCGCGCCATTCACTACGCTTATGACCCACTGGAAAACGACGGCGCACTTACCCCACCGCTACATTTGACGTCCACATTTTCCTTCGAGACCGCCGAAGCGGGCGGTGAGATGTTCGCAGGAGAACGCGCAGGTCATATCTACAGTCGCATTTCAAACCCGACATGTGACCTGCTTGAGCAGCGCATCGCCGTGCTTGAGGGTGCCGAGGCAGGACTGGCCCTTTCCAGCGGAATGGGGGCGATCACTTCTGTGCTGTGGACCCTTCTGTCGCCGGGTGACGAAATTATCGTCGACAAAACGCTTTACGGATGCACCTTCGCCTTCATGCGTCACGGTCTGGCAAAATGGGGGGTCACGATAACGCACGTCGACATGACAGACCCTGAGAACCTTAAAGCCGCCGTTTCCGAGAATACCCGCGTTGTCTACTTCGAAACTCCTGCAAACCCGAATATGCGTTTGGTGGACATCGCCGCCAATGCCGAGATTGCACATTCGGTTGGCGCGAAGGTCGTTGTCGACAACACCTATGCCAGCCCCTATCTGACCCGCCCGATCGAGCATGGGGCGGATATCGTCCTGCACTCTGCCACTAAGTACCTTGGCGGGCATGGTGACGTGGTTGCCGGTCTGGTTGTTGGAACCGCCGAGCAGATTGCCGAAATCCGTCTTGTCGGCATGAAGGACATGACCGGTGCCGTGATGGCACCTTTCAACGCGATGCTGATCCTGCGTGGTCTCAAGACACTGAATCTGCGTCTGGATCGTCACTGCGCATCTGCCAAGATCGTTGCCGACTTCCTTGAAGCACACCCCGCCGTTGGCGCAGTTTATTTCCCCGGGCTTGAGAGTTTCGCACAGCGTGATGTCGCACAGCGCCAGATGTCCCAACCCGGCGCCATGATTGCGTTTGAAATCAAGTCCGGCCTGTCTGGTGGAATTGCGTTCATGAACCGCCTGAGCATGATCCAGCGCGCGGTGTCCTTGGGTGATGCGGAAACCTTGATACAACACCCGGCATCCATGACCCACTCGACATATACCCCAGAGGAGCGGGCCGAGCATGGGATCAGCGATGGCCTGATCCGTCTGTCCGTCGGGCTGGAAGATGTCGAAGATATCCTTGCAGACCTGGAGCAAGCTTTGCCCTACCCTGCCCGCAGCACCGCCTGAATCCGGAGACCGCCATGCACATTGATCCCACCCAACTGAAGATCGTTGAACAGCGCCTGCTGTGGTTGTCGCATTGGATGATCCATCATGCTAACCACATCCGGCCAAAGGTGGATGGGATCAAGATCGGCGGTCATCAGGCATCGTCTGCTTCGATGGTGTCGATCATGACCGCGCTCTATTTTTCAGCCCTGCGGCCTGAAGACCGGGTGGCGGTCAAACCACATGCGTCGCCTGTTTTTCATGCGATGCAATATTTGATGGGCAATCAGACGCGCGAGAAGATGAAGAACTTCCGCGGGTTCGGCGGCGTGCAAAGCTATCCGAGCCGAACCAAGGATATCGACGATGTTGATTTCTCGACCGGATCGGTTGGTTTGGGTGTCGCGATCACCTCGTTTGCCTCGATCATTCAGGATTACGTCAAGGCCAAGAGCTGGGGGGTAGACGCCCCAATGGGGCGCATGGTGGCCCTTGTAGGTGATGCCGAACTGGACGAAGGCAATGTTTACGAGGCGCTGCAGGAAGGCTGGAAAAACGACCTGCGAAACACGTGGTGGATCATCGATTACAACCGACAGTCATTGGACGGTATCGTTCGGGAAGGGCTGTTCGAACGGATCGAGAAAATCTTCGATGCGTTCAGTTGGGATGTCGTTCGCGTGAAATACGGCGTCTTGCAGCGAGCAGCCTTTGCAGAGCCCGGCGGCGAGCGTCTGCGTGACTGGATCGATGCTTGCCCCAATCAGGTCTACTCTGCTTTGACCTTCATGGGTGGCGCGGTCTGGCGTCAGCGCCTCTTGGATGACCTGGGTGATCAGGGGGACGTGACCGCTCTGATCGAACGGCGCTCGGATGCAGAACTCGCTGCGTTGATGGAAAATCTGGGCGGCAACTGCGTGGAGACCATGGCCCAGACATTTGCCGCCGTGGATCATGATCGTCCCACGTGTTTTCTTGCCTACACCGTCAAAGGATGGGGCACACCCATTGCAGGCCACAAGGACAATCACGGCGGGTTGATGAACAATAGTCAGTTTGCCGCGTGGCAGTCGCATATGGGTGTGCCCGAAGGCGAGGAATGGGAGCCTTTTGCAACGGTGCAAGAGCCAGACGCGCTCAAGGATTTTCTGGCCAGTACACCGTTCTTTGCCAAAGGTCCGCGTCGCTTTTTTGATGACAAGCTGGAAGTGCCGCCGATCGAGGTCGACACCAGCCGCGAAATCTCGACCCAGATGGCGTTTGGCAAGATCCTTGACGATCTGTCAAAGGGTGACAGCCAATTGGCTGACCGTGTCGTGACAACCTCACCAGATGTCACAGGCACCACGAACCTCGGTCCCTGGGTAAACAGGCGCAAACTATTTGCCCGATCCGAGCAGGCCGACGCCTTCATTGAACACCGCATCCCATCAACTGCGAAATGGGAGTTCACGCCGAAAGGGCAACATATCGAGCTCGGCATCGCCGAAATGAATCTAATGCTACTTCTGGGCGCGGCAGGTCTGTCGCATTCCCTGTTCGGCAAACGATTGATCCCGATCGGCACCGTCTATGATCCCTTTGTTAGTCGCGGTCTCGATGCGTTGAACTACGCATGTTATCAGGATGCACGCTTTCTTTTGGTTGGCACACCGTCAGGCGTCACACTTGCGCCTGAAGGCGGAGCACATCAATCCGTTGGCACACCTCTGATCGGGATGAGCCAGGACGGGCTGGCCGCATTCGAACCCGCCTTCGCTGATGAGTTGGCAGTGATCATGGAATGGGCCTTCGACTATCTGCAACGTGACGGCGAAGGGCAACCGGACGAGCGCACCTGGCTGCGCGATGAAACCGGAGGGTCCGTCTATCTGCGCCTGACAACCAACCCGATTGAACAACCGGGCAAACGCGCAGACGACGAGTTTCGTCAAGGTGCCATCGATGGGGCCTACTGGTTGCGGAAACCGGGACCCAATTGCGACGTTGTAATCGCTTATCAAGGGGCGGTCGCGCCGGAAGCAATCAAGGCCGCCGGCATGATTGGTGAAGGCCGCCGCGATATCGGTGTTTTGGCCGTGACTTCGGCTGATCGGTTAAATGCCGGGTGGACGGCCGCACAACGAGCGCGATCGCGCGGCAACACGGCTGCACTTTCTCACATCGAAACTCTGATGTTTGGGCTGCCGCCGCACTGCAATCTGGTTTCTGTTATTGATGGGCATCCTGCGACGTTGTCATGGCTGGGCGCTGTGCGTGGACATCAGACCATTCCGATGGGCGTTGAACATTTCGGTCAGACCGGAACAATCAGCGATCTCTATCGCCACCACCGCATTGACGCCGAGGCCATCGTCGAGAAAGTGAATGGATTGACAGATGGGAAAGAAATATTCCAGCGAAACACATCGCTGCAAAACGTATAATCCCCAAAGCTGATTGGCACCGGTCCCTTCGTTTGAATGGAACGAAACCTAGCGGGAGCGATCCGATGGCCATTGCGAAAAGGTGTAAACGGCAATCGATTGAAGATCGAAAGACAGGCCGTAAAGAGCAGCGCCTGGCCGCTCAAAGTAAAACTAGGATTCGGCTGTAGTAACGCTCCATCGGTGTACGTCGTTGAATTTGGACGACCGTCTTTTTGCTTGGCGTTTGGTAAGCTCTATAGGTCGTACAGAAAGCGTATTGGCGAGGATCAATTGCTCAACCGCCTGTGAAGCTTCGAAGCCCCGCTTTTATTCCTTGAAGAACGCCCGCCGTGTCGCATTCCGCTCAGACAATACGATAGAGAGCGTTTCAGAATTCACCGACATTGCGTCGGTCCGAAATTAATTCCGTCAATTCTCAACATAGCCCGATGCGTCCTAACAGCCGGAAACCGTTCAGAAAAATGAAACACATTCCTTCACACGCATCCGTTGTCGTCATTGGGGGCGGAATCATGGGGTGCTCCACCCTTTACCATTTGGCTAAAATGGGTGTCAGCGACGCCATTCTGCTGGAACGGAACAAACTCACGTCCGGAACAACCTGGCATTCTGCGGCCCAAGTTCGCGCATTGCGTCATTCCCGCAACCTGACCCGAATGATCCAATACTCGGTGGACCTGTACAGCCAACTGGAAGAAGAGACCGGCCAGAATGTCGGCTGGATTCAAAAGGGTTCATTATCCATCGCCACGACACCTGACCGGCTGACACACATAAAACGGCAAGAAGCTCTGGCACATGCCTATGGGATTGAGGCCTATTCCGTTTCTGCGGACGAAGCCAAGGAACGCTGGCCCCTCATGAATGCCGAAGACGTTCTGGGTGCTGTGTGGTCTCCGGGTGATGGCCGCGTGTCTCCCAGCGATGTTTGCGCGGCGCTGATCAAGGCAGCGAAAAACCTTGGCGCCCGACTGTTTGAGAACACAGGCGTCACCGGCGTCCTGACTGAAAATGGCAAGGTTATTGGCGTTGAAACTACACAGGGAACAGTGAACTGTGACGCAATCGCAGTTTGCGCAGGGCTTTGGTCGCGTGAACTGGGAGCTATGGCAGGAGCAGAGGTTCCAATACAAGCTTGTGAGCATTTCTACATGCTGACAAAGTCGATCGATGGCCTGATTGGCAACATGCCAACACTCAGTGACCATGACAATCACCTGTACATTCGTGACGATTCCGGTGGCTTGCTGGTCGGGTGTTTTGAACCAAGAGGCAAACCCATCAAGCCAGGCATTTTGGACGAGAACTTTGCATTCGGCCTGCTTCCCGAGGATTGGGATCACTTTGAACCCATGATGATGAACGCACTTCACCGTCTGCCAGCCCTTGAAACGGCCGAGGTCAAAATGCTGTTGAATGGGCCTGAAAGTTTCACGCCGGACGGTACGTTCATGTTGGGTGAAACAGCCGAGACCAGGGGCCTGTTTCTGGGATGTGGAATGAACTCGGTTGGTATCGCCTCGGGCGGTGGCGCCGGGATGAATCTGGCGCATTGCATTGTACACGGTCACACAGCCTATGACTTGGCCGAAGCTGATGCCAAGCGTTTCGCTCCGGTATTCAACTCGATTGACCACCTGATGGCCCGTGCCCCAGAAATTCTGGGTACGCATTATGACATTGCGTATCCCGGCAAACAGCTTTCGACAGCCCGCGACCTGCACGTCTTGCCTCTTGATAAAGAATATCGAGAGGCGGGCGCGCATTTTGGCCAGTTCTACGGTTGGGAAAGACCCTTGTATTTCGGAAAGACGTCTGAACCGACGTTATGCTTCGACCGCCCGGACTGGTTTGAGAACGTTCGGGACGAGGTCACCGCAGCACATGAAAAGTCGGCAATTTTCGATTTATCGTCCTTTGGAAAAATCGATGTCAAAGGCCCCGACGCCGAAGCGTTTCTGTTGTATACCTGTGCCGGGTACATGGCGCGCAAACCCGGTTCGGTGATCTACAGCGCGGTCCTGAATGTGCGTGGAACGTTCGAATCCGATATCACTGCTCAGCGCATCGCCGATGACCACTATCGCCTGTTTGTGGGGACTGCGGCCATCAAACGAGACCTGACCTGGTTCCGGCGCCATTCCGTAGGCTTTGACGTTCGGCTGACTGACTGCACCAAGGACTACGCGGTCTTTGGCCTCATGGGCCCCGAGGCCGCGCGGATCGCCGCCGAGCTGGGTGCCGCCGAGCTTAACGATCTGGGGTATTTCAAACATGGCGAGGCCCAAATCGCAGATCACCACGTTCGCGCAGCACGCTTGTCGTATGTCGGTGAAGCCGGGTGGGAGATCACCTGCCACGTGGAAGACGCGCGAGAGATCTATGCAGCGCTCACGGCAGCCGGCGCCACACCAGCAGGCATGTTTGCTCAGACTTCGATGCGGATCGAAAAAGGCTTCTGTGCCATGGGACACGAGTTGGACGGGGATATCACTCCGATCGAAACAGGGCTGGAATTTGCGACACGGAAATCTGACGGTTTCATCGGGTTTGAAGCGATGGAAAAACGCCGTGCGGAAGGCGTAGTTTCACGGGTGATTTCACTTGTTCTGAACGATGAAGAGGCCGTACCACTGGGGCACGAACCGATATATTTGGGTGACGAGATAATCGGCCAGACGTCGTCTTGCGTTTATGGGTATCGCATTGGCAAACCCGTCGCTTTGGCGCACGTTTCACGCCCTGTCGGCGATGGAACAAAAGTCAGAATCGATATCGCGCGGGTATTGTATGATGCGACTGTTGTCTGCGGCCCCGTGTTCGATCCCCACGGTTCCAGAATGAAACCTTAAGCCGCGAAGTGGGCCTGGCGTGTGAAAATGCCAACGCGAACCAACCCTCTGCCACCACTATATTCAGGCTCTGCTTTCCAGGTGCCCGGTTTTTCGAAGCTCCAGCAGATATGCAGTTATCGCAAAGCGAATATGCAATTTTTTATGGTACACGCGCCGCACATCTTTACCTATCTGCTAAGAGTATCGACATCTCCTGTGAAGGATCAAGGCAATGAAAGCCATTGTAAAAGACTCTCTGGGTATCGTGGCTTTGGTGGCAGCAGCCGGATCGTTTATTGGTCTGCACTCTTGGCTGTATGTCCTGTGACGTTTCCCTTGCAGCTGACCCGCTTTAGGCAGGGCAGTTTGTAGAACCCGGTGTTCAGAAACAGTGACGATCTGAACACGATAAAGGCGCCCTGAGACAGGGCGCCTTTTTACGTGTCTTTGATGATCCTTTACCGGCTGAGGAGTAAGTCCGGCAGCCACAAAGCGAGTTCAGGAATGAACGTGGTCAACATCAGGGTCGGCAGCCATGCGAACACGATGAAGACCAGGGTCGGCCACAGCATCTTGGACACTGGTGTGTCGCAGATTTGCGCTCCGAGATAGAGCAGCGGCGCGGTGGGTGGCGTGATGTTGGCCATCCCAAGATTGACACCGATGATCGCCGCAAAGTGGATTGGGTCGACCCCTACACTCTGTGCGATCGGTAGCAGTATTGGCGTGGCCAGCAGCAAACCGGAAATATCGTCCATCAACATGCCGATCAGGATCATGACAACGTTGATCATCAACAGAATCACAATCGGGTTGTCCGACACCGAATAGACCATATCCTTGGCCAATTGCGGAGCGCCCTGTGAGATCAGATTGTCCGACACAATCAGCACCATGAAAATCATCACCATGACCACACCAATGGTCACGCCCGAGTTCTGGATAGTCTGCGCCAGAGTTTTCCAGGTCAGGCCACGATAGAAATAGATCGCAACTGGGATCGCATAACAGACAGCGATGCCTGCGGCCTCGGTCGGGGTCATGATACCCCCGTAGATGCCACCCAGAATGATGATCGGCATCATCAGCGCAGGCCCTGCCAGGCGGCCCTGGCCCAGTAGTGCAGGCATGAACGGATTAGGGCGTTCTGTCAGTTGGATATCATCATACTTCCGCAGCATGAACTGGTTGGTAATGATCAAAAGCGTGATCAGGATGATCGCGGGGATGACCGTCGACAAGAAGCACTTCAGAACGTGCTGCTGTGCCACCCAACCATAGAGGATGTGTGATGAACTGGGCGGGATCAAAAGGCCCAGCGGACTTGCCGACACGATTAGGGCCGCGGATTGCCCTTTTGGGTAATTCGCCTTCTTCAGGTGCGGCATCATGATACCGCCGATGCAGGTCAGTGTCGCGTTCGCGCTGCCCGAGATCGAGCCGAAGACACCACAGGCCAGCACCGATGCTGCGTTCAAACCACCCTTGATGTGGCCAATGAACATCTCGGCCAGCGCTACCAGAGGTGCTGCAATCCTGCCTTTCTCCATGATACCGCCGGCAATCATGAAGAGCGGGATCGCCAACAGAACCAGAGAGCGGATCCCGGTCGCTCCGGTCGGCAAGTAGCCGGTGATAGACTGATCCCCGACCATGGCGATGAAGATCAGGACCGCTCCGAATGCCACATAGACGCTGACGCCCAACAAGAGCATCAAGCAAACAATAATAAGACTTCCGCCGATAATCATTTCGCGGCTCCTTTAAGGGTTTCGGACCGCAGGGGAAGCCCGAGCCCCTTTCGGATGTGCACGTAAAGATACGCAGCAGTGAACATCGCCATGAAGCCAAATGCGCACATGATTGCAATGCGCCAGGAAACAAATGGTATGCGCAAGACCGGCGTTGACCTCAGCCGTGGGAACGCGAAGTCGTCCAGCAGCGACACGTAGCAGGCGTAAAACATAAAGAGGATTACAAGCAGTTCGACCAACAGCACCACGAATCCGCGCCACCAGATCATTCGAGGGTTATGGATCACGATGCCCAGGATGTCGGCGTTGATGTGCAGGTTGCGTGCAGATGCCAGAACTGCTCCGGCAAAAAAGCCCACAATCGAGAAAGCCAAAAGCCATTCTTCATAGGCAAAAAGATCGCCGCTAAATCCATATCTGATCACGACAACAGCACCAAAGGTGAAGGCCATCAGGAAACCACAAGCCATCACAATTTGCCGCATGACAAATGCAATCGCTTTCATGGGATAGCCGATGATCGGTGGAAGTTCGTCCGTGATTTTCTGCGGTTTATCTGCGTCGTCGTCGCCGACATACGTCGTCATGTCATCTTTCTCAATCGACATGCCTGTCCCCCCGCTTTTTTCTTTTTTGTGGGTATATAGCGAAAGGGCCGGCAGTTTTGCCGGCCCGATTGGTTGTGTTGACTATCAGTTTTTGCTGGCCAGCAGACGGTCGATCACATCCTGACCGACGCTCTGGGCCATCATCGGCCAGATGTTCTCCTGGATATGGGCAGCCATAGCGGCCTGCTCTTCGTCGTTCAGGCTCAGGATGGTATAGCCTTTTTCGACCAACTTCTCTCCAAACGCCGCATCGTTGTCGCGGTTATACTGGAAGAAGTCGTCCGACGCCTTGGTCATGGCGGCCTGCAGCACTTCGCGCTGCTCGTCGCTCAACTTGTCCAGAGTACGCTGCGACGCGTAGAAAGTGGTCAGCTCCGAGATCGAGTTGTATTCCACGAAATGCGTACCAACGTCCGACTGGGCGAAGATCGAGTAGGTTGCCGTTTTGGTGCAGCAGATCGCGCCATCAACGATTCCGGACTGGATCGCAGGGAAGATATCACCCCAGGCCATGGTCGTGGCCTGATAGCCCAGCGCTTCTACCATGGCTTTCACGGCTGGAGACGACCACACACGAATGTTCATGCCTTTGTCGTCGAAGGTGTTCCAGTTGGTCGGTTCTTGAGTAGCCACGATGCCAACAAACCCTTCCGGGTTCTGGGCCATCACGCTCACACCGTACTCGTCGGTGATCTCCTGCAAGATCTTGTTATATTCGGAATCCATGTTGCGCATGATGTTGTTCATGTCGTCCCAGCCACCCACAAGGAACGGCATCGACAGAAATTCCAGGCGCGGGTCAGTGTCGGCATAGATAAACGCTGCCGCCAGATCGATGTTACCCCGGGCCACATCTTCAAACAGCGCTTCGCCCGAGCCAAGCTGATTGGCCGGGAATACTTCGATTGTCAGTCCGACATCTGCGGCAGCAACATCCGCAGCCACCTGCTCCATCATCTTGGTGCCCTGATGGTCAATCGGAAACACGCCGGCAAAGCGCAGTTTCATGTCTTCTGCCAGCGCAGCAGTGGATATCAGCGCGCTTACAGCACCCAACATCAGGCCCTTGGTAACTTTTGTGAAGTTCATCTAGTTTTCTCCCAGTTAGCGGTTTTTCTTCTGCTTAATAGCTTTTGCTGACCGCTGCAAATTGTTGCGTTTGGTCACACTATGCGAACACATATCGCAGTGCAATTTGATTCAAGGCTCGTTTTTGCTTGGATCGGCTTCCTCTCTGTTTAGGACGTTTTTCTGGGTGTAGATTTTGGTGCCCAGGACCGAAAACGCGATCCACTATCGTCGCGCCAGACCGATTGGCCGACCAATCTGGGTAGGGCGGGCAATCGGTTTGTGTGCAGTCACCAGCGCAGCGATACGGCTCTGAATGTCTGCCGGATAGGGGGTGGAACGCCGCGTTCCGTGATCGACATTCATAAGAACCTGCTCCATCACGCAGACAGTTTCTTGATCTTTCAACCGGATCATCGAGCCCACTATATGCAGGCGTTTGGCGTCCGCATCCAACATTAGGAACCTGCAGAAAAACTTATCCCCGGCCAAAAGCTCACCCAGGTAGTGGACGTGATTTTGCAGCGCAAATGGCCCTGCATTGAAGGCCTCCGCATAGCTTGGGCCAACGCCAAGCTCTTGATCCAGCATGACATCCAGCGCCTCGTCAAAGGCCATCACGTAATAGGCCAAATTCATGTGACCGTTATAGTCAATCCACGCTTCAGGCACCTGACGAGGCTCTGATGTGATCCCGTTTGTCATGCGGCGTCGCCCTCGTAGCCGCGCAGGAATGCATGCAGGTTGTCACCCAGTTCATCACACAGATACCCGCCCTCCTGTACAATTACTGTGGGCAGGTTGAGCGCCGCGAGCATTTTTGCCATCTCGGTAAAACCCGGCGTTGAGACGGCAAGACCCCCAAAGGGATCTCGCTCGAAGGCGTCGAGGCCGAGCGCGATTACGATTGCGCCGGGGGCAAAACTCCTGACATGGGTCAGGCCATCGCGGAGGCCTTTCATAAACCCTTCGTCCCCGGTACCGCGTGGAAGCGGAATGTTCAGATTGTAACCATGCCCAGCGCCTTCGCCGACCTCATGGGCATGGCCCCAGAAGAACGGATAGAACCGCGCGGGATCTGCATGGATCGACAAGGTGAACACGTCATCGCGCGCGTAGAATATGCCTTGCGTTCCGTTTCCATGGTGCAGATCAACATCGATGATCGCCACACGCTCGTGGTATTGCCGCAGACGCTGTGCAGCAATGGCGCTGTTGTTGAGGTAACAAAACCCACCCGCGAGATCGGCAAAACAATGATGCCCGGGCGGGCGGCAAAGCGCATACGCCACGTGATCCCCGTCCAGGACGGCCTGCGTTGCTGACACGGCGCAATTGGCCGACCAACGAGCTGCTTCCCAAGTATGTTCGCCTATCGGGCAGGACATGTCAGTGATGTGGAAACCCGCCTGCCCGACAGCCGAGAGCGGATAACTGGCAGTGCGACGGTCTGGGTGAATATTTGGGAAAATCTCCGGCGCGGCATCCGGGATGCGTTGCCAGCGCTCATAGACCGTGGACAGGAATTTCACATAGGCAGGGCTGTGCACCGCCGCGATGGGATCAAGACCGTGGTCCATTGGCGCACGCAGTTCGTGCCCGCCCGCTGCCACCCCCGAACGCAGGCGTTCCATGCGTTCCGGCATTTCGGGGTTGGGTTGCATGACACCGTTCACGAGAAACCCGCTTGGATTATGCTGTTCCTGCCGTTCTTGATCTACAAACACTTTCATAAGTTCAGAACCCTACCTTGTCTGCACCCTTGAGGTTGAGGATTTCACGCGTCTCAGCGGGCGTGGCGATTTCATATCCCAGTTCTTCCAGAACTCTCCGGATTTTGGCGACCTGCTGGGCGTTGCTATTGGCCAACTGCCCGCGCCTGATCATCAGGCTGTCTTCAAGACCCACACGCACGTGTCCACCTAAAATCGTGCTCATCGTGCCCAACGTCATCTGCTGACGCCCTGCAGCCAGGGTCGAAAACTCATAGGCGTCACCCAACAGACGATCCGCCGTTTCCTTAAGGTACATCAGGCTGTGCGGGCTGGCATCGATTCCGCCAAGCACCCCCATGACGAATTGCAAAAACACTGGCGGGACAAGGCTTTTCTGCTTCAAATAGAATGCGATCGTCTGAATATGGCCGACGTCATAGCATTCGCATTCGAACCGCGCACCTGCCTCTTCGCCCAACATCCGAAACACGGTTTCGATGTCGTGGAAGGTGTTTTTGAACACCGTGTCGCGGGTGTTTTCGAGGAAAGCTTCCTCCCAGTCATGGGTCCAGTCTGAGTACCGGTCTTTCATCGGAAAAAGCCCGAAGTTGATCGACCCCATGTTGAGCGAACACATCTCGGGTGCCAGTTCTGCCGGGGCTGACAGACGCTGCTCCACACTCATCTGAGAGCTGCCGCCGGTCGTCAGGTTGATAACCGCGTCCGTTGCATCCTTGATCCGCGGCAGAAACTGGCGGAAAACACTGATGTCGGCGCTTGGGCGCCCGTTTTCCGGATCGCGTGCATGCAGGTGCAGGACCGAAGCGCCTGCCTCTGCCGCCTCAATCGCAGAAGTCGCAATCTCTTCGGGTGTCACGGGCAGATGAGGGCTCATGCTGGGCGTGTGGATCGAGCCCGTTACGGCGCAGGTGAGAATGATCTTTTGCGTCATGATTATGCTTCCAGTCCAAATTCCCAGGCTAAGACCCCAAGACTGTCATCAAGAATGGTCAGGATTTCGCCTATTTGCGGTTCGGTCACGATCATCGGCGGACATATGAGGAAATGATCACCTTCCACGCCGCCGCGAGTACGGCGCGAATAGGTGATGAGGTTGCGCTCGTAACAGATTTCCACAAATCGCTCGAAAGCTTTCAACTCCTTGGGCAGCGGTGCCATCGTGTTCCGGTCCGAGACCAGCTCGAATGCCGTCAGCAACCCTTTGCCACGCACGTCGCCAATAAACGCATAGCGCTCCATCAGATCGCGGAGTCCGGCCATCAGCACATTGCCCATGACACTGGCATTGGTCATCAGATCAAGCCGGTCGATCTCGGCCATCACGGCCAGCCCGGCAGAACAGGCCAGTGGATTGCCCGCATAGGTATGCCCATGCGCAAACCCACCTGCATCCAGAACAGTGTCAACCATCGCTTCGTCCGCGATCATCGCCCCTAGCGGCGCATAGCCCGCGCCAAACCCCTTGGACAAAGCAACAAGGTCCGGTCGCACGTTCCAATGTTCGGAGGCCAGGAAGGTTCCGGTTCGCCCAACCCCAGACATCACTTCATCCATAATCAGTAAAACGCCGAACTCGTCACAGATTTCGCGAATTCTTCTGTAATAGCTGTCGGGGGCCACCAGCGCCCCGGTGGATGCGCCGCCTACGGGTTCCATCGCAAAGGCCAGTACGCTCTCGGGCCCCTGCGCGATGATTTCGTCCCGCAGCATCTCGGCATATTTGAGCCCGCGTTCGTGATCCGAAAGGTTATCACGATCCAGGTAACAGGTTGGCGCGGGGATTTTCGGCATGTCTTTGTAAAGCGGTGCAAACGCATTCGTCAGCGGCCCATAGCCGGTGATCGCCAGCGCTCCAAGTGTGCCGCCATGATAAGATGGAAAGCGCGAAATCACCTTCCAGCGATCCCCCTGCCCTGAAGCTACCGCCCATTGTCGCGCGAATTTCACACAGGATTCCACGGCCTCTGATCCGCCCGAGACAAAGAATATCTTGTTCAGTCCGGCAGGCATTCGGTCGGCAATCGCTGTGGCCAGATTTTCCGCCGGGGCATTTTCGAAGTGCAGCCTGTAGGCAAAAGTAGCGCTGTCCATTTGCGCTTTCATCGCAGCCAGAACACGGGAGTTAGAATGGCCGATGTTACTGACCATGGCCCCCGATGATCCATCGATATACCGTTCACCATTCTTGCCCCAGATATAGATACCTTCCGCGCGCTCGACCTCGGGGCGACGCGTTCGACTTTGATAGAACAGGTTTGAAGTCTTCACAGGATTTCTCAATTCGACAGATTCAGTTGGGTGAAGTGATGACCAAGCTTGTGTTCGAATGCAGTGTGGCGCAAATAGATAATACTTGTGGTTGTTATTGATGAGATCAATGAAGAACGCTGCCGATCAAGAAAAGCTGATCCGTGAGTTGGATTGGAATCTGCTGCGAACCTTCGTGTTCGTCGTCCAGGAAGGCAGCATCACGCTTGCCGCCAAACGCCTGATGCGCCGCCAGCCTTCAGTCAGCCAAGCGCTCCAGCGATTAGAGACCCGGCTAGGCACGCAGTTGATCGACCGAAGCCCGTCACATTTCCGCGTTACCCCTGCAGGAAAACGCCTCTATCAGGAATGCCTCGACGTGTTCGGCAGTCTGGCCCGAGCAATCCAGAGCGCGCAGGGCACCGAAGACATCGTGACAGGCACGGTGAGGCTTGCGCTGCTCAGCCGGATCGAAAATGAATTCTTCGACCAGGTCCTGTCGGATTTCAGCCGTCAGAATCCTGAAGTCAGCTTTGACGTAGAGGTTATGTCCAGCAGAGCCGTACGGCAGGCAGTGTTGGAAAAATCCGCGTCACTTGGGGTGTGTCTGATCCACGACCCGCACCCGGATTTGCAACACGAAGTGCTGTACCGCTCTTTTTTCGGCTTTTACTGCGGCCCCAGTCACCCTTTGTTTGGACAACGCAACCTTTCGCTGGACGATCTGCGAGGTCATTCGTCAGTTTCGTTCCGAACTGACCAGCTATGGGATGCGCTGCGCCCCGTGGCGTTGCTGCGTGCGCAACATAAGCTCGACAACAAGGTGATCGGCTACACCTCAGATCTGGGCGAAGCTCAGCGGATGATCGGCGCGGGCCTAGGGTTCGGACCCCTCCCGACCCATGTGGCCGAAAGGCTCGTCAGGCGCGGTAAGCTATGGCGCCTGCCGCCCTATGAAAATGCTCCGGCGATTGACATTCACTTGATTCACCATAAAAGCGCCCGGCTGAACCGGGCAGAACACGCCATACTTGAGATGTTCCAATCCCGACTGAGGACTGCAACCCTCGACGAACGCAGCGATAGTGCTGGCATGACGGGATAACACGATAACTAAGGGCGAAAGAAAAGCAATGACCTCAAATGACACCCTGTCCATTCTGGCTTGTCAGATCGAAATCCCTGCCACGGATAGCGCCGCAGCGCGGGACGCCCACCTTGCATCATCTGCTGCAAAGGTGCGGGCGCAGCTGAATTCACAACCTTCAGACCTTGTGGTTCTGCCTGAACTGTCCAGCATCGATTATTCCCGCGCCGCCTTCGGCAGGCTTGACGAAATTGCGGAACCACTGGATGGGGCATCGTTTTACACTTGGCAGGCTGTTGCCGTTGAGTTTGGCGTGCACGTGTCCTACAGCTTTGCGCGCAAGGGAACAGACGGTACTCATATTT
Source organism: Ruegeria sp. AB9 (assembly GCF_056542585.1). Classification (NCBI taxonomy): domain Bacteria; kingdom Pseudomonadati; phylum Pseudomonadota; class Alphaproteobacteria; order Rhodobacterales; family Roseobacteraceae; genus Ruegeria; species Ruegeria sp. AB9. The sequence continues at coordinate 6,267 of NZ_JBQGAA010000016.1, read as the reverse complement.
CCATTGCGGTTGTCGCGCCCGACGGCACATTGGCCGGGTATTATGACAAACTACATCTTTGCCAATACGGCGCTTCGATGGAAAAGGAATACTTCATCTCTGGTGATCACATATTTACGTTCCAAATCAACGGCATAACAATCTCCCCCATCATCTGCTACGACATCCGGATACCCGAGCTTTCGCGCATCCTGACCCTTAAGCACGGTGTTGAGCTCATATTGCATTGCGGTGCCTACTATCGAGACGAGTCCTTTGACACCTGGCACAGCTTTGCCAAAGCACGTGCGATGGAAAACCAGGTTTTCTTCTTGTCGCTGAACCGGGCGGGGAAGACCTGGGGAAACTCAATCTTTTGCCTGCCTTGGATGGATGAGAACACCTTGCCTGTGCGATTTGCAGACACAGATGAAGACTTCCGCCATTTGACAATTACCAAAGAACAACTGTTGAAAGCGAGGGAAGACTATACGTTCCTGAAAGACCGGTTGGCAGATTACAACGCGCTCTGAAAGAGATACACTGAGACTTTCGATCAAAAACTATGTCGCCGTCATTCCGACGACATAGTTTCAGCCCCAAATGCCAATAGTTTGCGACACATCCACCTTAGGGGCTCCACCCAAAAATCGTCAGAAATTGTTGCATGTTATTTGGAATACAGGCAGCGTTGACCGAATTGGGGAAGAATATTTAAGACCCTGAGATCATCCATTTGCGACGATCTCACTTTCAATGCTGGATAGTATATCCTTAAGCAGGAGCAAGGTCATGGAATACAACAGGCTTTTTCAGCTATTTGTTGTTCACAGCGAATTAGAGGACGAAACTGTTTCCGGACGGCTGCTACGGGCAATAATACGCGCAGTGCGGGACCGTGGCTATGAGGTTTTTACCGCGCAATCCACGGAACAGGCCAAGTTCCAGATTCAGAATGATGCTTCCATTGCGTGCTTTCTGATTGGCTGGGACAGTGGCGACCAAAGTCTGAACACAGTGGAAATACTGGATTCCATCCGCTATCGAGGGTTGGAAGCACCCGTTTTTCTTTTGACCGAACGACATCAGATTTCAGACCTTAGTGACAGTGTACTAGAGCAAATTCGCGGCACTGTATTTCCGCAGGAAGACACTCCGGATTTTATCGCAAAATATGTCCTCCGCGCTTACCGTGAATACATAGAGGGCCTCAAAACACCGTTCTTTGGCGGTATGATCGACTACGTCGAAGCAGGTAATCAGATGTGGCTCGCTCCGGGTCACAATGGCGGTATCTTCTACGAGAAAAGCCCGATTGGTCGTGTCCTGTTCGACTATCTCGGCGAGAATTTCTGGCGGGCGGATTTCAATTTTGTGCCGGATTTGGGCGATATTTTCGGGCCGACAGGTCCGTTTCTGAAAGCCGAACAGCAGGCAGCAGAGATTTTCGGCGCGGATCGCACATATTTCGTTCTGAACGGGAGTTCGACATCGAACAAAATGGTCAACGGCTCTCTGGTGGCACCGGGCGATCTGGTCTTGTTTGATCGCAACAACCACAAGTCTCATCACCATTCTGCTTTGATGCTGAATGGCGGCATACCGGTCTATCTGCCCGATGATCGAAACTCGTTTGGTATGGTGGGCCCGATTGAGTTTGACGCTTTAGACGAAGACAAATTGCGACAGCAGATCCGGGACAACCCTCTGGTGACCGATCCGAACGCCTGGAAAAAAGACCGGCCGTTTCGGGTCGCATTGCTTGAAAACTGCACCTATGACGGCACCATTTATCAGGTTGAAACGATCCGCGAAAAGCTGGGACATCTGTGCGATTACCTTCTGTTTGATGAGGCCTGGGGCGGCTTCATGCGGTTTCATCCGATCTATCAGAACCGATACGCCATGGGGCTGGAAAATTTGGGCAAAGACGATCCCGGAGTGTTCGCCGTGCAATCGACGCATAAACAACTGGCAGGTATGTCACAGGCGTCGCAGTTCCATGTAAAGGACAATCATCTCAAGGGTCTGGACCGGCGTGTCAATCACAAGCGGATCAATGAAATCTTCATGATGCACACATCGACATCGCCATTCTACCCGATGTACGCATCACTCGATGTCGGCGCTCAGATGATGAAGGGCAAAAACGGTACATTCCTATGGGACGAAGCGCTGCGCCTTGGCATCGACATTCGAAAAAAAGCCCGGGAACTGGCCCGCGGATTCAGGGAAGATGACAGCGATCCCAAGAAAAACTGGTTCTTCGATCCGTTTGTTCCTGACAAAGTCACTATCACGAACTCCGACCATTGCGAAAACATGAGCGACGTAAGGTGGGAGGATTTGCCAACCGATCTGCTGGTCAATGAACAGCAATGCTGGTGGTTCCGCGAAGGCGCGAACTGGCACGGATACACCCGGATCGTGGATGGTTACGCCATGGTCGATCCGACAAAGATGCTGTTCCTGACACCGGGCGTTGACCGAAAGACCGGCGATTATCAGGAATGGGGCATACCAGCCGCGATACTGGGTGCCTTCTTGCGAAGCCGTGGTATTGTTCCCGAGAAAACAGATTTCAATTCAATCCTCTTCCTGCTGACGCCGGGGCTGGAACGAAGTAAGGCGGGCACTTTGTTGGCTGAACTCGTCAGCTTCAAGCGTTTGTTCGACGCGAATGCTCTGGTTGAAGAAGTTTTGCCCGATCTGATCCGGGATTTCCCTGACCGTTATTCCGGTATGCACATTCAGGAACTCGCTCAGGGCTTGCACGATCTCTACAAAAGGCGCAACGCTAAGGCATTGCAGAAGAAGCAGTTTCAGCAAGCGCATTTTCCGGAACTGGCAATGAGCCCCCATGATGCACACTGCGCGTTTATCGCCAATCAGGCCGATTATGTTCCGATGTCGGAAGTAAAAGGCAGGGTCGCGGCCACTTTGGCTCTGGTTTATCCGCCCGGTATCGGCGTCGTGGTTCCAGGCGAACGTTACGATGATCGCGCACAGCCGCAAATCGACTACTTTATGCTGTTCGAAGAAACCGAAAATCAGTTTCCAGGTTTCGAGAACGAAGTTCAGGGTGTCTATCGCGAAGAAGTGGACGGCGCAATTCGCTATTACACCTACGTCGTTAAGGAATAGATCAATGGAATCCAGTAAATCTTGAGTTACCATTCCCTGAGATCCCAAAGGACGTCATCAAATAACGCGGAGGCTCCGTGACTACGGGAAATCAACCCGCAGAAAAGACAACTGAAACAACGACCGGTGACAAATCACTTGGGGTCTGGACCTGTACAGCGTTGGTTGTGGGTAATGTTGTGGGATCGGGTTTCTTTTTGGCGCCCGCCGCCCTGGCACCTTACGGAACAGTGGCCGTAATCGGATGGATCGTGATGTCCATTGGCGCATTGTGCTTGGGTCTGGTGTTTGCCCGACTTAGCCGGATTGCACCTGAAACTGGCGGACCTTACGCATATGCCCGGCTTGGGTTTGGTGATTTCGCAGGGTTTCTTGTGGCCTGGGGGTATTGGATATCGATCTGGGCAGCGTTGCCTGCCATCGCCATTGCAGCGACGGATTATCTTCAGGTATTCATACCCACGCTCAAGGGATCGCCGGGTATGAAAGCCGTCATATCGCTTGGGTTGATCATCGGTGTGGCCTGTCTCAATCTTGCGGGCACAAAGGAGGCCGGGCGGTTTCAGCTGATAGTGGTTGGCTTGAAGCTCATCCCGTTCATGGCCGTGTCTTTCCTGGGATTGTTCTGGGTTGATTGGGAACAGTTTACGCCTGTTAATCCGACGCCCATGTCGTTTTTCCTGGCTCTGGCTGCGACGGCGCCGTTCATTATGTTCGCTTTTTCGGGCGTCGAATCCGCCACGGTTCCTGCCGGTGACGTCAAAAACCCACAAAAAACCATCGCAATTGCAACCATTACAGGAACATTGATAGCCGCCGCGCTGTATACCTTTGGAACGCTTTCCGTGATGGGTATTGTAGGCCGATCTGCCCTGGAACACTCAAGCGCGCCGTTTTCTGATGCCGCAGATCTTATGTGGGGAAGCTGGGCCAGTTATGTCATTGCCGCGGCTGCGGTACTGTCTTCACTGGCAGCGCTCAACGGTTGGACAATGGTAATGGGGATGGTACCGCTGGCAGCCGCCCGCCATGGATTGTTGCCGCCCGTATTTTCCGAACTGAACCGCAAGGGTGTTCCGGCCAAAGGAATCATCATTTCGGTTACACTGGCTGCGGCGACGCTGATGCTGCAATCATCAGGATCCAAGGCTCTGATCAGCATCTATGAGTTCGTGGTCCGCCTGTCGACCGTCGCCGATATGGTGCCATATGTATTCTGCTGTTTTGCCGAAGCCATTATACTGTTGGTTTTGGGTAAACGTCAGGGTTACCTGAACCCGAAAACCTATCTGCCGGTGGCAGCGATCGCTTTTCTGTTTTCGATGGTCACGATTTTCGGCGCCGGAGCTGAAGCGGCAATGTGGGGCTTGTTGCTGCTGCTTACCGGATTGCCGGTTTATGTCCTGATCCGGACAAAGTGGGCAAACAGAAAATGAGGCGCGGTTTGCCTTTCGACAACAATCGGCTCACGCACTATAAACTTGTGGCAAACGTCCATCGAACAGCATCCATACTGCGACCATGGCAAGGGTCATCAACAAAGCTGCAACAAACAGTTCCACCTTGTTAAAGGCAGGTTCACGATGGGTGTCTTCGCGGCGCGCCCATACAAAAACCGGTACGCCAATCGTATAGATGATCGCACCGGCAAGCATGAACTGCACGCCAGCCGCAAAGACCAGCCAGAACCCATAAAGTGTCGCCAGTACGCTCACGATGAGGGCTGTACGTTTGCCAATCTGTGCGGTTTCTGGATATCCACCTGTCCACATCAGTTTCCAAAGGAACGCCGCCGAACCAATATAGGCGGGCAGAACGACCACTCCGGTGATTGACAACATCACGTTCCACGCATTGTCAGAGAAATACACCAATATCATCGCGGCTTGCATGATGAAGGTAGATACCCACAAAGAAACCGAAGGGATGCCTGCGTGATTGGTCTTCGCAAACAGCTTTGGAAATGTACCATCTTTGGCGCAAGCCCACGGCAATTGCGCAACAAGCAACGTCCAAACCAGCCAGGAACTGAGCAAAGCTATGATAACGCCCAAGTTGATAAATACTTCCCCCCCCAGTCCGACAAGACTGCCAAGGATCGCAGCAGTTGACGGTGGTGCCAATTGCGACAATTCACCCTGAGACAAGACACCAAATGGCAGGATCGAGACCAGTACAAACAGGCCTGTCGCCACGAGAAATCCGAGCAATGTTGCCCGGCTTACGGTTGCTGCATCGGCCTTGTCGGACATGACAACCGCGCTCTCAATCCCGATATACATCCACAGTGTGACCAGCATCGTGCTTTTCACCTGATCCAGTATACTTCCCAGAGGTTTGTCATGAACCTGACTATCTGCGACATTCCCCCAGAAGTCCGAGATGAAAAGACCTTTCCCAATCGAAAAATAGCTGACAATCAAAAGGAACAAGATCAGGGGGACGAATTTCGCGATCGTCCCTATGTTGTTCAATATGGCTGCTCCGCTCGTGCCGCGCATGACCAGAAAGCACATTCCCCAGATGATTGCAGAGGCCGCCAGAATGGCTTGCCAGGTATTGCCGCCCTGAAAGTATGGGGGAAAGAAATAGTTCAGGGCATCCATGAGCAAAACCGCATAGCCCACGTTGCCAAACACGACGGACAGCCAGTACCCCCACGCAATCAGAAACCCGATCAGCCTTCCGAAACCGGCCCTTGAATACATGTAAATGCCCGAAGTCATCTCAGGACGAATGTCCGCCAGCACCTGAAAGCTCCGGGCGAGGAAGAAAATGCCCAACCCCGAGACGACCCAGGCGATCAGAATTGCCCCAAGGCCAGCGGATGCGGCCATGTTCTGGGGGATATTAAACACACCTCCTCCGAACATGGCGCTGACAACAAGTAGCGTCATCGCAAATAGGCCAAGTTTCTTGACCTCTGGAGATTTTGATGAAACCGCGCTTGAAGATTTAGAAGTGTCAGAGTGTTTAGCGTTTGACATGGTTCTCTGTTCTTCCGCGGTGAATTTGAAATCCCAATTGGACCGTGCCGGGCAATCCGGCTTTGAACTAGGGTCAGGATTCATAACCAGTAGATGACAGTTGCCGCAAGAGCTATGGCTGAGAGGAAGACCTGAGGACATCGGTCATAGCGAGTTG
>NZ_JBQGAA010000015.1:0-100374 GCF_056542585.1 Ruegeria sp. AB9 | reverse complement strand
AACCAGGAACTCGGCGAACCCTTCCGCCGCGACGCTATGAAAAAACCCGTCGCTGTCGCGGGCGTCTCCGCAAACGACATGCAGGCGCAAGAAGTATAATTTCAGGACGAGGCCGGAGCGTATGACCCTGACACCTATTGAGCTGTTGCGTCAGAACGCCCCGGCCAACCGCCCTGTAATTTCCCTAAGCGAAGGCAGCGATCCCCGCGTTGTTGCGGGGGCGCTTGCCGCCCATCAGGCCGGTCTGGCCGATGTCATTCTGGTCGGTCCACAAGCCGAAGTTGAAGCCGCCCTGAAGGAACAGGGTGCTGCTCCCTCTCAAGGCGTTGCGGTTCACGACCCGGCAACCTCAGAGCTGACCGACGAGTTTGCCCAAACCTATTTCGAACTACGCCAGCACAAAGGTGTCGATCCGGCCAAAGCCCGCGCCGCCGTCGAAACACCGCCAGTCTATGCCGCCATGCTGGTCCGCAGCGGACGTGCCACAGGTACCGTTGGTGGCGCCGTCCACACCACTGGTGATATCGTCCGCGCGGCCATTCAGGTGATCGGAATGGCCCCGGACGCCGGAATGGTTTCGTCCTTTTTCCTGATGTACCCGCCGGAAAACCCTCGGCCCGGAGCGCGGGCAATGCTCTATTCAGATTGCGGTCTGGTCATCAATCCCACCGCTGGCGAGTTGAGCAAGATTGCCATCGCCTCGGCTAACTCGGCGCGGGCACTGCTGCAGGTTGACCCAAAAATCGCCATGCTCAGCTTTTCGACCATGGGCAGCGCAAAGCATCCCGATATAGACAAGGTGATCGAGGCCACTGAAACACTACGCCAGACTGCACCTGATCTGGAGGTCGATGGCGAGCTGCAGTTCGACGCAGCTTTCGTACCTTCGGTCGGGAATCGTAAGTCTCCCGGATCTTCGGTGGCCGGTCAGGCCAACGTGATGATTTTCCCCAATCTCGACGCCGGAAATATCGGCTACAAAATCACGCAACGGTTGGGTGGTTACGCCGCTATTGGCCCGGTTCTGCAGGGATTGGCGCAACCCGCCAATGATCTTTCCCGTGGATGCAGTGCCGAAGATGTGACCCAGATGATCGCCGTGACCGCGCTGCAAGCAACCAGAACGTAGCGCTCAGAATTCGTGTCGTTTCCAGAACGATGTTCTCAAATCGGAAGGAAAGTGACACAGTCCTCCCGACATAACCGACAGGACCCGCCAATGACCCATCAGCAGCCGATCCTTGATACGTCTCCGAAAGTCTCGGACGAGGTCCGCAAAACCACCTGCTATATGTGCGCCTGCCGCTGCGGCATCAACGTTCATATGAAAGATGGCAAGGTTGCCTACATCGAAGGCAACCGGGATCACCCGGTAAACAAAGGTGTATTATGTGCCAAGGGCTCTGCCGGTATCATGCAGGTCAATGCACCATCCCGACTGCGCAAGCCCCTGATGCGGGTTGGGCCGCGCGGCTCGGGCGAGTATCGTGAAATCGAATGGGACGAAGCGCTCAGCACCGCCGTTGGCTGGCTGAACGAACTGCACGAAACGGCACCTCAAAAGCTGGCATTCTTTACTGGTCGGGACCAGAGCCAGAGCTTCACGTCTTTCTGGGCCCAGAATTTCGGCACTCCGAACTATGCAGCCCATGGCGGTTTCTGCTCGGTCAACATGGCTGCAGGTGGCATCTATACAATGGGTGGCGCCTTCTGGGAATTCGGACAGCCAGACTGGGATCACACGAAGCTGTTTATGCTGTTCGGCGTGGCCGAAGACCATGACAGCAACCCAATCAAGATGGGCATTGGCAAAATCAAGGCACGTGGCGCGCGGGTGATCGGCGTGAACCCAATCCGCTCGGGCTACAACGCGGTTGCTGATGACTGGGTTGGGATCACACCTGGCACCGATGGGCTGTTCATCCTGTCGCTGATCCATGTGCTGATGAAAGCTGGCAAGATCGATCTGGATTACCTGAGCCGCTATACTAACGCACCTGTTTTGGTGAATGCTGCTGAGGGTCCGGAAAAAGGCCTGTTCCTGCGTGACGCCGACGGCAAGCCACTGGTCATCGACCGTGAAACAGGGGAACCAACGGCCTTTGACAAACCCGGCGTACGCCCTGACCTGTCGGCCACCTATGAAAAAGACGGGGTGACCCACCGCCCCGTTTTCCATCTGATGGCTGAGAAATATCTCAGCGACGAAAATGCTCCCGAGGCCGTTGCCGAGCGTTGTGGTATCCCCGCCAAACGCATCCGGGCCATCGCCGCCGAAATCGCCCGTGTCGCCTTTGACGAAGCTATCGAGTTGGATCACGAATGGACCGACTTCCGGGGCGAGACACACAGCAAGATGGTCGGTCGCCCGGTCAGTTTCCATTCCATGCGCGGCATCTCGGCCCATGCAAACGGGTTCCAGACCTGTCGCGCGTTGCATGTGCTGCAAATCCTTCTGGGAACGGTCGAGGTGCCAGGTGGATTTCGATTCAAGCCGCCCTACCCCAAACCGGTAGAAGCACACCCGACCCCTCATGGTGACCGCCGTCCCGGTCGCCCTCTGAACGGCCCCCATCTGGGTTTTCCACGTGGACCCGAAGATCTGCTGCTGGATGAAGAAGGCAATCCACAACGCATCGACAAGGCGTTTACCTGGGAAAACCCGATGTCGGCCCATGGGTTGATGCACATGGTGATCTCGAATGCAGCTGCGGGTGATCCCTACAAGATCGATACACTGTTCATGTACATGGCGAACATGTCGTGGAACTCTTCCATGAACACCAAGGGTGTGATGGAGATGCTGACGGCCAAGACCGAAGATGGCAAATACGTCATCCCGCGTATCATCTATTCAGACGCGTATTCATCTGAAATGGTTGCCTATGCCGACCTGATCCTGCCCGACACCACCTACCTGGAACGGCACGACTGTATCTCGCTGCTCGACCGTCCAATCTGCGAGGCTGACGCCGCTGCCGACGCCATTCGCTGGCCGGTGATCGAACCGGACCGGGACGTGCGCGGGTTCCAATCGGTACTGATTGAACTCGCCAATCGCATGAGCCTGCCGGGCTTTACGAATGAAGATGGCACTGCCAAGTGGAAAGACTACGCAGATTACATCGTCAACCACGAGCGTCGCCCCGGCATCGGCCCGCTGGCTGGCTTCCGGGGCCCGGAGGGTGACAAGGAAGGCCGTGGCGAAGTCAATCCGGACCAGCTGAACCGGTATATCGAAAATGGCGGGTTTTATGTGGCCCATATCCCGGAAGGCGCGGATTACTACAAGCCGTGGAACACCGCCTATCAGGATTGGGCCGTCGGGATGGGCATCTATGACAGCCCTCAGCCCTATCTGTTTCAGCTCTACTCCGAACCAATGCGCCGTTTCCAGCTGGCTGCCGAAGGCCATGGTGACCGCCAGCCGCCAGAGCACCTGCGTCAGCGCATCAAGGACACCATGGATCCGCTGCCGATCTGGTACGAGACCGACCAGCAGGGCAATGAAGGCTTCACCGTCAACGCCCTGACCCAACGCCCAATGGCGATGTATCACAGCTGGGGCACGCAAAATGCGTGGCTACGTCAGTTGCACGGTCGCAATCCGCTATATGTTCCGACCAAGCTGATGCGCGAACACAATTTGAAAAACGGTGACTGGGCCAAAGTCAGCTCTCCGCATGGTGAGATCACCGTACCGGTGATGGAAATGGCCGCGCTGAACGACAATACCGTCTGGACATGGAACGCGATCGGCAAGCGCAAGGGCGCATGGGCCCTGCAGGACGACGCGCCAGAGGCGACCAAAGGTTTTCTGCTCAACCACCTGATCCACGAATTGCTGCCATCCAAAGAAGACGGAATGCGTTGGGCGAACTCGGACCCAATCACAGGTCAGGCCGCATGGTTCGACCTGAAGGTCAAAATCGAAAAGGCTGATGCGCCTGCTGACGCGCAAAGCCAGCCGAATTTCGACCCAATCAATTCCCCCGTCGGCACTGGCCCTGGGAACTTGGCATGGAAGGTGGGAAAATGACCCGGATCCGCACTTCATCTGGCCAAAAATATCCCGGGGGTGAATTGAGCCGCAGGCTCAAGAGGGGGCTGGCTCCCTCACCCGCCTTCCACAGCAGAGGTTCAATGACATGACCCAGCTACCAAATTCCACCGACCGCAAGATGGGTTTGGTCATCGATCTGGACACCTGTGTTGGCTGTCACGCCTGCGTGATTTCCTGCAAGGGCTGGAACACCGAAAACTATGGTGCACCCCTTTCGGATCAGGACGCCTATGGCAGCAACCCTTCGGGCACATTCCTGAACCGTGTGCATTCTTACGAAGTGCAACCAGCCGACGGTCACGCGCAGCTAATCCACTTCCCCAAGTCCTGTCTGCATTGTGAGGACGCGCCCTGCGTTACCGTCTGCCCCACCGGGGCCAGCTATAAGCGGGTCGAAGATGGCATCGTGCTGGTCAATGAAAGTGACTGTATAGGCTGCGGCCTTTGTGCCTGGTCCTGCCCCTACGGAGCGCGGGAACTGGATGTGGCCGAGGGTGTAATGAAGAAATGCACGCTCTGCGTTGACCGTATCTACAACGAAAACCTGCCCGAGGTGGACCGTATCCCGTCCTGCGTTCGAACCTGCCCTGCGGGTGCAAGGCACTTTGGCGATCTGGGCGATCCTGACAGCGACGTCAGCAAGCTGGTTGCCGAGAGGGGCGGTATGGACCTGATGCCCGAGATGGGCACCAAGCCCGTCAACAAATACCTGCCCCCGCGCCCCAAGGACACGGTGGAAGACCAGATCGACATACTGGCCCCTCTGCTGGCACCCGTCGCTGAAGAGCCCAAGGGCTTCCTCGGCTGGCTTGACAAGACGTTGGAGAAACTCTGATGCATCCCGCACCCTCCGTCATCATATTCACCACCCTGTCCGGCCTGGGCTTCGGGCTGCTCTTTTTCCTCGGCCTCGGGTTGCCGACCGTCTCGGGTTGGGTGGCCTTCGTCTTCTTCGCCATCGCCTATGGTCTGGCCGTTGGTGGATTAATGGCCTCGACCTTTCATCTTGGCCACCCAGAACGGGCATTGAAAGCCTTCACTCAATGGAAAACCAGCTGGCTCAGCCGTGAAGGCTGGTGCTCCGTACTCGCGCTGATCATCATGGGGATTTATGCGACTGGCGTTGTGTTTCTGGGCCAAACGTGGAATCTGCTGGGTTGGTTCGGCGCTCTGTTGTCGCTGTTGACCGTGTTCACGACCTCCATGATCTACACACAGCTTAAGACCATTCCGCGCTGGAACATGAACCTGACCCCTGTCATGTTCCTCAGCTTCAGCCTGGCTGGTGGTGCGTTGCTGGCAGGTCAGACAAGCGCAGCTTTACCTCTGCTGCTGATCGCGGCGCTGGTACAGATGCTGTACTGGCGCAAGGGCGATCAGGCTTTTGCATCCTCAGGAACAGATCTGGGAACGGCCACCGGGCTTGCCGCACGCGGGTCCGTTCGCGCCTTTGAGCCACCGCATACCGGAACTAACTATCTGCTGCGGGAATTTGTTCACGTGGTGGGTCGCAAACACGCCGAGAAGCTGCGTATAATCTCGTTTGTTCTGGCCTTTGTGCTGCCGGTTCTGCTTCTGGTATTGCCGTTCAATCACTTCTTCGCCCTGTTGGCCGTGGTATCACATCTGGCAGGCGTAGCAACGTCGCGCTGGTTGTTTTTTGCGCAGGCCGAACATGTCGTCGGACTTTACTACGGGAAACGGTAGAGGGGGCTCTGCCCCCGCCGCGGCAGGCCGCAACTCCCCCGAGGTATTTTGGGCCAGATGAAGTTTGGATCAATCTATTAGAAAGGGCGGGCCTCGGAGTTCGAGGCCGCCCTTTTTTAATTTGGTTTCCTGATCAGATCAGATCGGCATGCGACATTGCTGTCTCAATCGCTGCCTTGGTGCTGTCTTCCAGCTCGGTCAGGGGAGAGCGGACTTCGGTGCTGCAGAGGCCCAGTTTGCTGAGCGCATACTTGGCACCGACAAGGCCCGGCTCGATGAAGATCGCTTCATGCAGCGGCATCAGTTTGTCCTGATACGCCAGCGCCTTTGCATAGTCTCCAGCCAGCGTGGCCTGCTGGAACTCGGCGCATAGCTTGGGGGCCACGTTTGCGGTTACCGAGATGCAGCCGACACCGCCATGAGCGTTGAACCCGAGGGCCGTGGCATCTTCGCCGGACAGTTGGCAGAAATCTGCGCCGCAGGTCGCGCGCTGCTGGCTGACGCGGGCCAAATCTCCAGTTGCATCTTTGACCCCGACAATGCGGGGAAGCTTGGCCAGTTCACCCATTGTGGCAGGCGCCATATCGATGATCGACCGGCCCGGAATGTTGTAGATGATGATCGGAATATCCGCGGCCTCGTGAAGAGCCTCGAAATGCGCGATCAGGCCGCGTTGCGTCGGCTTGTTATAATACGGTGTGACGACCAGAGCCGCATCCGCACCCACTTTTTCGGCGAACTGAACGAAACGAATAGCTTCGACCGTGTTATTCGACCCGGCGCCGGCAATGACCGGAACGCGGCCTGCAGCCGTTTTGACGACCTCTTCGATCACCGTCTCATGCTCATCATGGCTAAGCGTCGGACTCTCGCCTGTGGTTCCCACTGGTACCAGCCCGGTCGAGCCTTCTGATATCTGCCATTCCACAAGGTGTTTGAGCGTCTTCAGGTCCAACTCGCCGTTATTGAACGGGGTGACGAGGGCTGGCATAGAGCCTTTGAACATGACACGCTCCTTAAGGTGCAGTTTGCAAATTTAACGCTCCGGCACATCACATATCTTGCTTTGTGTGTTGATCCCGGCGGCGCACGGTTTATCCTCACAGGCTCTATCCTCGGTTGGTTGGGAAATGCAAGGGATGACACGCTTTCTAGCATTGATGACGGTTGTGATTCTGGTTTCAGTGGCAGCATCACAACCAGCGCGAGCAGATGCTGCGGCTGATTTACGCGCGGGGCTTTACGAAATGCGCAAGGGCGACTGGAATGCCGCATTGCGAGTTTCCGGCCAGCGCGGTTCCGTGTCGCGCGATATCATCGTCTGGCACTGGCTGCGCGAAGGCTTTGGCAGTTCGGGTGATGTGCTGGTGTTCCTTGAACGCCGACCGGACTGGCCCGGCCTTGCCTGGCTGCGCCGCAAGAGCGAGCCTGTCTTTACCGGTGCTGACCCCGACAGAGTTCTGAATTTCTACGCTGACATGCCCCCCCAAACTGCGGAAGGCGCGCTGAACTACGCAGTTGCCTTGAAAGCCAAGGGCCGCAATGGCGAAGCTGAGGCTGACATTGTGACTGCCTGGCGCACCATGCCAATGGGGTCGGGGCTGCAGAAGAACTATCTGGAGAACTTTGCCAAACTGCTAAAACCGCACCACGCGGCCCGACTGGACCGGATGTTGTGGGATGGTCATTTGGTGAGCGCCGGGCAGATGCTGCCTTTGGTCAGTGCGGATGAACGTAAACTGGCAGAGGCGCGGATCGCGTTACAGAAACGCCAACCAGGTGTGGATACCAAGGTGGCGGCAGTTCCCAAGTCATTGGCAGAGGCGCCAGGGCTCGCGTTCGATCGGTTTGTCTGGCGCGACAAAAAGGAACTGGATGACAGCGCCGTCGATCTGATGCTGGCGCGTTCAACCGGGCCTGACGCTTTGGGCGAGCCAGACAAATGGGCCGAGGGACGACGCCGTCTGGCGCGGCTTGAGCTGCGGTCCGGACGTGCGGCGCGCGCCTATGACGTGGCCGCCAATCACCACATGACCCCTGAAATGGGATACGGCTATGCCGATCTTGAGTGGCTGGCCGGATTTCTTGCCTTGCGCAAACTGAATGACCCGGCCACCGCCGTTCGCCATTTTCAGAACTTTTCGGACGCGGTCAAATCTCCGATCTCCAAAGGGCGTGGCGGATATTGGCTCGGGCGCGCTTACGCCGAACTGGGTGATGCGGACAAGGCTTATGACGCCTATGCGACGGGCGCTGATTACCAAACCTCATTTTACGGCTTGCTGGCTGCGGAACGGATCGGGCGACCGTTTGACACGGAACTGGCCAATCCGCGTCGCGCACCGCATTGGCGTCAGGCGGAGTTTGCCGATTCCAGCGTTCTGGAAGCTGGATTGCTGTTGCTGAAAGCCGGAGAAGCCAACCTGTCCGAAAGGTTCCTGACCCATCTGGTCGAAACCCTTGATCCTGTGCAGGCCAATCAGTTGGGCGATCTGGTGATTGAACTGAAACAGCCGCATCTGGCCGTGATGATCGCGAAGCGGGCGGCGACCACCGGTACTGTCCTACCTGCAGCCTATTACCCGGTCCATCCGGTGGCCGACATGCGCCTGCCAATGGCCAAAGAAATGACGTTGGCCATCGCGCGCCGCGAAAGCGAATTTGATCCGGTTGTCGTAAGCGGAGCGGGCGCGCGCGGTCTGATGCAGGTTATGCCTGCGACAGCCAAGCTGGTCGCGGGTGAGCTGGGTATTCTCAGCGGTCATCAGACGGGACGATTGACAAAGGACTGGCAATACAACGCAAAGCTTGGGGCCAATTACCTTTCGGGTCTGGCTGCCGATTTCAACGGCAACGTGGTCATGATGGCTGCGGGGTATAACGCCGGCCCAAGACGCCCGATCTCGTGGATGGAACGTTATGGTGATCCGCGTGCGGGCGAGATTGATATCGTCGACTGGATTGAGACCATACCGTTCAGCGAAACGCGCAATTATGTGATGCGCGTAACCGAAAGTCTGCCGGTCTACCGCGCCCGGCTGGGGCAGCCTGCCCTTCCGATCCCGTTCTCGCAAGAACTGATTGGATCATCTCTGGCGGCGTTCGCGCCATAGGGTGAACAGGCCTGCGGCCACGACAATGGTTGCGCCCGCCACAACTTCGGGGCGCAACGTTTCACCAAAGATTGAAATTCCCAGGATCGCGCTCCAGACCAGGTGGAAATAAGCAAAGGGCTGAACCGCACTGGCTTCGGCCATCTCATAGCATTTGATCAGCAACCAGTGCCCGAACGCTCCACTGACGCAAAGCAGCCCCATCCAGAGCCAGTCGCCGCGCGCCATCGGCTCCCAAAACCACATGCCAAACAAGGTCATCGCCACGGCACCGGCGACACCGGTCCAGAAAAAACTGGTCGCCGCGCTGTCCTGACGGGCGACGTATCGAGTCAACAAACCATAGATCGCAAACAGCAACGCAGAGATCAGGGGTATGACGGCCCATGGGTTAAAGACCCCGGCACCCGGTTGCAGAATGATCAGAACGCCAATGCATCCGACACCGATGGCAGCCCACCGCCGCCATCCGACCTTTTCGCCCAAAACAGGCCCGCTCAGCGCGGCGACAAGCAAAGGGTAGCAAATGAAGACAGCCATACTGTCGATCAGGCCAAGGACCGTAAAGCCAAACACCGCGATGCAGATTTCGGCGGCCAGCAACACGCCACGCACGATCTGCAGACCCAACTGGTTTGTTTTTGTGGCCGCTTTCAATCCTCCTGAGGCCCGCGCAGCCAGTGCAATGACAAAGGCTGCGAAGAACCAATAGCGGATCATCACCACCATATAGGTGTTGTAGGTTCCCGCCAGATGGCGTGAGATACCGTCCTGCAGGGCAAAGACAATTGTCGCGCCCACCATCAATGCGATGCCCGCACCCACATTGTTCTTCTGCGTCATGCTTTTTGTGCCTGCGTCATGTGACGCTTACGGCCATAGCCGGGCGTGCGGGAAACGTTGAAACCGGCACACTCCAGCCCCCGGCGCACAAAGCCTGCGGCCGTGTATGTTGCCGCCGTGCCCTCCGTGGCAGTGTGGTTTGCCACCTCCTGCATCAGGTCCGCGCCCCATAGTTCAGGGTTCTTGGCAGGCGAGAAACCGTCGAGGAACCAGGCATCCGCCAAACCTGTCCAATGCGGTAGAGTCTCGCGCGCGTCGCCGATAACCACCTCAAACTGAAGCGAGTCCAATGTACATGTGCGTCCCGTCCAGTGCGCCAGAAACCGGCTGCTCCACGGATGCAATTCTGGAAAAGCCTTGAGCGCGTGTTGCATGTCTTCCGCGGCCATGGGAAAGGCTTCGAAACTGGTGAAACGCAGTGGCCCCCGCTGACCGGACTTCTCCCACTCCGACCAGACTGTCAGCAGGTTCAGGCCGGTGCCGAAACCCAGCTCGGCAATGTGAAAACCAGGCGTGAATCGCGCAGGCAGATCATTTCCTGCCAGAAAAACATGGCGCGTCTCTTCCAGCCCGTTCTGCAACGAGTAATAAGGGTCATCGAACCGATCCGAGACCGGTATCTGATCCTCGGTCCACGTCAGTTTGGCGCGCTGGTCTGGCATCGGGGAATCCTGTAGCTAAGCGGCGCGACACTGAACAAGGAAAAGGAAATTTGCAATGGTCGATGTGACGGTTCGCGGGGCAGGAATTTTCGGCCTGTCCATCGCCTGGATTTGTGCGCGTCGCGGCGCAAACGTGCAGGTTGTTGATCCGTTCGGACCGGGCGCAGGATCCAGCGGAGGTCTGGTTGGCGCATTGGCCCCGCACGTGCCGGAAAACTGGAACGCCAAGAAAGCTTTTCAATTTGACAGTTTGATCATGGCTGAATCGTTCTGGCGACAGATCGAAGACACGGGCGGGGTTTCGCCCGGCTATGGCCGTCTGGGCCGTCTTCAACCGATCCAGGACGCGCGTGGTCTGGATCTGGCCCGACAGCGTGAAGGCACGGCAGATGAGCTGTGGCAAGGCTGCGCAGAATGGCGTGTTATCACCACGACACAGGCCGGTTCGTGGTGTCCACCCAGCCCCACCGGCTTTGTCATCCGGGATACGCTGACGGCACGAATGCAACCCCGGCGAGCCTGTGCCGCGCTTGTCGCGGCCCTTGAAGTCATGGGCGTCCATATTGTCAGCGACGCCGATGATAAGGGGCAGGTCGTTCACGCCACGGGCCTTGCAGGATTGCAGGAACTAAACGACGCCTATGGAAAAATCATTGGGAACGGCGTCAAAGGGCAAGCCGCCCTAGTGCGCTTCGACGCAGGAGAAGTGCCGCAGTTATTCGCCGACGCGATTCACATTGTGCCTCATGCAGACGGAACCCTTGCGATAGGATCAACCTCGGAACGGGATTATGACGACCCGACCAGTACGGACGAGGCTCTGGACGATGTGATCGACCGGGCCACGCGCGCCCTGCCGGTGTTGCACGGGGCCGAGGTGATCGAACGCTGGGCCGGTGTGCGCCCCCGCAGCAGAAGTCGTGCGCCGATGCTGGGGGTACATCCGTTGCATCAGGGTCAGTTCATCGCCAATGGCGGGTTCAAAATCGGTTTTGGCATGGCCCCCAAAATCGCCGAGGTCATGGCTGATTTGATTCTGGAAAACCGGGATGCAATCCCTGATGAATTCCGACCCGCAGCCTCATTGTGAAATGGCCACGGCTACCATGCACTGGCGGCCGTCCAAGCCACGCACCCACATGTCCTGACCGTCCCGGCACAGCTGGGCGGTCTCAAAGTGCATAAGCGGCGAGGTCGCACGGAAGGAAAACGACGTAAGCGGACCGCTCAGCTCAACCGCAAACAACATGAGAAGTTGCGCCAGCAACGGGCCATGCACAACCAGACCGCCATATCCTTCGACATCGCGGGCGTAGTCCAGATCATAGTGAATTCGATGGCCATTGAAGGTCAACGCCGAGTAACGGAACAACAGGGTTGAATCGAAGGTAACCTCGCGCAGGTCTGTTTCATCCGAACGCGCCTTGGGCGGCTGCGGGCTTTTCGTATCCGGCGCAGAATCTTCGCGATAGACGAGGTCCTGCCATTCCGTCAGGCACAACTGACCCCTCTGCCAGATCTCATGCCGCAAAGTGACAAAACCCAGCGGGCCGGACCGCCCCACCTTGGCGCTTTGCTTCTCGAGAACCGATATCTTTTCTGCGTCATTTCCAGCTACCAGAGGAGCATGGAATTCCAGTTTGCCCCCGGCCCACATTCTGCGCGGCAAACCCATATCCGGGATCAGGCCACCAACCTTGGGATGCCCGTCCCGCCCCAATGCTGAAGGCGGTTGTGGAGTCCAGAAATAGAGCTGATGAAAAAATGGCGGCAAAGCCGAGCCACTGGTTATTGTAGGCTCGGTGCCCAGCGCCACCTGAAATGCAGCCGCCCTGGCGGGGTCCAAAAGATCGGTCTGTCGCTCTACCTTCATTTCTCCGGCCCGAGTTCAGAAACCGGTCTCAGCCCGAAGTTTCTGCATCAACTTGTGCAATGACTTTTCGTAATGCTCTGAGAGTAACTTTCCCTGATCGTCAAATTCATTCGAACTGTTTGCCAGATGGATTTCAGGACCTTGCAGGATGCGCGGCTGAAAAGGAACCATAAAAGCCCGCAGGATCATCTGTGCCCGCTCTCCTCCGGCACGACCAGCGGCGGCCGACATCACGGCAACGGGCTTGTCGGCCCACGGATTGCCTTGCGTGCGGCTGACCCAGTCCAGCGCGTTCTTGAGAACACCCGACGGCCCTTTGTTGTATTCGGGGGTTGAGATGATCACCGCATCTGCCTGCCCGATTTGATCCGCCAGAACCTGAACGACTGCCGGAATTCCTTCGCCTTCTTCCAGATCACCATCGTAAAGCGGCAGGTTCAAATCCGCTTCGACAAAACTCACCGGATCGAACAACCGCGCTGCCTCGCGCAGAAGCTTACGGTTGGTCGCGTTCTGGCGCAGGGAACCGGACAGGCCGAGAAGGGTCGGTTGGGACATCAGGGAAACTCCGTTTCAGTGGTTCCCGCAAGTTAGACCGAGATCGCGCTGATCCAAACCCCATTTGACGCACAGTCAATATGCAAACAGGGCCGCCCTTTGGGCGACCCCGCACATCCAAGAAAACAGAAATTATGCGTTGCCGCTGGGTACAACTACAATCTCGACCCGACGGTTTTGCGATTTACCTTCCGGCGTCAGGTTAGACGCGACCGGGTTGTCTTCGCCCTGCCCGATCGTGCGGATACGGTTATAGCTGACACCGTTGGCCTGAAGGATGTCGGCCACCGCGTTTGCGCGGCGCTCGGACAGACCTTGGTTGTAGGTCGCGTCGCCGTCACTGTCGGTATGTCCAATGATCTGCACGTTCGAATTGGGATAGTTGACCAGATTTTGGCCAACCTTCACCAGATCAGACCGCAATGCCGGGCGCACTGTCGAACTGTCGGTGTCAAAGGTGATGTCATTCGGGACCGTTACAATCAGGCGGTCGCCCGCGTTGACAATTGTAATCCCGTCATTTGCCAGTTGCTGACGCAATTCCGCGGCCTGCTTGTCCAGTTGGTTGCCGACCAGGCCACCACCAGCTGCACCAATTGCAGCACCGGCCAATGCACCTAGGCCCGGATTGGAGTTATTGGCAATCGCCCCGATACCTGCGCCGACCAGACCGCCCAAAACAGCGCCCTGTTTGGTATTTTTGTTCGGGTCGTTCTGTATTGTCAGTGTGCCCGGGTCGGTACAAGCCGACAACACAAGGGCTGAACACAGTCCTGTGGCCACAAAAAACTTGGAAATCGTCATGATATCACCTTCTGCTCCAGCACCCGTTATTCGGGTGTGCTTCGTTTTTCTCAGTATATCACCGTGCATGCTTGCAGGCTCAAGCAACAATGCAGTGAGATAGGCGAATACTCGCCAAACGTGTTTTCACACCATTTCGACCAAGGTTTCAGCATTCTGCTGCTCTTGCCAGAGATCGCGCAGCGACCTGCTCTGTCCTGAAAAGCTTTCTTCTGTGCATTCGCTGGACCAGATACGGTCGGTGCGGAAATGGCGAAACCCGTTGCGCAGTTCGCACCAGCCTGCCAGCATCGTGCATTCGATATGATAGATCAGCGCCAGAGGACGCACGACACGAACCGTACGGTCGCCTTCGCCATCTTCATAGGTGATACGGATTTTCTGTTCTGCCCTAATGGCTTCGCGGTAGTGCGCGATTGAAACACAGCCCTTATCCGGATCGTCGCTGGGGGCACCCCATGGGGCAACCTGTAACCAGTCCGCAGGGCAATGCAGCGCATCGATCTTCTGACATATCCGACTGGCAGCCCGTTGAAGATGGCTGTCGCCCGTACGGGTCAGCAAGGACAGTCCAACCCACAAAGCCTCGACCTCTTCTGCGTCGAAATTCAGTGGCGGCAGATCGTAGCCGCGCCGCATCATGTACCCAATTCCGGCCTCGCCTTCGATGGGTGTCCGCTGGGCCTGCAACTCGGCAATGTCACGATACACCGTGCGTGTGGACACCTCTAGCTTGGTGGCCAGCGCCTCTGCCGTGACCGGAGCACCGGCCGCCCGCAGGATCTGGATGATTTCGAATAATCGGGTCGAACGGCGCATGGCATTCTCCTGTCAACATGCTGACACCCTAGCACACCCCACTGACAAGAGGGTGTCAGGAGTGATGGGGCAATTTGGAATGGCATCGAAAAAGGAACAGGAAAAATGCCATACCTCGACAACCACGTCATGATGACACTGAAACTTGGACGTTGGTCTCAGGATCACACATTGCGCGCCTTCGAGATTGAGCGCGAGATCGCACTAGAACGCCAACACAGGCAGCCCGTGTCGAAGAAAAGAACAAAACGGTTTTCGCTGGGCAACCTGAAGGTGCTTTGGACCAGCACAGCCTGAGATCAGAATTCGGGTCGGGCCTTGAACTTCATTGAAAGCCCGCCATCCGGGTGTTTCAGCCGCAGCTCTTCAGAGTGCAACATCAATCTAGGGAAATCCGCCGCTGCGCCGGTTGCATAGAACGGATCACCCAGGATCGGATGACCCAGCGCCTGCATATGAACACGCAGCTGATGAGATCGTCCCGTTTTAGGAAACAGACGAACGCGCGTTGTGCCGCCTTCGTATTTCACGACTCGCCAATCGGTGATCGCAGCCTTACCTGTGTCATGACACACCATCTGTCTGGGTCGATTGGGCCAATCAACGATCAGCGGCAGGTCAACGGTACCGGTCTTGGGTTCCAGCAGCCCCCAGACACGGGCAACATAGGTTTTACGGGTCTGGCGCTGCTCGAATTGCATGCTCAGATTGCGCTGTGCGTGCGGCGTTTGGGCAAAAACCATGACACCGGACGTGTCCCGGTCCAGCCGGTGCACCAGCAGTGTTTGCGGAAAAGCCTCCTGTACACGGGTCAAAAGGCAATCGGAAAGATACTCTCCTCTCCCCGGAACAGAAAGCAAACCCGAAGGTTTGTTTACCACAATCAGCTGTGCGTCTTCGTGCAACACATCCAGCGGGGTTTGAGGGGGATCATAGGTTTCGCTCATACGGGGTGCCTATCCCAGCTCGTGACCTCCCGCAACGTCGTCCTTGCGTACCCGCCCATGTTCGGTGACCTTCTCCCCAAAAGCGGAGGAGATGCCATGCACCCGACAATTGAACGCATGCAAGAGGTTGTCGCGAAGGGCGATGAGGCCTTGATCCACGAGCTCTTGGCCGAAGATGTGCAGTTCCTGCCACCAACCTACTACAGCACCTGGACAGGGCGCGCTCCGGTCGCGGCCGTTCTGGGGCATGTCGGGCAGGTGTTTTCAGATTTTCGTTACAGGCGCGTCATGGGCAACGGAAACGATTGGGCGTTGGAGTTTCAGTGTAAAGTCGGCGATCTGGATGGCATCGGCGTGGATCTTATTACGCTAAACGGCGACGGATTGATTCAGACTTTCGAGGTCGTCATGCGCCCCTACAAAACAGTGGGTGCATTACGAGAAGCGATGATGGCGCGGGTCATGACCGACGCCCGTTTTCTGGAATTCAAAAACGCGCTGAGCTGACAATGCCTCGTTCTTTAGCTGCTGATCAAATTCTGCGGGTGCCGTTGCTGCCTGTGCTCGCCGCGCAGGGTCTATCGGTGCGGCGGAACGCTCAGTTGCTGCCGGAACCGACTGGCCCGCGTGAGGGCCGCACGGGGCGCGGTCCGCGTCTGCGGCTTCTGATCGCCGGGGACAGTTCAGCGGCCGGAGTGGGCGCAGGTACGCAGGATCAGGCGTTGTCCGGTCATCTGGTCAACCGGCTGGCCAAGCACTACTCGGTCGAATGGCGGTTGGAAGCAACTACCGGACACACGACCCAGGACACAATTGATCGCCTGTCGGAAATTACTGGCGAGTTCGATGCAGTGGTTACGGCATTGGGAGTGAATGACGTCACCCGCGCCGTGACAGGTCGGCAATTTGCAAGCCGCCAAACCCGCCTCATTCGCTTACTTTCAGAAGACTTGGGGGCTCGGCGCATCGTCCTCACCGCCGTCCCGCAGATGAACAGGTTTCCGGCCTTACCTCAGCCGCTGGCCTGGGTTCTTGGACGCCAGGCTGCGCGGTTGGATCAAGGGCTGCGAGAGGTTGTATCGGCATTTCAGCATGTTCAACACCTGCCGCTCGAGCTACCGGACGACCCGGCGCTGGCTGCGCCGGATGGCTACCATCCCAGCCCCCAGGCGTATGCGCTTTGGGCGGATGCAGCGGCGCGTCTGTTGCTTCAGGCGTGACTGCGTGCCTGTCGGATCATAGGGATCGAATACACGACCAGAGCCGCCCAGATCAGGGGGAATGCGATCAGCCGGCCTGTGTCTATCCTTTCACCGAACAGGGTTATCGCGGTAATGAAAATCATGGTCGGCGCGATGTATTGCAGAATGCCCATGGTCGATAAACGCACCAGCTTGGCGCCGTTTGCATAGACCAGCAATGGCACCGCGGTCACAACTCCGGCGCAAGACAGCAATAGAGTGTCTGACATCACCACGCCGAAATGTCCGGTTCCCTGAACGCCTAGCCAGGTGACATAGACCAAGGCCGGGATCAAAAGGATCAGGACCTCAAGCAGGAATCCCTGGTTTGGCCCAATCGGAAGCGAGCGCTTGAAAAACGCGTAGAATCCCCAAGTGACCATCAGCCCAAGGGCCGCCCAAGGCAACCGACCGGCTTCCACCACAAGTACAACCACACCCAGTGCAGCCAGCCCAACCGCGAACAGTTGCGTCCGTGTCAGGGGTTCCCTCAACAGGATCGCCCCCAGCGCAATACTGAACAGAGGGTTGATGTAATATCCCAGCGCCGCATCCAGTGCGTGACCCGTGGAGATGGCCCACACGTAAATTGCCCAGTTCACGGAAATAAGTGCGGCTGTCAAAGCGGCCATGCCCAACATTTTCGGGTTGCCAAGCGCGGCCTTCAGATCTCGGGTTCGTCCCAATACGATCAGCAACAACCCGGCGACGGGCACTGACCAGATAACACGATGCGCCACAACCTCGACCGGACCCATATGATCCAGCGCTTTCATGTACAGAGGCAGAAACCCCCACAGGACGTAAGCCGTGACTGCCAGCGCAAGCCCTTTTGGTGTGTCCGTATTCTGAGAAGGTAAAGGCGCGTCTGCCACATCGGGTCTCCGGTTGATACCGGTTCGGTTTACGGCAGAACTGAACGGGTTGAAAACTCTGAAAACAGTGAAGTGTCACATAACGATGTTTGATGAGTTACCAGACCGCTCCTCTTTGGTGCCGTCGGAAAGGCGAGGCCCTGCCTCGCGCTCCGAGGTATTTTGGGCAGATGAAGAACGGACCCTCTGCTTCATCTGGCTCAAAATACCTCGTGGGAGCCGCCCGGCACGGGCGGCGGGGACAGAACCCCTGCCCTGTGTGTCAGACTTTCACCCGTTCGGATTTCGGGTCGTACATGGGTTTGAGAGACGCTTCGGCTTTGACCTTCACACCACAAACGTCGATCTCGTATGTTGAGGCCAAAACGTCTGCGGCCTTCTCGCCTTCGCAGGGCACATAGCCCAAACCGATAGCACCACCGAGAGTGTGGCCATAGTTGCCGGAACTCAGATAGCCAACATATTCCCCATCGCGCACGATCGGTTCATTGTGGAACAGCAACGGCTCGGACTCCGTCAGGCGGAACTGCACCAGTCTGTTCTTGGGACCGCTTTCTTTCCGTGCGATCACGGCCTCACGCCCAATGAAATCGCTGCCCTTATCCACCTTGACGGCAAAGCCCAGACCAGCGTCGACGACATGATCTTCGCAGGTAATGTCGTGACCGAAATGGCGGAAACCTTTTTCGATCCGGCAGCTGTCCATCATGTGCATACCGCAGAGCTTTAGCCCTATGTCCTGCCCGGCTTCGTACAGAGTTTCGAACACGTGGCCTGCCATGTCGGAAGAGACATATATTTCCCATCCAAGCTCACCCACATAGGTCACACGATGGGCTCGGGCCAGGCCCATACCGATCTCAATCTCTTGCGCGGTGCCAAACGGATTGGTGGCGTTCGTGAAATCGTTGGGCGAGACTTTTTCCAGCAGCGCACGTGCGTTCGGACCCATAACGGCCAAAACGCCTTCACCGGCAGTCACGTCGGTGATGACCACGTTAAAGTCACCTGCGTGACGCATCATCCAGGTTTGATCCGCCAGACGGGTCGCCGCCGGAGTTACAACCAGATACGCGGTTTCAGTCAAGCGCGTCACGGTCACGTCCGCTTCAATCCCGCCGGTACGGTTCAGGAATTGGGTATAGACGATCTTGCCGTTGGGCACCGAGTAGTCGCCGCCGCCGATGTAGTTCATGAACTTCTCAGCATCGGGGCCTTCGACACGGATTTTCCCGAAGGACGACATGTCATACATGCCTACATTCTCGCGCACGGCCTTGTGTTCGGCGGACGAATTCTCGAACCAGTTCTGGCGTTTCCAGCTGTACTGGTACTCGCGCTCCTGCCCTTCATTCGCGAACCAGTTGGCGCGTTCCCAACCGGCTAGCTCACCCATGACAGCGCCCTGTTCCAGCAGGTAGTGATGGAACGGCGTCCGGCGCACACCACGCGCGGTGGCTTTCTGGCGATAGGGGTAATGGTCGGCGTAAAGCAGGCCCAGCGTCTCTTTCGAGCGTTCGAACAGATATTGTTTGTTACCCTGAAACGGCTGCATCCGGCTGACGTCCACGTCGCCAAGGTCAAAGGGCTTCTCGCCCGTGTCCATCCATTCGGCCAGCGCCATTCCCGCGCCACCGGCGGACTGAATGCCGATCGAGTTGAAACCCGCCGCGATCCAGACGTTGTCCATCTCAGGCGCCAGACCCAGATGGTAAGCGTCGTCCGGGGTGAACGATTCCGGACCGTTGAAGAAGGTGTGGATACCGGCCTCGGCCAGCATCGGCATCCGTTCACAAGCGGCTTCGAGGATCGGTTCAAAATGGTCGAAATCCTCGGGCAGCTGGTCAAACTCGAACGTGTCAGGGATACCATCCATTGCCCAGGGCTTTGCGTTGGGTTCAAACGCGCCCAGCAGAATTTTCCCAGCATCTTCCTTGTAGTAAGCACATTCATCCGGCACACGCAGCACTGGTAGCTGTGTCAGGCCATCGATGTTTTCGGTCACGATATAGAAATGCTCACACGCATGAAGCGGTACGTTTACACCAGCCATCCGGCCGACCTCGTGACCCCACATACCAGCGCAGTTTACCACCATGTCACATTCGATGTGACCCGAGGCGCTACCGTCATCCGCGACCCAATCCACGCCGGTCACTGACCGGCCCTGCTTGACGATGTCGGTAACCTTCACCCTCTCTTTTACCACACCGCCGCGCTGACGCGCGCCCTTTGCAAGGGCCAGCGCAATGTTGGCGGGATCGCCCTGCCCATCCAATGGCAGGTAAACGGCGCCTTTGACGCCCTCGAGATTGATATGCGGATACAGCTCCTGCACGCGCTCGTTCGAGATTTCTTCGACCTCGACACCAAAAGCCCTTGCCATCGCAGCCTGGCGATAGATCTCTTCCTTGCGTTCTTCGGTCAGGGCCACGGTGATCGACCCGCAGCGCTTGAAACCCGTCGCGACGCCAGTTTCCTCTTCCAGCGAGCCATACAGTTCCTGGCTGTACTTCGCCAACTTGGTCATGTTGGCGGTGGCGCGCAGCTGCGCAATCAGACCAGCCGCGTGCCAGGTGGTGCCGCTGGTCAGCTGCTTGCGTTCCAGAAGTACGACATCCTTCCAACCTTTCTTGGTCAGATGATACGCGACCGAGCATCCGATGACGCCGCCGCCGATGATGACCACTCGGGCCTTGCTGGGAAGATCAACCATTGTGACGACTCCGCTAAAGTTAGATTTTGGGCAGAATGCCACGAAGGATCGACAACAAATGCATCAAAAGCGTCATGACATCTGGGAAAATCATCTTTGTGCGGTTTGGCGCTTTTCCCGTCTCATGACGAAGGGCGTGACGCCGAAAAAGCTTTTGTAGACCGACGAGAATCCGTTTGGAAATCCGCAGGCCATGCCGATTTCACGTACGCTCATGGTCGTGTTCATCAACAGATTGTTGGCCTTGGCCAGTCGCATTTCACGGTAGAAGCCGTTTGGAGTGGTGCCGAAGACAGATTTGAACTTCCGCTCGAGCGAGCGATTCGACAGGTTCAGATCCTCGACAATATGGCGGATTGGCAGCGGGTCTTCGATATTCTCCTGCATCAATTTGATGCACTGATCCAGCTTAGCGTCTCCGGTAGCGGTGGTTTTAGCCCCGGAAAATGGCTGCATCGATGAGAAGTCGCGGATTTGTTCATGCAGCAGAATATCCGCGACGGTCATCTTCGCTGGCCCCGAGATATGCCGCCCGATGACGGCCAGCGCGATGTCCGCCGTGGCACCCATTCCTGCGCAGGTCACGACAGGTCCGTTTTCCGTAGCGATCAAAAGCTTTGCCTCAAACCGCGCGCCGCGTTCCCGCAAAAACGACGCGTTCTCCCAATGCGTTGCCAAATCATCGGTGCCCTGTTCATCTATGTACCGGCTTGCTGCCTCGGCCAACAGAAAGACCTGTGCGCCGCGATAGGTGTAGTCAGAAACAATCCGACCGAGCGACAGATCAGGCTGATCCGGGTCGCTATTGCCGATAACGAAAAGGTAATCGGCTTTGGGTTGCGCAGCGACCGGTTCGGTCGAAACAACCGCGTCACTACTGCTGGCAACAGGGCCACCTCGCCGCGATCTATATGTGTAGGTGAAAGGCGGTGACGGGCAAACACGGTTGGCCACCCGCAGAACATCCACAAGCGATGCCAGCTCTAACAGCACAAAGCCCGGCGCGACGAGGATGTCGAAATGCCGGACGGCCTGTTTTAGTGGTGCATGGGTTGGTTTTGCGGCCATTTTCCTGCTCAGACGATGTTATATCCGGCGGCCCGCAATCGGATTGCCAGTTCTTCGATATGATCCGGTCCGATTTCGCAGCATCCGCCGACAATCGTTGCCCCTTGATCGACCCACCGCATTACCTGATCCGCGTACGCGCTGGGGCCGAGGTCATGGCGTTGTTCCAACGCGTCCACGGTCGGCGCATCCTCAAGGAACCCATCCGAGATATGCGTGAAGCCATTGGCATAAGCGCCATAAGGTCGGTTCATGCCCGACAGGATTTCCAGCGCCGCCGGAATCGCCTCGGGGCGCGAGCAGTTGATCAGCAAGGCGTCCGGCCCATGCTGCTCAACCAGCGGCGCGATGTCGTCCAGCGACTCGCCAGACCGCAGCCGTGTGCCGTCTTCATCCATCACGGTCAGCGCCAGCCAGACCGGTTTTTGGCACCCGGCCGTCCCCAGCAATGCACCCTCAGCCTCCTGTACCGAGGACACGGTTTCGATCAGGAACAGATCGACACGGTTTTTCATCAGCGCGACCAGTTCGCCGTATTTCGTCGCGGCGTCTTGCGGGTTGGGGTTCAGATCGGGTCGGTACGAGGCCAGCAGCGGCCCGAGCGATCCGGCAATACGGCCGCTGTGACCCACGCACGCGCGATCCGCCTGCGACAGGGCAGTGTCGACCAGCGTGCCTATCTGATCCTCCATCCCCGCGCGGGCAAGGCGCGAGCGATGGACGGCATAGGTATTTGTCGTGGCAATCGTTGCGCCGCGGCGGAAATACTCGCCGTGAACCTCACCGACCAGATCGGGATGATCGATCATCACGCGCGTCGACCACAGCGGTGTCGCCCGGTCACCGCTGCGCTTGACCAGTTCCTGCCCGATCGAACCGTCCAAAAGTGTGATATCTGTCATGTCATCGCTCCTCAGGGCACCAGCACCAGTTTGCCCGGAAGGGTCTTTTCCTGAAAGTCCGCCTGTGCAAGGGCAATATCCTTTAACGGATAGGTCTGGGAAACCAGCGGCTTGATCCGTCCTGTGTTCACCAGTTCAACAAGACGACCAAAGACTTCGGGCGCCTGATGCGTGCACCCGTGAATGGTGATGTCGCGCAGGTAAATGTCGCGCAGATCAGCCTCGACAACCGGGCCTGCTATTGCCCCCGAAACGGCATAATGCCCACCAGATTTCAGGGCAAGGATCAGCGATGCCCATGAGGGTCCACCTACAACATCTATGACAACGTCGAACATGTTCTTCGGCAGCGGTTCGTTCCGGTCAAACGTACCCTCTGCCCCTTGCGATCTGACGACCTCTGCTTTCGCAGCCCCCGTTACCCCCCAAACCGACGCTCCCCGCAATGCGGCAAGTTGCACTGCTGCGAGGCCGACGCCTCCTGACGCGCCGGTGATCAGTACTTTTTGCCCTGCGGTCGCACCGGCGCGGGTCAGCAGGTTCTCGGCCGTGCCAAAGGCGCAGGGGATGGCCGCTATCTCCACGTCTGACAGGGGTGAAGCGCTGACATCATAAAGGTCATCCGCATCAATCAGGCAGTATTGAGCAAAGGCCCCGTCGATTTCGGACCCGAGTGCGATGAAGCCCTGAGGGTTTCCGGGGCGCGGGCGCGGCAGGTTGATCGGACAGGTCACACGTTGACCCAGTTCGAAACCTGATCCTTCACCTACTGTCTCTATTATTCCGCACAGATCCCCACCCTGAATGCGGGGGAAGTTCAGTGCTCCACCCCAACCACCGGCTTCTACGTCCTGATCGACGGCATCTGTGGTCCCGGTCACATCCGATGAGTACCAACCTACCCGTGTATTGATATCCGTGTTGTTCACACCCGCAGCGGCGACCCGGACAAGCGCCTGACTTGGCCCCGGTTCAGGAATCGGAATATCGTCACGCCAGTCCAGAACCTCGGGCCCACCGTGACCTGTCAGGTAGACGCCCGACATGGTTTTAGGAATGGCCATCTCAGACCTCATCATCCGGATGTGGTGGCATGGGCCCTATGGGAACGATGTCGTACCGCGCATTGAGCTCAGCCATCTTCGCCTCGTCCGCAAAATCCGCCTCGCTCATCGTCGCGAGTTCGGCAAGGAACTCATCGAACCCCGACGGTTGAAAGATCATAAGCATCCTGGCCGGCGCATCACCTGCAACTCGAGAAGCGTGGGGCACTCCGGGCGGCACATGTAGTGTCGTGCCCTGCCCGCAACGATGCCAATCGCCATCGACAAAGAAATCAACCTCGCCTTCCAGAAAATAGAACGTCTCGGCATGGGTATCATGACGATGAAGGCCAAGCGCGAAGCTGGCCTTCAGGTTGTCTTCCATGAGCGTATATGCGCCATCTGTATCCTGACCCGACACCTTCACGAAGGTATGGTCATTTTCCCAGTCATAGTTGGGGCCTTCGCCAGGCCCCAGTTTAGCGTATCGTTTGCTCATGGCAGTCTCCGTGAGAAATTAAGCGCGCAACCGCTCGTTCTCGGGGTCCCAGAGCGGCTGATCCTGCTCTACCACAGCGCGGCACTTTTGGCCGTAGATTTCGACCTCAAGCTCGGTGCCAGGGTTGGCAAGTTCAGCCTTGATCATGCCCAGCGCGATGGATTTCCCGACGCGATAGCCCCATGCCCCCGACGTGGTCTCGCCCACGATCTCACCATTCCGCCAGATGCAGGACATGTACGGCGCGTCGCAATCACCAGCCTCAACAGTCAGGGTGACGAATGACTTCTTCACGCCTTGCTGCTTTTCGTTGAGGATCGCGGCCTTGCCGGGAAAGTCCTGTGGCTTGTCCAGTTTGACGAACCGCTCCAAACCTCCTTCGAGCAGCGAGTAGTCGGTCGACAGATCGCCCTTCCACGCGCGATACCCTTTTTCGATCCGCAGCGAGTTCAGAGCGTACATCCCGAACGGTTTGGCACCAGCGTCAATGATCGCCTCATAGATCGCTGGCATGTGCTCGTTCAGGGCGTGTACTTCCCATCCAAGCTCGCCAGCGAAGGACACGCGGATCAGATGGACGGGCTGGCCAGCGACGGTTGCAGACTGATGCGTCAACCATCCCGAGGTCAGATCGGCATCCGTCAGACCTGACAGGATCTCACGCGACTTAGGCCCTGTAACGATTAGGGTATCACGTGTGGTGGTGACATCTTCGATTGATACCCCAATGGGCATTGCCTTCATCAGGATGTCGCGATCATGCCACTGCGCAGTTGCCGCCGTGATCATCATGAACTCATCCTCACCCAGACGGATGCAGGACATTTCGGTCAGGATGCGACCGCGGTCGTCAGAGACGTAGATGAGGTTCATCCGACCGACCTTAGGCAACCCTCCGGTTGCGAGGCCGCGCAACGCCTCGGCGGCGCCGTCTCCCTTGACCATGAAACGCGAGAAGCCAGGCAAATCCAACACGCCACAATGGTCTCTCACAGCCTCGCATTCTTCTTGGATCCGCAGCTCCCACGGGCCGGAACGACCCCAGGTATGGGTCGTCTCAAGCGACGTATCATCGCCCGGCTGCGCGAACCAGTTGGCACGCTCCCATCCATTGTAGGCACCCATCACGCCGCCCAGCCCTTTGACCTTGTCATGCACCGGCGACAGTTTCATGTCGCGGGCTGCAGGCCATTCGTGATGGGGGAAGTGCATGGCGTATTCGTTGCCGTAAACCTCCATGCCCTTTTGGTTGCAGTAGTCCTGGTCAGTGTAATCAGTATAGCGGCGCGGATCGACCGCCCACATGTCCCACTCGGTCGCACCATCGACGATCCATTCGGCCAAAACCTTGCCAGCGCCACCACCTTGAGCGATGCCAAAAGTGAAGGTGTGCGCCTCGAATGCGTTTTTCACACCGGGCATCGGGCCGATCAGCGGCAGACCATCCGGCGCATAAGGGATCGGCCCGTTAATGACTCGCCCGACGCCCGAAGTGGCCATCAGCGGCACACGCTCCATTGCGTCGGTCACGATGTCTTCGATCCGGTCCAGATCGTCATTCCAAAGCTGGAAGCTGAAATCCTCGGGCATCGGGTCATCTTCGGTCATCCAGTGGCCCTTGCAATTCGGTTCATACGGACCGAGGTTGAAGCCGTTCTTTTCCTGCCGCAGATAGTACGAGACGTCCACATCGCGCAGCAGCGGGAGTTTCTTGCCTCCGTTCGCCTTGGACCACTCCTCAATTTCTGGCACTTCATCCGTCAGCAGGTACTGGTGGCTCATCACCATTGCAGGAACGGTACGACCGCCAAAGGGCTTGAACCACTCACCCACGCGCTGGGCGTAATAGCCAGCTGCGTTCACCACATAATCACAATCGATGTCGCCCTTGTCCGTGTGAACCGTCCAGGTGCCATCGTCGTGCTGGGTTACGCCGGTCGCCGGGCAGAAGCGAATTATTTTCTGCCCCATGTCCCGGGCGCCCTTTGCCAGCGCCTGCGTCAGCTGGGCCGGGTCGATGTCACCGTCACTTGGATCGAACAGCACACCTTCAAGATCATGGGTTTCAAGGAATGGATACTTCTCTTTGGCCTGCTCGGGCGTCCACATCTCCATCTCGATGCCCTGATAGCGACCCATCGCACATGCGCGTTCAAACTCCTGCATCCGTTCCTTGCTGTGCGCCAGACGGATCGATCCCGAGACGTGGTAGTTCATCGGATAATCGACCTCTTCACCCAGACGCGAATACAGCTCGGTCGAATACCGCTGCATGTTCATGATCGCCCAAGAGGTCGAAAAGGTCGGAACGTTACCCGCCGCGTGCCAAGTCGAGCCTGCGGTCAGTTCGTTCTTTTCCAGCAGAACACAATCGGTCCAGCCTTTCTTGGCTAGGTGATACAGTGAGGAAGCCCCCACTACACCGCCACCGATAACAACCACGCGGGCTTTTGTCGGAAAATCACTCATGTGTCTTGATCCCTGTTACTGTGCCTCTTGAGGCAGATCGTCCGTGATGTCGTAGTAATCGCCCTTGTCAGCCACGAAGATGTGCTTTGAGAGCTTAAGGCCCGTGGGTGCATCAAATGCGCCCATGGAAATCGAAATTGTGTCCTCTTCGTTATGTTGCCAGAAGAGAAACGAGCCACATTTGCTGCAGAACCCGCGCCGTGCGATGTCTGACGCCCGAAACCAGCTCAGCGTGTCACTGGCCGAAAAACTCAGGTTATCCTGATGGGTCGAGGTCGAAGCCCAGACATGGCCGGATTGTTTTCGGCACTGTCCGCAATGGCAGACCGAAGGCGGTGAGAGATTTCCGTCGACAGTGAAAGCGACTGAACCGCAAAGGCAGGACCCTTTGTGCATCTGACTACCCCCTTGCTGTGGGCGTGGTGCTGGTGCCCAACAACACGCCGTAGATTACAAAACAAGCCGCCATCACCCGGCGCACCCAGATATTGAACACCGCACCCAGCGCCGCCTTGCCCATCAAGGCGCCGAGCACCGTAAAACCGGTATAGCTGAGTGTCGTGATGATCAGCGCGGTTGGCATGATCACACCCATCTGCTGCCAGATCGGAACCTCGGGCTGAACGAACTGGGAAAATGCGGCCAGATACCCGGCGACGCTCTTGGGGTTGATCGCGGCCACCGCCAGCGCGTGCAAATACACGTGCCTGGCCGGGCGTTCAGAGGCCGGTGCGGGCTTTGTTGCGTTCATCCAGCCACGAATGCCCAGCCAGATCAGAAAGCCCGCTCCGAGTAGCTTGGCCACGAAGAAACCGGTGGGAAAAGCGGCAATCAGAGCTGTGATGCCCAGCGCAGACAGGATCAAAAAGACGCTGGCCTGTGTCAGGATGGCCAGAACACCCAGCATGGCCTTCGGAAACGGCAGGCTCATCCCGTTCGAGATGCAATTGACCGCATTCGGTCCCGGTGTGGTGACGAATACCATCCAGAACAGCGCGAATATGGTCCAGGCCTCAAACGACATCAATACACCGGCGGGGCGATAACCCAGATGGCCACGGCAGGCTCATCATAGGGGTTCGCCCATTGATAAGGTTCATGTTTGATCCGGAAGCTGTCACCTGGCCCAACCAGAAATTCACGCGACCCGATCATCAGGTTCAATCGGCCCGAGATCATGTAACCCACTTCCTGCGTCGGGCGATTGGCTGGTGTCTGCATCCGCGAGTTTGGCTCGAAAGTGGAATGTACCATTTCGAAATCGTCGGTCAGATCCGGCGAGAGCAGCTCTTCGATCAGCCCTTCTTCACCCGAACCCATCGGGCGACGCGACCCGGCACGCACGATATACCCCTGTTCGTCTGCGGGGGCCGCTGTATGCGCAAACAGCATCGACATGGGTACGCCAAGGCACTCGGCAATCTGACGCAGATCCGAAATTGAGGGGTCTGACAGGTCACGTTCAACCTGGCTCAACCACCCGACAGAACGATCCAGTCGCGCCGCAATCTCGGTCAGGGTCAACCCTCGGGCTTTGCGCAAGGCCCGCAGGTCAGCACCGAGTGTCGCGCTTTGGGGGGCCTGGCTGTTCAACGGTCACTCCGAATCTCGTGAAATTTTCTTCTCGTTTTTCACGATGGAGCAAGTTGGTGAAATTTCCAAGCGATTTTTCACGTCCAGCTTTCGCTTGGATATTGACCAGTACAGTTTACCAAAAACAGAATGAATGGCCTGCAGGCGCGCAAGGCCATGAAGCACCACATGTCGCTGATTTTCAGAAGTTAGAGTTCATTGATTTTCGCGCAGTGATTTCATTTCGGAAAGACATCACACGCCGCCCCCCGCCATGCCTCGACGGGATCAACGATTCTTCACGCCAATGGTATTTCTTGAAGATTCCCTTAATCTCGGAAACTCTATTTAGCTTTAGAATTCCAGGCCTGCAAAAATCTTCACCTCATCCAACACATGTTGCGGCCAACGACGGGTGAAACTGTCAGCAATCGTTTCACGCTTCTCCGGCTCCAGTCCGGCGAGCAAGCTGGGAAAGCGGCGTCGGTTTCTGGGCAACGTCCACAATTCAATGTCATTTTCGAAACAATAGCGGGCAAAACGCACGTCGACAAACTTCTCGCTGCCCTCCATGTAATCCAGGCTCGGGAACAGCGAACCGGACAACATAACAGTTCCGGTTCCCAGCTGGTGCACTCTCGTCGAGTAGTCCAGCCGCTGATTCATGCGTAACAACGTGCGCTGCCGTATCGACTTGGGCGTCGGGTTTGTGAACGTCGTAGCGTGATATCCGAAGGCGCGCTTATCCAACCCGACACCTCGTGCCCGGCGTATGGTCTGGCGGACATAGTTGTCAGCATATTCGATATCGTCGTCGACAAGAAAAACGGTATCTTCAGGATCAGGTTGGAAAATAAATTTGCCGACATCCTTATAATCCCGCTCGGGTATCACCGCCATCACATTGTCGAATTCGTTCAGAAAGTCGGGCACATCCTGATATTCGTTCAGGCAAATGAAAACCCTGTCGACCTGCGGCGCGATGCTTGCCACCGCATGGGGCAACACGCCGACGCGATCCGGGAATGTCGCCATATGCGCGCGTCTGATCCCTTTTTTGGGCGCCTCATCCGTGACCGCCGGATTGATTTCAGACTCTTGCATCCCTGAGAAACACCCTGAAAAGAAATTTCGCTATGGATTTTGATAGGAGATCGCTGCGAAGCCTGCAAGGCGAAGTCAGCCGGGCCGATCAATCGCCTGAAATTCCTCGGTTTTGATGCAAGACCGCAACGACGCCGACGGCTAGTGCCCTGCAAACACGGCGGTCAGAATGTCTTCCAGGTTTTGCGCATCCTGCGGTGTGAAAGCACCTGGCTGGTCGCTGTCGATGTCAAATACGGCTATGATTTTACCCGACGAATCCCGTACTGGCAGAACAAGTTCAGATCGCGTTGAGCTGGCGCAGGCAATATGACCCGGAAAAGCGTCTACATCCGGCACCAGTTGAGCCTCGCCTGTTCTTGCAGCGGCACCGCAGACGCCCCTTTCGAACGGGATAACCAAACAACCATGTCCACCCTGATACGGGCCGATTTTCAGAACTCCCGGTTCGGTGACACGATAGAACCCGGTCCAGTCAAACCGATCGTCAGAATGGTGAACCTCGCAAGCGACGGTGGCCATGAGTGCGACCTGATCCCTTTCGCCTTCCGTCAGGGCTGCAATGGTTTTGGCAAGCGTTTCGTAATCGGCAGTCATTGATTTCAATCCCATTGGAATGCTCGGGGGCGGCGCGGCCCCCGAACCCCCGAAATATTTGGAAAAAGATGAAGGGTCAAACGCGTTCGATGGCAATGGCTGTGCCTTCACCCCCGCCAATGCAGATTGCCGCGACGCCCCGCTTCAGGTTACGTTTTTCCAGCGCATTCAACAACGTAACGATGATACGGGCACCAGAGGCACCGATGGGATGGCCCAGAGCACAGGCACCGCCATTCACATTCACTTTGTCACGCGGCAAGCCCATTTCGTGCATGAATGCCATCGGCACAACGGCGAAGGCCTCGTTAACTTCCCACAAGTCGACATCATCTTTGTTCCAACCAATGCGTGACAAGAGCTTCTGCGCCGCCGGAACCGGAGCCGTCGTGAATAGGCCGGGTGCCTGGGCATGGCTCGCGTGACCCAGAATCCGGGCCCGAACAGTCAGATCTTGCGCCTGGGCCGCTTCTGCCGACGCAAGGACAAGCGCGGCGGCACCGTCTGAAATTGAGGAAGAATTTGCGGCCGTTACCGTGCCGTCCTTGCGGAACGCCGGTTTCAACGTCGGAATTTTCTCGGGACGGGCGGATTTCGGTTGCTCGTCCGAGTCCAGCAAGATTTCGGCCTTGCGCGTCCGGACTGTAACAGGCGCGATTTCCTGATCGAAGGCACCGCTTTCCTGAGCGGAAAGCGCGTTGGACAGTGATTGCAGCGCGTATTCATCCTGCGCCTCGCGGGTGAACTGATAAGCCTCGGCACAATCTTCGGCAAAAGTCCCCATCAGACGCCCCTTGTCATAGGCATCTTCAAGACCGTCGAGGAACATATGATCAACCACCTGGCCATGGCCAATGCGGGCACCGCCGCGCATCTTGGGCAGCAGATACGGCGCGTTGGTCATGCTTTCCATGCCACCGGCGACCATCGTGTCTGCGTGGCCCAACGCGATCTGATCAAAGGACATCATTGCTGCCTTCATCCCCGACCCGCACATCTTGTTCAGCGTTGTGGCCGGAACCTCTTCGCCCAATCCCGCCGCGAATCCGGCCTGCCGCGCTGGTGCCTGGCCTTGCCCAGCGGGTAAAACGCAACCCATCAGAACTTCGTCAACCGTTTGTGCCCCAGCCTGCTGCAGTGCCACGCGAATTGCTTCGCCCCCAAGGTCAGCTGCTGCAACACCGTCAAACATGCCCTGAAACCCGCCCATCGGTGTACGCGCGGCTCCTGCAATCACAACATCTCTCATCCGGGTTTTCCTCCTGCTTTCCGGCTCTTGAATACCGAATGGTAAGAATTGCCGTCTAGCGTATTTCTACGACTTATTTTTCAGTTTGGAGGGCGGCCGGATCATGGGGCTGACCAGCAAGACGACCGGCGCAACTCAGGTCATCACCGTTCATTCTGACCGGATCGATGCCGCAATGGCCATTCAGTTCAAAGAAGACATGCGTGCCAATACCAAGGACAGCGCAGATCGTATCGTTCTTAATCTGTCCGGCGTCCAATTCATTGACTCCAGCGGTCTGGGCGCAATCGTGGCGTCGATGAAACAATTGGGGAAGCACCGGAGGCTCGATCTGGCCGGGCTGCAGCCAGTGGTCGAAAAGGTCTTCCGCCTGACGCGCATGGATACGGTGTTCAGACTGTTTGCGACGCTGGATGACGCGTTGTCAGACACGGACGCGTGACTGCAGCAGGGGATAGTTGGCGTGGAGCCCATTTGCAACAAGACCTGTCTGGAACTGACCTTCCCCGCAACAGAATCAGAAGCAAGTGCAGGTATTGCACAGCTCAGCACCGGTCTG
The DNA here is from genome assembly GCF_056542585.1 of Ruegeria sp. AB9. Lineage (NCBI taxonomy): Bacteria > Pseudomonadati > Pseudomonadota > Alphaproteobacteria > Rhodobacterales > Roseobacteraceae > Ruegeria > Ruegeria sp. AB9. The sequence continues at coordinate 69,091 of NZ_JBQGAA010000015.1, read as the reverse complement.
TCGAAACGGGGGTTGCCGCCCCGAAAGGCCGATGATGTGAAAATTGCATTGGCTGAAGCCATCAACAACGTCGTGGAACACGCATATAACGGCGTCGCCTCTGCCAAGGTTCAGGTCACCTGCCGATTGGATCGGGACCGACTGGACATCCTGATCTCGGATACGGGCCGCCCGCTGCCGGGATATCAGCCACCGGATGGCACCCTTGCTCCGCTTGGATCTGAACTCCAGGACCTTCCTGAAGGCGGGTTTGGTTGGTTCTTGATACAACGCCTCACCAGCGGCATCCGGTATGAACGACGCGACGGATGCAATCGGCTCTCCTTACGGTTTAACTTTGACCCGAATGAGTGACTTGTCGCAATTGGTCACAATAAGGCCATTATCGAAACATTGTCGCGCCGCAAACAACCATCATATAGTGACTCGTAGCTCAGATAGCTTCCCTCGGCGCCTCATATCACAGCCCCCACCCAGTGAATGGCGCCGAGGAACTTCTCTCCTGAAATCGCTGGACAATCGCTGATCAAGGAATAGCTTTCCCTTGTTCAAAAGAGAGAGAATTCGCCATGCGTGATCTGCATAGCCCCGGCCGGTCTGAAGTTTTCGCAACGCAAGGAATGTGCGCGACGTCGCACCCGCTGGCGGCCAAAGTGGCAATCGATATCTTAGGCCAAGGCGGTAACGCAATGGATGCTGCGATAGCCGGGGCTGTTCTTTTGGGGATCTGCGAACCACAGATGACCGGATTGGGCGGCGATTGTTTTGTTCTGTTCAATCGCGCAGGCGAAAACCAGATACGCGCGCTCAATGGATCCGGCCGCGCGCCGGCTGTCGCGCAATCACAGATATTACGAGACAAGGGTCTGTCGACTGTCCCTTTGAACGGGCCGGATGCCGTGACCATACCCGGTGCGGTGGATGCCTTCTGCCATCTGGCGGAAAATGAAGGGCGCTTGGGATTGGACACGATCCTGCGCCCCGCGATTCACTATGCAGAACAGGGCGTTCCGGTGGCACCCAGGGTCGCTTTCGATTGGAAGACCGGGGCGGCATCCCTCCAAGGTACCGCGCGTGATCACTATTTGATCAATGGGCAAGGTCCAACAGTCGGGCAGGTCTTTAGCTCTCCCGGGCAAGCTGAAGTTCTGCGACAGATCGCCAGCCATGGTCGCGACGCGTTTTACTCTGGCGATATCGCGGAAGACATGATTGCTGCGCTTTCAGCAATGGGCGGCGTTCACACGGCCGATGATTTTCAAAACACGAAATGCACGGAAACGGAGCCGATGCGTGGGGACTATAACGGCGTAGATCTGGTGGAGCATCCACCGAATGGTCAGGGCGCAACCGCAATTTTGCTGCTGAACATCCTCAAACACTTCGATCTGGCCAATATGGATCCGGTCGGAGCAGACCGGATCCATATCGAAGCAGAAGCGACCAAACTGGCGTATGACGCACGCAACCAATTCATCGCAGATCCGGACCATATGGCCAGAACAGAGCGCTTCCTTGACGCCAATATCGCCGCCAAGCTTGCCGCTCTCATCGATCCCAAAAAGGCGATGCCAGCGGCGGCGCCTTTGACGGAAGCCATCCACAAGGACACCGTGTACATCACTGTTGTCGACCGCGATCAGATGGCCGTATCCCTGATCTATTCGATCTTTCACAGCTTTGGTTCCGGTATCGCGTCGGAAAAGTACGGCATCTTGTTGCAAAACCGCGGGGCAGGATTCACCTTGCAACCCGACCACCCAAATGAGCTTGGCGGGGGTAAACGCCCGATGCACACTATCATTCCGGGAATGCTGACCGAGAACGGTCGCGTCACGATGCCTTTTGGTGTCATGGGCGGGGCCTATCAACCAACCGGCCACGCGCGTTTCGTTTCAAACCTCACCGACTTCGGGATGGAGTTGCAGGAAAGCATCAATGCGCCGCGCGCTTTTTTCGACGGGTCGGTTCTAAAACTCGAGCGTGGGTATCCCGAGGATATCGCGAAACAATTATCCGAGATCGGCCACAATATTGAAATACCGGAAACGCCACTTGGCGGAGCGCAAGCGATACGAATCCGAAAGGACGGTGTTTTGGAAGGTGCCAGCGATCCACGCAAGGATGGCTGCGCCCTTGGATATTGATCAGCGGCAGACCTATGCCCGCCGGTTTGGCTCACCTAGTTCAGGTGGAAATGCAGGGGGTACGCACCGTCTTCGAACGGTCCGAACATATTGGGTATATCCGGATGCTCGACGGGTTCTCCGGAATAGTCGGCAACAAGATTTTGTTCTGAAACATAAGCAACATAGAAGGATTGGTCGTTCTCAGCCAACAGGTGGTAGAACGGTTGCTCTTTCCTTGGGCGGCTGTCTTCTGGAATGGCCTGATACCATTCTTCGGTATTTGAAAACTCAGGATCCACGTCAAAAATCACCCCTCGAAAAGGGTGTTTCTTATGACGGACCACCTGGCCTAAGCCGTATTTTGCACGTGTCTTCAGCATTGTTTCAGCCCCCATGGCTTTTTTACCCGTTTCCGGGCCGAAAAGCCAATCATTGATATGAATTTCAGGGAAACAGTCTGTGAACCTTATACTGACAGTATTCGAAATCGTGGCGCCGGTTTTTCTGCTGGCGGGCATTGGATTTACCTGGGTTAAGCTGGGGTTTGAATACCGTCTGCAATTCGTGACGCGTTTTGCAACGACTCTGGCAATGCCCAGCCTGATCTTTGTTGCCCTCATGCAAACCGAAATCCCGGGCGGAGATCTGTCGCGCTTTACAATGGCAACTCTGGTCGCAAATCTTCTGCTGGCAGTACTATTCTGGCTGATCGTTCGAGGCTTGAAACTGGACCAGCGAACGTATCTGTCACCTTTGATTTTCGGCAATACCGGCAATCTCGGCCTGCCGCTGTGTATCTTTGCCTTTGGTCAGATTGGCCTGGGGTATGCGGTCATCTTTCTTTCTGTAACCGCACTGTTTTCTTTCACCTATGGGATTTATCTGGTCGCCGGTAAAGGTGCATGGAGGCAGGTCCTGCGCCAACCAATGGCCTGGGCGACGATCCTTGGCGCAGTGTTTCTGTGGCAAGGGTGGCGGACACCGACATTTCTGACCAACACGCTGGAGCTTCTTGGGCAAATGGCTGTCCCGCTGATGTTGGTTACGGTGGGTGTGGCAATCGCCCGCCTGACGTCGCGCAGCCTGGGTCAGGCGCTCTGGTTGTCGGCATTGAAGCTGACAGTGTGCTTTGCGCTGGGTTGGGGGATCGGGGAATGGTTTGATCTGGATACGATCGCATTTGGCGTTCTGGTGCTGCAGATCTGCACGCCGGTTGCCGTGACCTCTTACTTGTTGGCAGAACGCTTTGGAGCCGATTCCGATGCGGTCGCCGGAATGGTCATGGTGTCCACCGTGCTTTCCGTAGCGGCGTTACCGGTTATTCTGGCTATTGTTTTATAGCGATTGTGATTTCCTCAGCGCTCAATCTGCGCTAGAATGCTCAAAAAAAGGCACGAGGCACATGAGCAGAATTCTATTCGTACTCCTAGGGGTGCTGCTTCTGGCATCCTGTGGGGGCGGTTCCAAGCAGCCGCCCAGCAGATTAAATGACGCGTGCAGTATTGCGCGTGAAAAGCCTGACTATATCAAGGCTTTCAAGAACACCGAACGCAAATGGGGCGTTCCCGTTCACGTTCAGATGGCCACCATCTATCAGGAAAGCCGCTATCGTCACGATGCACGTACGCCGCATCGGTATGTTCTGGGTGTCATCCCCATGGGTCGCCAAAGCAGCGCTTACGGATTCAGTCAGGCCCTGGATGGCACATGGGATCAATATCAGCGTGAAACGGGCAAGCGGCGGGCCAAACGGGATCGCATCCGCGACGCGTCGGACTTCATTGGCTGGTACATGAACAAAAGTTACGAACGCAACGGCATTCATCCGGCCGACACGCGCAACCAGTACTTAGCTTACCACGAAGGCCATACCGGGTACGCACGGGGTAGCTACAACAGCAAATCCTGGTTGCTGAATGTGGCCAGTGATGTGGACGCACGCGCCAAGCTTTATCAAGCGCAGCTGGCAAACTGCCGGTACTGAAAAACCCACGGCGGGTCAGCGATTGCCTGACCCGCTTCTTTTTCTGTTCGAGAACAGGCCCTGGTCAAGGCGACCGCCTTCGTTCAACGCGCCCAAAAGAACCGTGGTCTGGCTTCCGGCATTGTCGTGAATCACCCATTTGCGCAACTCGACCGGATCATCCGTAAACATCAATTCGATCCGGCCCGACTCAGGGTTCTTGGGGTCCTGCGCGGTGACCACGGTGGCGGTCCCGTCAAAACTGTGACCTACAACCATATTAGCTTGACTCAGGTTCACGTTGCGCGCGAGTACGAGGGAAAGTGGTGTGCGCTTCAGCGGGTATTGCTCGGGCGGTTGGTTTGATTTGGGATCAAATATCTGAACGGTGCCGGACCGCGCCAGTACAACGGCGCTGTTGGGCGGATCATATTCGAACCGCATTTTTCCCGGACGTTGTATCCACAATTTTCCGGTGCTCAGCGAGCCGTCATCATTTACCTGCGTGAAGGTCGTCTGAACTGTTTTCAATCCGTTCAGGTAATTGGAAATCTGCGAAAGCGGCAGCTTGTCCGCCGCCCAAGCGGCAGGTGCGGCCAGTGTCAAAGCAAGGGCAAAAGCAATCTGTTTCATGCCGTACAGATAGGTCTTCTGCCCTTGTTATTAAATATCCTATTGCTCGGGGACGAGGATTTCACGTTTCCCGACATGATTTGCCGCAGAAACAACACCTTCGTCCTCCATTTGCTCAACAAGCCGCGCAGCTTTGTTGTAGCCGATGGCGAGTTTCCGCTGGATATACGACGTCGAACACTTGCGATCCTTGATCACGATCGCCACGGCCTGATCGTACAAGGCGTCCTCTCCGTTGGTGTTGCCACCTGTGTTCAGGCCCAGAACGGCGTCGATATTGTCGGCCTTTTCCTCGGCCGGGCCATCGACCACGCCGCTCATGTAATCCGGCGGGCCAAACTGCTTCAGGTGGTTGACGATTTCCTCGACTTCCTCATCCGAAACGAAGGGTCCGTGGCAGCGGGTGATCTTTGCCCCGCCCGCCATATAGAGCATGTCACCCTGCCCCAGCAGCTGCTCGGCCCCCATTTCACCCAGAATGGTGCGGCTGTCTACTTTCGAGGTCACCTGGAACGAAATCCGCGTCGGGAAGTTCGCCTTGATCGTACCAGTGATCACGTCGACCGAGGGGCGCTGAGTGGCCATGATCAGGTGAATACCCGAGGCCCGTGCCATTTGCGCCAGACGTTGGATGCAGGCTTCGATCTCTTTACCTGCGACCATCATCAGATCAGCCATCTCATCGACGATCACGACGATATAGGGCATCGCTTCGGGCGCAAATTCCTCAGTTTCGAACGTCGGTTCGCCGGTTTCGTCGTCAAACCCGGTCTGCACCGTGCGGCTGAACATCTCGCCTTTGTCCAGCGCGTCTTTCACGCGGCCATTGTAGCCCGCGATGTTACGGACGCCCATTTTGGACATCTTGCGATAGCGATCCTCCATCTCGCCCACGACCCATTTCAGGGCCACAACCGCCTTTTTCGGATCGGTTACAACAGGCGAAAGCAGATGCGGGATGCCGTCATAGACGGACAGTTCCAGCATCTTCGGGTCGATCATGATCAAACGGCATTCATCCGGGGTCAGCTTGTACAGCAGTGACAGGATCATCGTATTAATCGCCACCGACTTACCTGACCCGGTGGTACCCGCGATCAGCAGGTGAGGCATCTTTGCGAGGTTCGCCACAACGGATTCGCCGCCGATATCCTTGCCAAGCGCTAACGGCAACGCGTGGTTGCCATCCCCAAAGTCCCGGCTGGCGAGGATTTCGCGCAGAACGACCATTTCCCTGTTTTCATTGGGCAATTCAATGCCGATCACCGAACGCCCCGGCAGGGTCGAAACACGGGCTGAAAGCGCCGACATCGATCGGGCAATATCGTCGGCCAGGCCGATCACGCGGCTGGCCTTCAAGCCCGGAGCCGGTTCCAGTTCGTACATGGTAACTACCGGGCCGGGGCGGACGCTGACGATCTCACCCTTGACGCCGTAATCGTCCAGAACGTTTTCCAGCATCCGCGCGTTTTCCTCCAACGCTTCATCGCTCAGATGGTGGCGCTGAATGGCGGACGGGTTGGACAGCAACCCCAGCGGCGGCAATTCGAAGTCAGAATGCCGTTCTTCAAAGGACAATGCCGGCTGCGCTTCGGCTTGTGCGCGGCGTGAAGGTTGCGGCGTGCGGCGCACCGGTTGCGCGACCACGGGCTTTCGCGGTTCGGCCACTGGGATTTTCATCGCCGGGCGTGGTTGAGGTGCGGGCTCTTCAACATCTTCGAAGACCAGGTCGTCCTCGACTTCCGACTCAGACGCATAATGATCCCGTATCGGTTCCGGCGCATATTCCGTTGGCCTCGAATCTTGCCACTCTGTAGCGACATCCGCTGAAACCGGAGCCGGAGGCTCGGGCGGCAGGCCCGCAGCTGTCACCGGCGGCTCCATCGGCAGACCATCCGGCTGGCTTGTATTCAGGATCAGCGGACCGGGGCGGCGGCCACGGCCTTTGGTCAGCGGCAGGTTCGGATCCGGTTCGGGCGTCACCTCACCTGTGGCCACTTTACGGTTGCGCACGGCGGCCGAAATTTTCGACCGGATACGATCTTCGCCCGGCATTTCGTCGAAACCCGCGATCGGTTCGGGATCGACCAGCTCAGGTTCGGGCATAGGGTCAGGGCGGCGGATAAGCGACGGCATGCGCGACAGCAGGCCGCCTTTTACAGCAGGTTCCGGGCTTTCCAGCTCGGGCTCTTCAAAGATTGGATCGGCAAAAGCCAGATCGTCTTCAAACACGGCCTCAGCCGCCTCGGTACGCGCAAGTTTGCGTTCTTCCCACTGCGTTCGGCGATCTCGCGCAGCCTGCGCAGCCGAGGCCGCACCACGCCCCATCAGGGTCATCAGCATGTCGTATGACATCACAAGCCCCAGCAAGAAGGCTCGGAAGCCTTGCTTCACGTCAGCTTTGGTAAAGCCCAGCACAAAAATGCCCAGCGCAATCATCCCGACCGCCATAGCCAGAGACATCAGTTTCACCAGAAAATGTGATGAAATCGGCAACAACGTCAGCAAAGCGCCCATGACCGTATCGCCAAACAAACCACCCAGACCATAGCTGTGGGTTGCACGCCAGTCAGCATCAGGAACAAGGGTCGCTGCATAAACCGAGACGACGGCAATCCAGATCGGAGCAAAGATCAACCGCGCAATTGCCCGATCTTCCCCGAAATGACCGGCAAACCGAATACCCCAGCCGATCAAGACTAGCGCGATGCCCCAGCTTCCCCAACCGACGATCATGAACAAGGGTGCAGCAATCGAGGCTCCAATCCGCCCCATCCAGTTCTGTACCGGCGCGTCGGTTGACACCATCCAGTTCGGATCGTCGGGCGTGTAGGACCAGATCATCGCGGCGGCGGCCAAACCCAGCAGGATCAGGGCAATACCGATCAGTTCCTTACTGCGTCGTTCCAAAGCGGCCTGTGTTGTGCTGTCCAGCAATGGATCGCGGTTGCGCGCGTTATATGATGCCATTTTGCCCTCGTACCTCACGAATAGATGCTGTCGCGGAGTGTGATCAGACCACGCTGCAACTCTTTTTTTGGGGCCACCAATGCAGCCCGGATAAAGCCTTCGCCCGGGTTATTCCCCGGATCACCTTGTGAAAGATATGCGCCCGGCAGGACCCGAACCCCGGTATCCTTCCAGACCTTCAATGCGGTGTCTTCGCCATTCTCGACTGGCAGCCACAGAAAGAACCCAGCCTCTGGCGACATGTAACCCTGCACGCCCGCGAATACCTCATCCGCGATCGCATATTTTTCCTGATACAGCGCGCGGTTTTCGCGGACATGCTCTTCATCTGCCCAAACCCTGGTTGCGGCAGCCTGCAAGGGCAGCGGCAAGGGGGAGCCGGCATAGGTTCGCAATTGCTTGACCTGTTTGATCGTCTCAGGCCCACCCGCGATTAGGCCCGAACGTAAACCGGCCAGATTCGAACGCTTGGACAGCGAGTTGAACAGCGTGATCCGCTCAGGGTCTGCACCCAACTCTTGCGCGACGGTCAGAATACCTGTCGGGGCCTTGTCACGGTAAATCTCCGAATAGCATTCATCCGCGAAAATGCGGAAATCGTACTGCTCGGCCAGACGGATCAGTTCGGCCCAGTAATCACGCGAGGCAACAGCCCCCTGCGGGTTTGCAGGCGAACAGATATAGGCCACGGCGGTGCGGTTCAGCACATCCGCAGGCAGGCCGGTATAATCCGGCAAATGGCCCGTCGCGGCAGTGGCGGGCACAAAATAGGGCTGCGCACCGACCGAAAGCGAGGCGACCATGTAAACCTGATAAAACGGATTCGGGCACAGGATGATCGGCTGCTTGCCGTTCTTCTGTTCCGGACACAGCGCCATGGCGGCGTTGTACAACCCTTCACGGGTGCCGTTTAGCGCCATAACATTGGCATCTGGGTCCATCTGAACCCCGTAACGCCGGTGAATCCAGCCAGTGATTGCACCGCGCAGTTCGTCCGAGCCTTCATTCGGAGGATATCCCTGAAACCCGGCGGCGTTTTCCATGATGACACCTGTCACCCAAGCTGGAAAGTCATGCGTGGGTGCGCCAATGGTCATGTGAACGACGTCACCGCCCGGCTGATGGTGATCCAACAGGGCGCGCAGACGCGGGAATGCATAAGCCGGTAGGTTCGAAAACCGCTCGGGGAAATCCATAATACTGCCTCAATATCGGGGTCATTTGCGCCCCGTTTTTTTGGCAGATTACAGCCCGAGCACCTCTTCGTCCAGACAAAGAGGTTCCGAATCAGGGGATTGTGGCATTCAGGCCAGCACCGATTCTGCGACAGAACCCAGCCGCAAAAGCGCTTCTTCCGAGCCAGGGTAGCCGAGCATCATCAATCCGCAACTGGGGGTTCCGGTGGGCAGGCTCAGCGCCGCGAGCCCCATCAGATTGCCGATCCTTGTGTTGCGCAGGGCCAGCAGATTCTCGGTCACGTAATAGTCATGATCGCTCATCAAACGTTCCAGATTGGGCGGCAGAATCGGGGCTGTGGGTGCCAGAACCGCATCAAACCCGGCGGTTGCTGCGTCCCACGCGGTGCGGCAAGCCTTGAGCTTGGACCAAGCGGCCACATAGTCAGGGCCGGAAAACTCCATTCCGATGCGGAAACGTTCAAGAATCTCTGGATACATCGCCTCGGGGTTGGCCTCGATCACATCGCGCCACAGCCCATAGGCCTCGGTTGTGTATACGATGCTGGTCAGGGTCATGGCCTCATTCAGCTCGGGCACTTCCAAAGGCACGATCTCGGCCCCCGCATCCGCTAGTTTCGCAACGGCTTCGTCGTACGCTTTGCGCGGCGTGTCCCGCAGATCGTCCTTGGCAATGTTTTGCAAATCAGCAAAGCGACGTCCTTGCAGCGAAGCGCCGCGCAGATCAGCAGGCGTTCCGCCCTCGAGCAAAGCCAGCATATGTGCTGCGTCCTCGACGGACCGCGCCAGAGGCCCGACTGTATCGAATCGTAGGCAGAGCGGCACCACCCCCTCCAGGCTCAGCCGCCCGGCAGTGGTTTTCAGCCCCACCAGATCGTTCCATGCCGCCGGGATACGCACCGACCCGCCTGTATCCGACCCAATCCCGCAAGCGGCGAGACCCCAAGCAACCGAAGCCCCGGCCCCCGACGACGATCCGCCCGGTACCGCAGCTTCGTTGTGAATGCAGGGCGGGGTTTCGGTGATCGGGTTCAGCCCAAGGCCGGAAAAAGCCAGCTCACTCATGTGCGTCTTGCCCAGACAGACCGTTCCCATCTGGGTCGCATTGCGCAAAACAAGCGCATCCGCGTCCGGCACACGGTCCTTCAGCAAGGCCGAACCGGCTTCGGTTACAGATCCGGCAGTGTCGAACAGGTCTTTCCAACTGATCGGAACGCCGTCCAGCAAAGACCGACGCAGACCCAGTTTCGCGCGCTGCTGTGCAGCTTCAGCCTCAGACCGGGCGCGGTCATGGGTGACACGGGCATAGATGCGGTCGCGATGTGGATGGGCGTCAATAGCGGACAGGTAGGTTTCCGTCAGTTCGACCGGATCAATCTGACCCATCCCAATGCCACGGCCCAAATCACACGCGGTCATGGTCAACCAGTCCTGCATCTCACCCCTCCTGATTTTTTGGCTTTGGGTGACGGTAGCGACAGGACTGCACATGGACAATCCCGAAAGGGCGCGCATATTGCAGGGCATGACACAGGCATCTGACATTCTGATCGTGGGTGGCGGGCTGAACGGCCCTGCTTTGGCGCTGGCACTGGCACAAACCGGTCATACGGTCACGGTTATCGATGCGTTGGCTGAAAAGATGCGTAAAAACGCGGCATTCGACGGACGCGCGTATGCCCTGGCCTTAGCGTCACAGCGGTTGCTGGCTGCTATCGGTGTCTGGGGCCGCGTCGCCGAACATGCCCAGCCAATGCTGGAAATCAAGGTCACCGACGGTCATGCGGGCGCAGGACCATCACCATTTTTCATGCATTTCGACCATGCCGAGATCGAAGAAGGCCCCATGGGCTATATGATCGAGGATCGCCACCTGCGCCGCGCCTTTCTGGATGCTATGGCAGAGGAGCCCCGCATCACCCAAATAAGCGGTAAGACGGTCGTGTCACAAATGGCTGAAGCGACCGAAGTGACCCTGACGCTGGACAACGGTACAACCGTGCAAGGCGGGCTGCTGGTCGGGTGTGACGGTCGCCGCAGTGGCACTGCGTCACGGGCGGGCATCAAACGCACCGGATGGGATTATGGCCAAACAGCACTTGTCTGCGCCATCGAACACGAGCTGCCACATAGTGGCATTGCGCATCAGTTCTTTATGCCGCCCGGTCCGTTGGCAATCCTGCCGCTGACCGGCAATCGCAGTTCCATCGTCTGGAGCGAGCGCACCGAAGCTGCGCATCAAATCAACGCTCTGCCCGAGGAAGAATATCTGCAAGTACTGCGCCCGCGATTCGGCGATTTCCTTGGCGAAATCAATCTGGCAGGTGACCGTTTCACTTATCCGCTGAACCTGACCATCGCCAATTCCTTTATCAGCGACCGTATGGCTCTGGTTGGGGATGCCGCTCATGGGATGCACCCTATTGCCGGCCAGGGCCTGAATGCTGGCCTGCGCGATGTCGGTGCTCTGGCCGAGGTTCTGACTTTGGCGGGACGGCGCGGCGAAGACATAGGATCGCTTTTGGTGCTGGCGCGCTATCAGGAATGGCGGCGCTTTGACACCGCCTCGCTTGCGATGGCGACAGATGTCTTCAACAAGCTGTTTTCCAACGACAATCCGCTGCTTCGTCTCGGACGTGACATCGGCATGGGAATTGTCGGCTCTATGCCCGGGCTACGGCGCGGTTTCGTTCGCGAAGCTGCGGGGTTGACCGGAGATCTGCCCAAGCTGTTGCAAGGGCGGCCGATTTAATCCAATTGCCGCGCCTCGTCGACAAGCATGACCGGAATGCCGTTACGGATCGGAAAAGCCAGACCCGCCGCTTTGGACACAAGCTCTTGCTTTTCGGCGTCATAATTCAAGGTCGTATGTGTCTGCGGGCAGATCAGCGCCTCAAGCATGTGACGATCAAAAACGTGTTCAGGGTTGGTCATTGCAGTTTTTCCTCACTCGATCCGCCGCGCATGGCGAATTCAATCAGCGTTACCAACGTCTCGCGCCGGGTGCGCAGGCAGGGGGCCTCAAGCAGGGCCTGTTTATCTTCGGGGTCAAAATCCAGAAGCATCGACAGAGAATTCACCAAAAGCTCATCCTCGGCGTCTTTGAGTGAATCCCAATCGGTGGACAACTGACGGGACGAAAAGAAACGTTCCAGCAGGGTCAGGAATTTCGTGCGGTCGAACCCGTTGTCTTTTTCGGCCTTGCCAAGGTCACGGTCGAACCCGTCCCACGACACAGCGCAACGCCGGTAAGGTGTGAACGCGTCCTGTTCCGAAAGCACCCTGAACCGGGATACGCCGGTCAGTGTGATCAGATACCGACCATCTTCTGTTTCAGAAAACTGCGTCACACGACCTGCACAACCGATCCGATGCAGCTTATCTTCATCGCTGATCGAAGGGTTCGGCTGAACCATCGCGATCAACCGTTCCTTGGTTTTCAGCGCATCATCCAGCATCTGCAAATAGCGCGGCTCGAATATATGCAGCGGCAAGCGCGAGCGGGGCAACAGCAGCGCCCCGGGCAATGGAAAAACGGATACCGTATCCGGCAGGTCGGCGGGATGCATCATGTACCCAATTCTAGCTCTGATCTGAGATTAGGCAAATATCATCGAGCTGAGTTTGCGACGGCCGTTCAGAACAATCGGGTCATTGGCTTTGAGCGCATCGAAGATGGTAAAAAGCTGAGACTTGGCCGCGCCCTCATTCCACTCACGATCCCGGCGGAACAGGTCCAGTAATTGCGCCACGGCTTCTTCCACGTCGCCATTCGCGTGCAACGCCTGCGCCAGATCAAACCGGGCCTGATGGTTATCTGGATCGGCTTCGACAGCTGCCGTCAGCTCGGCAACGGGACCTGCATCAGCTGCCTGCCTGGCGAGTTCCAGCTGCGCGTGTGCAGCCTCCAGTTCGGCAGATGTGGAAATCTCGGCCGGAGCGCCGTTCAGGATCGCCTCAGCCTGCTCTAGATCCCCGGTGGCGATATGCGCCCGTACCAACCCGCCATAGGCTGCCGCGTGGTTTGGATCTTCGCCCAGAATGGCGGCAAAAGTCTGCGCCGCGTCCGCAGCGGCGCCTTCGGTCATCATTTCTTCGGCGGCTTGCACTGCATCATCCAGCTGACCGCCCGGGCTTTCACCGCCTGCGGCTTCGATCACACGGTCCACAAACGCCTTGATCTCGGACCCCGGCAGCGCACCCTGAAACCCATCAACCGGCTGGCCCTTGAAAAAGGCATAGACGGTCGGGATCGACTGGATGCGCATTTGCGCAGCGATTGCCTGCGCCTCATCCACATTGATCTTGACCATCTTCACTGCGCCTTTCGCGGCTGTCACAGCCTCTTCCAGCATCGGGCCGAGGGTCTTGCACGGGCCACACCAAGGTGCCCAGAAATCGACGATCACAGGCGTTTCCTGCGAGGCTTCGACCACATCGGCCATGAAAGTGGCCTCGGTCCCGTCTTTGATCAGATCGGTGGCTGGGGCGTCTGCGCCGTTCAGAAGGTCCATGGCAATCACTCTCTCGTTCGAACTTGCGCCCTATATGCAATTGCTTGCGGCAGAAACCAAGGGCTGAGTTTCACCTCAGACATCAAACGTGGCAAAGACCGGAGCGTGATCACTGGGCTTTTCCCACCCACGGGCATCCCGCAGGATACGGCTGGAATGTCCCGCGTTCGAGATATCGGGCGTGGCCCAGACATGGTCCAATCGCCGCCCCTTGTCCGCCGCGTCCCAATCGCGCGCCCGATACGACCACCAGCTGTACAACTGACCCTCTGGAATGTCTTGCCTGGTGATATCGACCCAGCCGCCTGCATCCTGTGTTTCGGCTAAATGCTCAACTTCGATCGGTGTGTGGGAAACAACCTTGAGCAGCTGCTTGTGCGACCAGACATCATCTTCGCGCGGAGCGATATTCAGGTCGCCGACCAGTATGGATTTCTCGGGCTTTTCCGCGCGGAACCAATCGCGCATATCAGTCAGGTAGTCGAGCTTCTGCCCGAACTTCTCGTTCTTCTCGCGATCCGGCACGTCACCGCCTGCCGGGACGTAGAAGTTGTGGATCGTGACGCCATTTCCCAACCGTCCTGCGATATGGCGCGCATGGCCAAGGCCGGCGAAATCCTTGTCGCCCACCTCTTCCAACGGCAAGCGCGACAGGATGGCGACGCCGTTGTAACCCTTCTGCCCCCGCGCGATCATGTGGGTGTAACCCAGTTCGGCAAATCCTTCGGTAGGGATCTTCTCAACGGGTGATTTACACTCTTGCAGGCACAATACATCAGGGGCTTCTTCCTGCAGCAGTTTCAGCACGATGGGCTCACGCAGGCGAACTGAATTGATGTTCCATGTGGCAAGGGTAAAGGGCATGTCGGGGATTCCTTTGTCGCGATTTGCGCAGGTTAGCTTGGCACAACACCAGTTGCCACGAGAAAAAACCGATTGGATGCTGGGGCTACGCTTCGGCAGGTCAGCGAACTTCGCCGTCATGCTTCCCCTTGCCCTGACACTTTGGCTGATGCAAACTTGTTTGCGAATGAGGAATGTCTGTTTCACTGCTGGGTCTGTTCGCGAACAGACCGGCCCGGCACCATGCTTTGGGAGGAGTGTGTCATGACATCCGAGACCGCAGGCTCCACGCCACCGGACAACCTGACGCCGCAGCATCAGGCCATGCCCAACGTCAATAGGGTCACTGCAGATGATATCACCGCGTCGCTGAAGGCCGGGTTTTCCGACTTTCTGGCTCGCCCTTTCATGAGCGGCTTCTTCGGCCTGTTCTATGCAGTATTTGGTATTCTGCTGGTTTGGGCCCTGTTCTGGCTCGGCCAGATCTGGATGATCATTCCCGCCATCGTAGGCTTTCCGCTGGTCGCACCTTTCGCCGCCGCAGGGCTTTACGAAATGTCGCGCCGACTGCAGAAAGGCGAAAGCTTTGGCTGGTCTGAAATCCTCACCGTTATGGCCAATCAACGTAAACGCGAAATGGGCTGGATGGCCTTTGTCACTTTATTCATTTTCTGGGTGTGGATTTACCAGGTTCGGCTTTGGCTGGCGATCACCCTGCAGAATGCTTCTTTCTCTGACTTCGACGGGTTTTTGAACACCGTTTTCTTCACGTCGCAGGGTTGGATCTTCCTTGCCATAGGAACTTGTGTAGGCGCATTCCTGTCGGCCGTACTGTTTTCGGTGACCGTCGTCGCCATGCCTTTACTCCTCGACCGAGAGACCAACTTCATTTCCGCCATGTTAACATCCCTGCGCGTCGTATCGGAAAGCCCGGTGGTCATGCTCAGTTGGGCGGCGATCATCTCGGTTACCATGCTTTTGTCTCTGGTTCCGGCGTTTTTAGGCCTGGTGTTCACTCTGCCGATCCTTGGCCACACCACGTGGCACCTTTATCAGCGGGCCGTGGAACCAGTGGAAAGATAACCCGCCGCAGAGTTCAGTGTGCCATCATTGGCCGAAATTCGTTAAAGCTGCTTTCCGCTCGATATGGAAGCCTCACACTGGCAACCCACAAAAAAAAGCCGGGCCATTCGGCCCGGCAGTCCAACAGGGAGGTACATGTCATAACCCGGACATGCACGGGTTGGGAGTAACCTAATTATGAGTACAGAGTATCACTTTGATCCACATCAATCCACAACCAGTTAAGACACGAGCCTATATCCACCCGATTCTGTGACCAAAAGGCGCGCATTGGACGGATCGGGCTCGATCTTCTGGCGCAGACGGTAGATGTGGGTTTCTAAAGTATGCGTGGTGACACCGGCATTATATCCCCAAACCTCGTGCAGCAGCACATCCCGTGCAACAACGCCATCGGTCGAGCGGTACAGGAACTTGAGGATATTGGTTTCCTTCTCGGTCAGGCGGATTTTGCGATCTTCTTCCGTGATCAGCATCTTCATCGCCGGCTTAAATGTATAGGGACCAAGAACAAATACAGCGTCTTCGGACTGCTCGTGCTGGCGCAATTGCGCGCGGATACGGGCCAGCAGCACCGGAAATTTGAAAGGTTTGGAGACGTAATCATTCGCACCGGCATCCAGGCCCAGGATCGTATCGGCATCACTGTCATGACCGGTCAGCATCAGGATTGGGCTTTTGACGCCCTGTTTGCGCATCAGGCGGCACAGTTCGCGCCCATCGGTATCCGGCAGACCAACGTCAAGAATAACCAGGTCATAGATCGCTTCACGTGCGCGCTCCATTGCGGACTGACCATCTGACGCTTCGAAAACGTCAAAATCCTCGGTCATTACAAGTTGCTCACTGAGCGCCTCGCGCAGATCCTCGTCATCATCCACTAACAGGATTTTCTTGAGTTGAGCCATATCACGGTCCTCCAAACGCTTTTCCATCACTTGCGCGTGGAATATGCAATCAACAAGATTTGCTGCAACGGTTTCACGCCTTCGTGTCAGAGTGGGTAGAAATGTTTCACTTTTCCTTTCGAAAGAGCTAGGAGAAGGGCTTAACGTTATAGGGTAACATAGATGAGTCTCATCCCCGATATCACTGAACTTCTGGCCCGAGCCCGGGCCGACTTGCGCATGGGTGTTCCCGTCGCGCTGACCGATGACAGCGGCTTTGGTGTTCTTGCGGTCTCTGCGGAGACGCTCAACCCACAGCGTCTTGCTGATTTGAAAAAACTCGGTGATCCGGTGGTGGCAATTACCGGGCGACGGGCCGAAACCCTCAAAGCGCGCGCTTATGACGGAGATCTGGCGCGGGTTTCGATTCCGGCAGATGCAGATATCACATGGGTACAGGCGGTTGCCGATCCCTCTGACGATCTGAATGCGCCGATGAAAGGGCCGTTGATGACCGAGCGGCACGGCAACGCCAATCTGCACCGCATTGCTATTGCGCTGGCGAAATCCGCTCGCATTCTTCCTGCCGCAGTCGTCGTGCCGGTCGAAGACGGTCGGGCCTTCGCCGTTTCGCACGGACTGACATGCATTGATCATACACGCGCCGCCCCTCATCTGGCAGGCCGCAGCACTTTGCATGAGGTGGTCGCCGCACGACTGCCGATGGAAGTATCCGAGGCCGGTCGCCTGCATGTTTTCCGCCCCGAGGATGGCGGGGAAGAACATTACGCGGTCGAAATAGGCCGCCCGGATCGTGACAAGCCCGTGCTGGCCCGATTGCATTCCGCCTGTTTCACGGGCGATCTGATGGGAAGCCTGAAATGCGATTGCGGTCCGCAACTGCGCGGTGCGCTGGCACAAATGGGTGTCGAAGGAGCAGGGGTACTTCTATACCTGAATCAAGAGGGGCGCGGCATCGGCCTGGCCAACAAGATGCGAGCCTATTTCCTGCAAGATCAAGGCTTTGATACAGTAGAAGCAAACCACAGGCTAGGCTTTGAGGATGATGAGCGCGATTTCCGGCTCGGCTCGGATATCCTGAAATCACTGGGCTTCAATTCGGTGCGCCTGCTAACCAATAACCCCGCCAAGATCTCGATGATGGAGCGGACCGGGATTGCCGTGACCGAGCGTGTGCCATTGAAAGTCGGCGAAACTGCGCATAACCGGGGGTATCTGGCTACAAAAGCCGCTAAGTCCGGGCATCTGTTGTGACTCCAGGCGATCTGGTACTGACCCCTCGAGGCGTTCGGTTTCTGGGCAGAACGTTCCCCTGTTCCATTGGCAAAGGCGGATTGACCAGCGCGAAACGCGAAGGCGATGGAGCGACCCCCATCGGATGCCATCGAATCGTTGGGATGCTATATCGGCCAGATCGGCTGGTCGCACCCAATTGCTGGGCCATCCCGATCGGACCGCAGGATTTATGGTCGGATGATGTATCGGACTGCCATTACAATCAAATGGTGCCTGCGCCATATGCCTTCAGCCATGAGAAACTGCGCCGGGCTGATCCGCTTTACGATCTGGTCCTGTTGACCGACTGGAACTGGCCGAATGCCGTTCCCGGCATGGGATCGGCAATTTTTCTACACCAGTGGCGCAGGCCCGGTTACCCGACCGAAGGTTGTGTTGCCTTTCGTCGGGACCATCTGCGCTGGATTGCACGGCGCATAACCCTTGGAACGCGTCTGATCATTCCTGAGGCTTAACCCGTTCACCAAAAATGGCCGAGCCGACGCGCACATGGGTTGCGCCCAAAGCAATGGCTTGCTCGAAGTCGCCGCTCATACCCATCGACAACCCCTCAAGCTCGTTGCGTGCGGCGATCTTGGCCAAAAGTGCGAAATGCAGCGTGGGTTCTTCATCGACAGGCGGGATACACATCAACCCGCGCACTGGCAGATCAAGACCCTTGCATTCGGCGACAAATTCATCAGCGTCAGTAGGAAGAATGCCGGCTTTTTGTTCTTCCTCACCTGTGTTGACCTGAATGAACAGGTCCGGGCAGCTTCCCATTTCCTGCGCCAATCGCGCCAATGACTTGGCCAGTTTGGGGCGATCGACCGAATGGATTGCATTGCACAACTCCATCGCCTGGCGTGCCTTATTTGTTTGCAACGGGCCAATAAGGTGCAGATCGACCCCTTCGAAGCGCTCTTTGAAAACCGGCCATTTCCCGGCGGCCTCTTGCACCCGATTCTCACCGAAACACCTGTGACCCTGCTCTAGCACAGCCTGAACCCGTTCATTCGGCTGTACTTTGGACACTGCGATCAGTTTGACGGAACCGGCAGGGCGGTTTGATTTAGCTTCGGCTTTGGCGATACGTGCGGTGATGTCTTGCAACGACATGGGGCCCTCAATCTGTCTTTGGCGCAGAAAAACACCAAGTCGCCACAAAAGAAAAGGGCGAGTCCGAAGACCCGCCCTAAAACCTTACGGTTCAGATCAGCTTAGAAGTTGAACTGAGCACCGAAGTCAGCAACAGTCTGCGAGTCGCAAACGTCACAGTCGTTGACACCGATACCACCGCGCAGCGATGCACCGCCGCCCAGGTCGTAGATGGCACCAATTGCGACCTGCTGCGTGTCGCGGTCAGCGTTACCGTCACCGTAGGTGAACAGCAGGGTGGTTGCAGCGCCCAGGTTGTAGGCAGCCGACAGACCCCATGCAGTACCGTCGGTCGCAGCAACTTCAGTTGCGTCGTCAGCAACGAACAGAGTACCCGAGAAGTCACCCCATTCGCCACCCAGGGTCAGAACGGTCAGGCTCGGATCGCTAACACCGGAAACACCCGAGTCGGTCTGACCATAGGCCAGAGCGGCAGTGATGTTGTTGAAGGTGTAGGTTGCGCTGATGTCCCAGCGGTCCGCGTCAAGACGAACAGGCGCACCACCGTTAAGGGTAGCTGCAACGTCTACCTGGTCGTACGACGCGCCGAACGAGAAGTCGCCAACGGAGTACTGGAAGAATACTGCGTTCGCGCCCGAACCGGTCGACGAGTATGCCAGGAAGTCATAGTCAACGCCCGAGTACTGACCTGCGAACAGTTCCAGACCAACTTCGTTGCCGTAGTAGTTTGCAAGGTTGTCGAACGAACCTGCAACGTTACCGGCGTCGACACGCAGACCACCGTAGATGACCGAGAAGCGTGCGCCGTTCAGGCCAGCGGAGTTTGCTTCGCCGTTGTCCGAATCTTCGTCAGCTTGCAGACGAACACGACCTTCAAAGCGAACGCCGGAGTCGGTTTCAACGATGCCGTCGATGTTCAGACGGAAGCGAGAAACCAGGATAGCGTCGTCGGTCGAACCAGCTGCAACAGTACCGGTTGTGGTTACTGTCTGACCGGTTACAACTGCGCCGTCCACGGTTGTGGTGGTTACACCGGTGCGAACGTTGATCTGATCGATATCGCCGCTGCGATCTTCAACGTAGCCGATACCAAAACGGCCATAACCGCTGAAGTTAACTTCAGCTGCTGCAACGCCTGCGGTCGCAATCAGCGCCGTAGTTGCGAAGAGAACTTTTTTCATCTTGTTTCCCTCGGTTTCAAAAATGTTATCTACTCGACACATGCCTCGGCATATGTCTCAGCACGGACACCGTTTCGCTCTTTTTGCCCCCGTTACGCAAGCTTGGCATAAACCCGGTCACCTCATTGGGGTCAGATTGGTGCAAGGATGCCACAGTTCCTTTTCACCCGGATGCAAGCGATACACTTACATTTCAGAAGAATAGGCTTGTTGCAGCGGGGGTCCTTGGCTAGGAGTATCCCCTGAATACTGCACAACAAGTGAAACAGGACCTGCTGACAATGCGCCTGCCTACGATTTTGGGATTAATCATGCTGACCACCACTATTGCGGCATGCGGGCAGAATCGAAGCACTTCGACAACTTATTCTCCCAACCCCGCCAGCGGCAATTCCGATGAACGCGAATTGAACGATCCGGAACGTTCAACGTTATGGGACATTTTTGACCGCAGCACGGCCGAGCAGACCACAAATGTAAACCGGTATCTGTGGGCGGCTTCACTGGATGTGCTGAACTTCCTGCCTGTGCAGGAGGTTGATCCGTTTACCGGAGTAATCGTAACGGGTTACGGCACCCCTCCGGGCGGGGGACGGTCATACAGGGCGACGGTACACATCAGTGATCCGGCGCTTGCCGCCCGATCTTTGTCTGTCGCTCTGCAATCCAGTGGGGGTGCCCCGGTGAGCGCGGCAACAACTCGCGCTGTCGAGGATGCGATTCTCTCCCGTGCCCGCCAGCTACGCATTGCGGACAACAAGTTCTAGCAACCCGCCGAAAATCACACTAATACCACGCCGGGTTCCTACCCGGCGTTTTCATTCACGAAGGACCGCACAATGTCGCGCTATTCGGCCACCGAAATCGAAGCAAAATGGCAAGAGGCCTGGGACAAGGCAGGAATCTTCACCGCCAACCACAAGGCGGACAAGCCGAAATATTATGTGCTTGAGATGTTCCCCTACCCGTCTGGCCGAATCCATATGGGGCATGTGCGCAACTATACGATGGGCGACGTGATCGCGCGACACAAGCTGTCGACTGGCCATAACGTTCTGCACCCGATGGGCTGGGATGCATTCGGTATGCCTGCGGAAAACGCTGCGATGGCGATAGGCGGTCACCCGAAAGACTGGACCTACGGCAATATCGCGGACATGCGCGGGCAAATGAAGCCCTTGGGCCTGTCGATCGACTGGTCTCGCGAATTCGCTACATGTGACCCTGAGTATTATGGCCAACAGCAGGCGCTGTTTCTGGATATGCTGGAAGCCGGGCTGGTTTACCGCAAGAACGCCGTGGTGAACTGGGATCCGGTCGATATGACCGTCCTGGCCAATGAACAGGTGGAAAACGGGCGCGGCTGGCGTTCGGGCGCGCTGGTGGAGCGGCGCGAGCTGACGCAATGGTTCTTCAAGATCTCGGATTATTCCGAAGAACTGCTGGATGCTCTGGACACGCTGGACAACTGGCCCGCCAAGGTGCGTCTGATGCAGGAAAACTGGATCGGCAAGTCGCGCGGCCTGCAATTCGGGTTCGAGCGCACCGATGGCGGTGCGCCGATCACCGTCTATACGACTCGCCCCGATACGCTGCTGGGCGCATCCTTCATTGGTATCTCGCCGGACCATCCGATTGCCAAGCAACTTGAGGCTGAAAATCCAGAAGTTGCTGAATTTGTTGCGGAATGCCGCAAGGGCGGCACCACGGAAGAAGCCATCGAGACTGCAGAAAAGCTGGGTTATGACACCGGCATAAAGGTCAAGCACCCACTGGATCCGAACTGGGAACTGCCGGTCTGGATCGCCAACTTCATCCTGATGGATTACGGCACCGGCGCGATCTTCGCCTGCCCGGCGCATGACCAGCGTGACCTTGATTTCTGCCGCAAATACGGCCTGCCCGTGGTCGATACCTTCTTCGCACTGGATGACGATAGTCCGGTCGACAAGATCGCCTTTGTTCCGCCGAAGACTGAAAAAGTCCGCTGGGTGAACCATTTCGCGGGCCTGACCGAGGCCACCGGGGATGAGGCGATCAACGCCACCGTCGATTTCGCTGAAAAGGCAGGCTGGGGCGAAGGTGTCACCAAATACCGTTTGCGTGATTGGGGCCTGAGTCGTCAGCGGTACTGGGGTTGCCCGATTCCCGTGGTGCATTGCGAATCCTGCGGCGTGGTGCCCGAGAAAAAAGAGAACCTGCCGGTCCGTCTGCCCGACGATGTCACGTTCGACAAACCGGGCAATCCGCTGGATCGCCACCCGACCTGGCGCGATTGCGCCTGCCCAAACTGTGGCGCTCCGGCCAAGCGTGAGACCGACACGATGGACACGTTTGTCGATTCGTCGTGGTATTTCGCCCGGTTCACTGCGCCGCGAGCTGAAACGCCCACCAATCTGGCCGAAGCTGAATACTGGATGAATGTCGACCAGTATATCGGCGGAATCGAGCATGCGATTCTACATCTGCTCTATTCGCGTTTCTTTGCCCGCGCGATGAACATCACCGGGCATCTGCCGAAAAAAGCCATCGAACCGTTCGACGCGCTGTTCACTCAGGGTATGGTCACGCACGAGATCTACCAAACCCGAGATACCAACGGTCGCCCGGTCTATCACCTGCCCGAGGATGTTACAGACGGTAAACTGGCCGACGGCACTGAGGTCGAGATCATCCCATCGGCCAAAATGTCGAAATCCAAGAAAAACGTGGTCGACCCGGTCAGCATCATCTCGGCCTTTGGCGCTGACACCGCGCGTTGGTTCGTGCTGTCCGATTCCCCCCCCGAACGCGACGTGGAATGGACGGCAGCGGGCGCCGAAGCCGCTTACAAGCACCTTAACCGTGTCTGGAACCTCTGCGACAAGATCGGTGCCATGGACCCGGGCGCCACGGGCGAAGGGGATCAGGAGCTGCTGCGCGAGATGCACAAAACCATCCGCGATGTGACACTCGGCGTAGAGAGCTTTGGCTTCAACGCAGCCATCGCCAAGCTTTATGCCTTTACCAATACGCTGGCAAAATCCAAGGCAGGCGCGACCGCCCAGAAGCAGGCGATCAAAACACTGGCACAGCTAATGTCGCCGATGACGCCACACCTGGCCGAAGATATCTGGGCACATCAGGGCGGCGAAGGTCTGGTGGCCGTCGCTCCGTGGCCGGTCGCGGATGAGGCAATGCTGGTTGATGACACCGTCACCTTGCCGATTCAGATCAACGGCAAGCGCCGCGCGGAAATCAGCGTGGCCAAAGATCTGGACAAGGTCGAGGTTGAAAAAATCGCGCTCAGCACCGAAGCTGTCCGAAAGGCGCTGAATGGCAACGCGCCCAAAAAAGTGATCGTAGTTCCGGGCCGGATTGTGAATGTCGTCGTTTGATCGCAGAACTTTTATGCTGATGCCGCTGGCGCTGGCCGCCTGCGGCTTTGAGCCCGTATACACCCCTGGCGGATCGGGTTCGGCCTTATACGGCCGGGTCGAGGTATCCGCCCCTAACACCGTAGACAGCTACCTGTTGGTTCAAAATCTGGAACAACAACTGGGCCGAAGCGCAGGATCGGCCAGCGCATACAAGCTGGATGTTCAGGTTTCGACAGTGACACGTGGCGCAGCGATCACCACGACAAATGAAACGCAACGCTACACAATTGACGGACGGTCTCAGTATTCCCTGCGGTCCAACGAAACCGGTCAGATCGTGGCCTCGGGCACGGTTGCAGACTTTGTGTCTTATTCTGCTGCAGGGTCCACCGTTTCCACATTGGCGGATGAGCGCGACGCCAAGAAGCGTTTGATGGTGATTCTGTCGAGTCAGATCATGAATCGTCTTTACGCTACACCGGATCTGGCCGCATGAAACTGAGCCCGCGCGAGGCTGATGGGTATTTTGCCAAGCCGGACGCGGACAAGACCGGGCTGCTGATCTATGGCGCGGATGCGATGCGCGTTGCGCTCAAGCGGCAACAAGTGCTGGCCGCTCTGCTTGGTCCCGGAGCCGAAGAAGAAATGCGTCTGACCCGCCTGCCGGGTGGCGATCTGCGTGGCGACCCCGCTCTGCTATTGGATGCGGTCAAGGCAGTCGGCTTCTTTCCCGGGCCACGCGCCGTATTTGTGGAAGACGTTACTGAAACCGCAGCGCCCGCAATTCTGACCACGCTTGAAGATTGGGCTCCTGGGGATGCTCAGATCATCGTGACGGCGGGGCAACTGAAACCCAGCTCGAAAATCCGCAAGGCCTTCGAAGGGCACCCTGCAGCATATGCGGTAGGCATTTACGACGACCCTCCGTCACGCGCCGAAGTGGAACGGGTTCTAACTGCGTCGGGTATGAAGAACGTGCCCCGTGACGTCATGTCTGCCATCAGCGAATTGGCCGTCAGCCTCAGCCCCGGCGATTTCGCCCAAACCATTGAGAAACTGTCACTTTACAAACGTGGTGACAGCTCTGATCTGACAGTCGAAGACATCGAAGCCTGCGCCCCGCGCTCAACCGAAGCAGCGCTGGATGACGTTCTCAACGTCGTTGCCGAAGGCCGCGCGGGTGAGATCGGGCCACTGATCCGAAGGTTGCAGGCACAAGGCACCAATGGCGTGACACTCTGCATCGGGGCGACGCGGCATTTTCGGACACTCTACGCCTGCGCTTCGGATCCCGGTGGTGCTGCGCAGGGCATCGGAAAACTGCGCCCACCTGTTTATGGCAAACGACGTGACCGCATCCTGCGGCAGGCACAGGGATGGGGGGCACCTAAGCTGCAAACTGCGCTGACGGTTCTGACCGATACCGATTTGTCGCTGCGATCCGCCGGTCAGACGGCCCCAGCCATGGCCTTGGTCGAACGCGCGATGATCCGTTTGGCGATGCTGGCGCGATCGCGCTAAATCATTCAGCCTTTTCCAGCCAGTCCGCGGCGGACCGACCGGCCCATCGTCCAGTGGCAAGGCACGCGGTAAGAAGATATCCCCCTGTTGGGGCTTCCCAATCCAACATTTCACCGGCGCAGAACACACCCGGCAGGGCAGTCAGCATCAGCCCATCATCCAGCGCTGTCCGTTTCACACCACCTGCGGTCGAAATGGCTTCATCCATCGGACGAAGACCAGCATGCAAGATTGGCAGCTTTTTCAACATGCTCGCGTCCGCAGATTGAAGCGGGCCGCTGCGCTTTGCCATTTCATGAAACAACGCGATTTTCTGGGGCGACAGGTTAAGCGACTTTCTCAACCATTGGGACAGCGTTGTTTTCGACCGTTTCGCAGAAAACCGCGCCAGCAGAGCCTGCCGATCCAGATCGGGCATCAGATCGACGAACAAAGGCTGCCCCGCGCGCAAGGCCGGCGTGAGCGAGTAAAGCCCGCCGCCCTCCAGACCAGTTGCCGAAATCGCAGCCTCTCCGCGGCTCTCTATATTGCCCGCCATCCATTGCACCGTTTTCAATGCAGCCCCGAAATGAGGCTGCATATGTGGGCTCCAATCGACCGAAAGTGCTGAATTCGCGGGTTCAAATGGTGCGAGAGCCACACCTTTTCCACCTAAAATCTGCGCCCAATGACCGTCCGATCCAAGGCGAGCCCAACTCGCCCCGCCCAGTGCCAGTACGGTGACATCCGCCGACACGCTTTGACGCCCGTCCGGAGCGTCGAACATCAGCACTTCACCTTCCCAGCCTGCCCAACGCCATCGGGTTTTGACCTCGGCCCCGGCTTCACTCAATCGTGCCAGCCAGGCCCGCAATAAAGGCGAGGCCTTCATGGATTCAGGAAATACACGCCCCGTCGAGCCGGTAAACAGCGTCTGACCCAGCCCGCGCGCCCAGTGCTGAACCGCGTCAGCATCAAAGGCGGAAATGATCGGGCGCAACCAATCCGCTGCCGGGCCATAAGACCGGATCAGGATGTCGAACGGCTCGTCCTTGGTCAGGTTCAGCCCCGACTTCCCGGCCATCAGAAACTTGCGGGCAACCGAAGGTTTGGCCTCGGCCACCAATACGGAATGCCCGGCTGCGGCCAGTTGCTCGGCAGCCATCAATCCGGCGGGGCCTGCTCCGATCACCACTGCCTGTGCCATTCACACCCTCTTGCCTTTGTCGCCCATTGGCGCACACTTTCAGCCATCATGTCGAACAGCGATCCAATCTGCCCGCTCTGCGACCGCCCGATCCCCGACGGGGGTGGCAGCCTGCATCATCTGATCCCAAAACTCAAAGGAGGCAAGGGCGGACCAACTGTACTGCTGCATCAGATCTGCCATAAAGAGATTCACGCCACCCTGACCGAAGCCGAACTGGCACGCAGTTTCAGCACGGTCGAAGCCTTGCGCGCGCATCCAAGGCTTGAGAAATTTCTGATCTGGGTCCGCAAACGCCCGCCTGGATTTCGTTCGAAAGTTCCTGGCAAGCGCCGCTCGCGGTGATCAGCCCGGCAGGATCGGGTCGCCGAAAGTATCAGTCAGAGGCGTGGGTATACCTTCGACTTCAATACCCCGATAGTCCGGTACATGTGTGAACTGCGCTCCTGCAACATGCTGGAATTCCAGCGTTGTATAGGGACGTTTCCAAAGCCATTCGCGATTTTCAACCGCCCAAAGATCAGCGTTAGGAGGAGTTTCTTCGGTAAAGGCATAGAAATGCAGGTCAAAGCCGTAGGGGGCGACCTCCTGCATTGACAACAATGACATGCCTCGTGCGCGCCAGAAGGTGTCTTCAGCGGCGATATCGCCGGTGCGCAGGGTAATCTGACCGATCCTGGCCCGTGCGAAAGGTGCATCGGGCTCAGCCGCATGCGGCGGACGGTTGCCTTCGAAATCATGTTGCAACAGCTCGATGACAAACCCCTCGGGATCCACCAGGTGACACATATAGCCGATGTCCAGAAACTGGTTCGGCGCGCTCACCGGAATGCCAAGCGTGCGCAGGTGAGCCGCCGCAAGATCGACATCCGGCACAGTGATTCCGATCTTCCAGTATCGCTGCCCCGGGTCATGGTTGTAGCCACCGCCACCTCCGATCAACAGAAGGTCTGCGTCTTCGCCTTCATAGCCCAAGCGGCGATTTGAGCCTTCAACGTACACGGACATGCCCAGAACGTCGCGATAAAACGCGGCCAGCCGATCCGGGTCAGAGACCCGCAGGCGCAGCGCAGACAGCCTCATGAACACAACCTTGCTATGCCGACAGCAATCTCGGGATCAGCGTTGACGCTGTCTGTCACCAGGTCGCGCGCAGTTTGCATCAGGTGATCCGGTTCCACGATCCGGTCAACCAAGCCAAACTCATACGCCTCCTGCGCGGTGATCTTCTGGCCAGCCATCAGAATCAGCTTGGTTCTCGCGGGTCCAACCAGAGCCGCCATCCGCTTGGGATCGGATGGTTGGGGCAGAAACCCCAACTTCATCACCGGATAGAAAAACTTGGCCGACGGCACGGCAATGCGCAGATCGCAAGCCAGCGCCATACCATTGGCTCCGCCTGCCAATGTGCCGTTCAGCGCGGCAACCGTCAGACAGGGCAAGGCGGCGATCGCGCCAGACAGCCTTTCCCAGATATCCGACGTCGCCAGACCGGCGCGCGCCTCGTCCAAATCAGCCCCGGCGCTGAACACCTTGCCTGCGCCTGTCAGGATCAACGCCTTCGCCTCGGTCGCGGACTCGGCAATCTCGGCCAGCTCTGTCAGCATGGCCCCTGTCAGAGCATTTGCTTTGTCAGGATTGTTGATCGTGACAGTCCAAAGGCCGTCTTCTTTAGTCAAGTTGATCATATCAGTCCAACTCGTTTGCGGATGTCGTCAAGGCGCAACGAGATTTCTGTGCCCAGGAATTCATCCGCGTCATCGGAGCACATCCACA
This sequence comes from Ruegeria sp. AB9, assembly GCF_056542585.1. NCBI lineage: Bacteria > Pseudomonadati > Pseudomonadota > Alphaproteobacteria > Rhodobacterales > Roseobacteraceae > Ruegeria > Ruegeria sp. AB9. The sequence continues at coordinate 41,435 of NZ_JBQGAA010000015.1, read as the reverse complement.
ACAGCGCCCGTGCCGGCCAGTCTGCCGGGATGTGAACATCCCAATCCAGCTGACTCACAGGATTGATGCCACTGGCCTTGATCGAGCGCTGCATATCGGTGGCCACCGTCCCCGGTGACAGACCCATGGCGCGAATACCGTTATGGGCCTCTTCCAGATGCAGACACTCCGTGAGCATTTTGGCCCCGGCTTTCGAGGCGCAATAATGGCTCCAAGCTTCAACCGGGTTCGATGCTGCTCCGGACGAGATGGTGAGAATGCTCCCCCCACCAGCGGCCCGCATTACCGGCAACGCCGCGCGCATCCCGTAGAAAATGCCTTTTAGATTGATGTCGATGGCCCTGCTCCACGCCTCAGCATCAGCATTCGAGAGATGAAAGATCGGATCGATTACGCCCGCGTTTCCGATCAGAACGTCCAAACTGCCGAACCGGTCAACACAGGTGGCCACCGCTTGTTCGACCTGCGCGAAATCGCTGACGTCACAGGCCAGTGCGATGGCCTGATCGCCCAATGCGGCGGCCAGCGCGTCAATTTGATCGTGGCTGCGGGCCACCAATGCGACATTGGCACCAGCTGCGGCAAAAACGCGCCCTGCCTCGGCCCCAATTCCACGGCTGGCCCCGGTTATGAGAACAGTTTTTCCCTGCATTTGCCCCTCCTCACGCACTGCAATTTCTGTCGGCTACAGCCGTAACGCGGAAACGGGGAAAGGGTCCACCCCTTCCCCCCTTGACGACACCGGCTGCAAACCCGACCATGCGCCGCAAATTGATCAAGAAGGGTTACCTTATGTCCGTTTTTCTTCGCCGCAGTTGCGGCGCTGCCCTGGCTTATGCCGTTGCCACCCAAGGAGCGTTTGCCGATCTGACGGCTAATGATGTCTGGTCCGACTGGCAAAGATATTTCACGTCTATGGGTTACACCATCACAGGTGACGAAAACACCGCAGGCGACGTCACCACAATTTCAAACATGACGCTTTCAATGGCCTTTCCCGAAGACGACGGGCAGTTTCAGATGGTCATGCCAGAGATGACGCTGACCGAAAATGGTGACGGAACCGTTACCATTGGAGTGCCGGAAAGCTTTCCCATGGGAGTCACCGGTCAGGCGGAAGACGAAGAATTCGCTGCCACCGTCACATATTCCCACAGCCAGTTGAACATGGTCGTTTCAGGCACGCCTGAAGACATGACCTATGACTATACGGCTGACAAACTGGGCGTGAAACTGGACTCAATTGAGGTCGATGGCGAGCCTCTGCCAAATGAAGTCTTTGGCGCCAATGCTGAGGCAAGTGATCTGTCCGGCAGCTCGCGAATGCAGATCGGCGATAATCGCAATATCAGCCAGACTTTCAACGCAGCCGCGCTAAGCTATAACCTGAACTTCCAAGACCCTGAAAGCGGCGAAAACGGGTTGATCGACGGTCAGGTGGACCAACTGGCATTTGAAGGCGACAACGTGATTCCGTTGGACTTCGACCTTTCGAATCCGGAAGCCTTCTATGAAGCTGGCTTCGCCTTTGACGGCACCTTTACCTATGCCTCGGGCAGCACTGATCTGAGCGGCACCAGCGAGGGTCAGGCGTTCTCGATGAACAGCACGTCGGAGGGCGGGCGCTTTGCCGCAAGCATCGACGCCGAGAAGGTTGTCTATGATATCGACCAAAACAGCACGAAAATGGCTGTAACCACGGCAGGCCTGCCGTTTCCGATCGAGCTTTCGATGGCCAAGGCGGGCCTGAACTTCGAGTTTCCGATTCAGCAATCGGACGAGGTTCAACCCTTCGGATTTGGGCTTAACCTGACAGATTTCACCATGTCGGACGTACTGTGGGGCATCTTCGATCCTGCGGGCGCGTTGCCGCGTGATCCTGCGACAATCGCTCTGGATGCGACGGGTACCGCAAAAGTGCTGATGAATATCTTCGATCCTGAAATCGACGTCGAATCTGACGAAGCACCGGGGGAACTGCACTCTCTGAAAATCAACGAACTGCTGGTTTCGCTGGTTGGTGCCAAACTGACCGGTGACGGTGATTTTTCTTTCGACAACACGAACACCGAAGAGTTTGATGGCCTGCCCAACCCAAGCGGGGTGGCAAACCTGCAGCTTGTTGGTGCCAACCAGTTGATCGACACCCTGATCGGCATGGGAATCATCTCGGACGAAGACGCGCTGGGCGCCCGTATGATGATGGGTCTGATGGCGGTTCCTGGCGAAGAGCCGGACACTCTGAACTCGAAGATCGAGTTTACCGAAGACGGTCAGATCCTGGCGAATGGTCAGCGTCTTAAGTGACAAGCAACAGAAAGGGCCGCGCAACATGCGGCCCTTTCTCTTTCCAGCTGGCCCCTGCCCAAACCTCTGAAACGGCATGGGTTCACTGCGATCCTCAACGCACAATCTGGTCACAGGTCTTGCGAGACGGGCAGTCCAAGGCTAGGTCCTTGGCAATCAACCCGGAGGCCTCATGACCCGCACACCAGAAGAAATCAGCCAGCAGTTGCTTGATGTGGCCCGCAAGGCAGGCGCGGAGGCGGCGGATGCCATCGTTCTCGACGGCTCCTCTGTCTCGGTCGAAGTGCGCGGCGGCGCGCTGGAACACGCCGAACGCTCAGAGAGCACCGATTTGGGATTGCGGGTGTTTCTGGGCCAACAATCCGCCATTGTGTCCAGTTCCGACAGCCGCCCGGAAACCCTGCACGCTATGGCTGAACGTGCCGTAGCCATGGCCAGAGAAGCCCCGGAAGATCCGTTCTCCGGGCTGGCTGACAGGGACCAACTGGTCACGGACTGGGATGTGCAGTCACTGGAATTGTGGGACCCTACACCGGCCCCTTCCGCCGAAACCCTTATGCAGGATGCCCTGGGTGCCGAAGCTGCAGCGCTGGCCGTCGCCGGCGTCACCCAGGTGTCGGATGCGGCCGCAAGCTATGGAACCCACCGTGTGCATCTGGCTGCGACCAACGGATTTACCGGCGGATATGAACGCAGCAGCCGGTCGATATCCTGCGTTGCGATCTCGGGCGAAGGCACCGGGATGGAGCGGGATTATGACGGGGACAGCCGGACGTTCCAATCCGATCTGCGCAGCGCGGATGAGATCGGGCGCACAGCAGGCGAGCGCGCGGTGCAACAGGTTGGTGCGCGCAAACCTGAGACCGGTAATTTCCCCGTGCTCTTCGACGAACGAATCTCGTCTTCGCTGATCGGCCACCTCCTGGCCGCCAGCAATGGTGCAGCGGTCGCACGGGGCGCATCCTGGCTCAAGGATTGTCTGGGCCAGGAAATTCTGCCCTCAAACCTGTCCCTGATCGAAGATCCGCACCGCCCGCGCATTTCGGGTTCCCGTCCTTTTGATGCCGAGGGTTTGCCGACACAACGCAGGGCGATTGTGGAAAATGGCATCCTGACAGGGTGGACGCTGGACCTGACAAGCGGCCGAAAACTGGATATGGCGTCCACGGGTAACGCCGCACGCGGCGTCTCGGGCCCGCCTTCGCCCAGCAACTGGAACCTGAGGCTGACACAAGGCGACCAAAGCCGTGCGGACTTGCTGCGCGATATGGGGACCGGGTTGCTGGTCACATCCATGATCGGATCGACGATCAACCCCAATACCGGTGACTATTCCCGTGGCGCATCAGGTTTTTGGGTCGAGAATGGCGAGATCACACATCCGGTCAATGAATGCACGATCGCAGGCAATCTGCGGGACATGCTGCGCCGGATCATTCCCGCAAATGATGCACGCCCGTATCTGTCGCGCGTGGTTCCATCGCTTCTGATCGAAGGAATGACACTTGCCGGCAATTGACCTGCCCCTGCTGATCGAAGCGGCACTGGAGGCCGGCAAGATCGCCACGCGCTATTCCGGCACACAGGCACAGCGCTGGGATAAACCCGACGGCGCCGGGCCTGTGACCGAGGCGGATCTGGCCGTGAACGCGATGCTGGAAAAGCGGTTGTGTTCGGCACGACCGGGCTATGGCTGGCTCAGCGAGGAATCCGAGGACTCAACCGGCCGGCTGAACCATAATCGAACATTCATCATCGATCCGATTGACGGCACCCGCAGCTTTGCCGAAGGCGCGCGCACCTGGGCGCATTCCATAGCTGTCGCCGATAACGGCACGGTGACAGCGGCAGTGATTTATCTGCCGATGCGGGATTTGTTGTACGCGGCGGCACAAGGTGAGGGTGCGACGCTCAATGGCGAGGCGATCTCGATTTCCGACACGACAGATCTTTTGCAATCGGAAGTTCTGGCCGCCAAGCCGAACCTTGACGCACGGCATTGGCGTAACGGGCAAGCACCGGAGTTCGAACGCGCATACCGCCCGTCACTTGCCTATCGCATGGCGTTGGTCGCGCAAGGGCGGTTTGATGCGATGCTGACCCTTCGTCCCAGCTGGGAATGGGATATCGCTGCAGGCGATCTGATCATCCGCGAGGCAGGCGGCATCTGTTCGGACCGCGCGGGACAACAGCTGATTTTCAACAATGCTCATCCCAGACTGAACGGCGTGATCGCAGCCAACACCGCGATTCACCAGCAACTGTCAGCGCAACTGGACCCGGCCGGACCCGGAATAGGAACATGAGCAAACCGCGCTCACTTAGCCTGGCCGCCTACAGGGTGCTGTCATGGGGGATGCGCAACGGGGTTGGGCCACATTCCAACATGCCGCGCCCTGAAGGCGAGTTGGTGTGGATTCATGTTACCACACCGGATCGTCTGCGGGCTGTGACTGACTTCTGCCGTCGGCTGCTGCAGGTCAGGGCTGAGCTGAATTTCTTGCTGACTGCACCACCCGACGAGGACTTGTCTAACTGGCCGGATTGTAAATTCCCTTTGATTAACCTGCCACAGGAACAGAGCGGAGCCGCGCGCGAGTTTGTCGAATACTGGCGTCCGAACATGGGGTTGTGGGTCGGTGGCGATCTGATGCCCAACATCATCACGCGCGCTGATGAACAGACGATCCCCCTGGTTTTGTTCGACGCCCAGTTCAGCGTGGCACTGTCCAGAAGCGCGCGTTGGTTGCCGGACATCACGCGGGTGACCTTTGACTGTTTCCACAAGATTCTCACACCGTCCGCGGAGACTGCACGACAGATCCGTCGTCTCGGAGTGCAATCTGTAAAGGTCGCGGAGTCACCCCCTTTGCGGATCAGCCCCAACCCCCGGCCCTGGCCTGAAGACGAGCTTATTGAGACCACTCATACACTTGCCGGACGCCCGGTTTGGTTGGCGGCATGGGTTCAGGACAAGGAGTTCATCTCGGTCTTGACAGCCCATCGTCAGGCGCTGCGTATGCTGCACCGGCTGGTTCTGGTGCTGCACGTCGCAAACGAGCCGGAACTGGCACCGCTGAGACGGCGATTGGAATCAATGGACTTGCGCTGCATCAACTGGGATGAAGGCGATCTGATCGAAGATACTACACAGGTCGTTCTGACCTCGGACCCCGAAAACCTGGGGCTGTGGCATCGCATGTCGGCGGTGACCTTCATGGGCAGTTCGCTTGAACGTGGCGCAGGCGGCCAAGACCCGTCCGAAGCAATCGCGCTGGGGTCTGCTATTATGTTTGGGCCGTTTGTGCATCGCCATCAAGACCTCTATTCCAGCTTGCAACAGGCAAAAGCCGCCAAAGAGGTTAAAACTGCTACCGAGCTGGGCGACGCCGTAGTGCAGCTTCTGGCCCCCGACCAAGCGGCCGGCATGGCGTTGGCAGGATGGCAATTGTTAACCGAAGGCGCACCACAAGCAGACGCCCTGATTGAAATGGTGCAAGATATTCTGGATCAGCGGAGTGCAGATCATGCGGGCACCTGATTTCTGGAACACGCCCCCGGACCAACCGGGTTTGAGGGCGCGTCTGCTGGCACCGCTGGGACGCCTTTACGCGGCAGCAACCGCGCGTAGGGTCGCCGCCGAGACCGGTGAAAAGCCCGGTGTGCCGGTGATCTGTATCGGCAACCTCAACGCGGGTGGCACCGGTAAGACGCCCATGGTGATCTGGACACTAGAACAACTCAGAAACAGCTGGCATGAACCACATGTCGTCACTCGGGGGCATGGAGGCTCTTTGGAGGGGCCGGTGCAAGTTGATCCAGCCAAGCACACGGCAACCGAGGTAGGAGACGAGCCGCTGCTTCTGGCGATGTTCGCCGAAGTCTGGGTTGCCAAAGACCGGGCGGCAGGTGCGCGCGCGGCTGCCGCAGCCGGGGCTTCGGTAATTGTTCTGGATGATGGCTTTCAGAATCCCTCGGTTGCCAAGGATTTTTCGATCATTGTTGTGGACGCTGAACGCGGGTTCGGAAACGGCTTGTGTCTGCCTGCCGGTCCGCTGCGGGAACCGGTCGATGTAGGGCTGAGACGGGCCGACCTGGTGTTGTCCCTTGGCGATGAAGCAGCGCAACAGGGCTTCGCCGATCAGTGGGGTGACAAGTTGACCATCCCCCATGTCACGGGCGCAATCGAACCTCTGAAAACAGGCATGGACTGGACCGGAACACGCGCACTGGCATTTGCCGGTATCGGCCATCCCGAGAAATTCTTTAAGACACTGCGGCAGCAGGGCGTGGATCTTGTCCGCGCCGAAGCCCTGGACGATCATCAACCCCTGACTCAGGCCCTGATGTCCCGTCTGGAAAACGAGGCGCGCCAACTGGGCGCTCAGATGATCACGACCGAGAAAGACGCCGTGCGCCTGCCTTCGGCATTTCGCAGCAAAGTGATCACCCTGCCCGTTCGATTGCATGTCATCGAAAAAGAAAAGGTCAAGGATATGCTGCTGACCGCGGCACCCGCACCCAAATAGGCCCGGTCGGCCCAAACAGGACCGACCGGAAAAGGGTTAGCCACCCAGCTCGTCTTCGATCAGCTTTTTGAAGTCGGCGTAGGACTGGTTGTCGACCTTCTTGCCGTTCACAAGGAATGACGGCGTCGCCTGAATGCCATCTCGTTCGGCGTTTTCCTGATACCATGCAGCCAGTGTCCGCGCCTTGGTACCGTCTTGCAGACAGGCTTCAAGCTGGTCGCCATCGATACCGGCCAAACGGCCGATCTTGCGCAGTTCGTCCACGATCTCGGCCGGACCACCGGCACGTGTCCATTCTGACTGACCTTCATAGATAAGATCGGTGATACCAAAGAATTTCTCGGGGCCGGCACAGCGTGCAACCATTGATGCCCAAAGGCCGTAGCGGTCAAAATAGACCTCACGGTAGGTAAACTTGACCTTACCGGTGTCGATGAAGTCTTTCTTGAGCTGTTTGTATGCGCCTGTGTGAAAGTTTGCGCAATGCGGGCAGGTATAGGACGCATACTCGATGACCTCGACGGGCGCATCCTCGGCGCCTTGCACCATTTCGACGATCGTCGAGGTGTCCAGGTCTGCCTCTTGCGCTTCGGCGGCGCTTACCAGCGGAAGGGTTACGTTCGTGTTCGACTGTGTCAGCCAATAGCCGCCAGCGGCTACGGCGACAGCCGCACAAATTACGGTTGCAATACGGCTCATTCTCAGCCCTTTCTCAGCGTTTCTGTTTGGATAAAACGTTGCGCCCGAGACGTTCAAGGGCCGCGCGCAAATCTTCATCATTTACATCGCGTGACACTTTGTCAGCCTCGGCGGCAATGTCAGGTGCAATCTGGGGTTTAGCTTGCTTCGGCTTGTGGTCGAAACTGGCCTGCCCCTCGGCAAATCCGGTCGGAGCGGTCTGGGTTATCCGAACGCGGCTGATAGCATTATAGCCATAGACCGCATTCACCTTGCCGCGCAGTTGTTCCTTCTGCATTTCCAGCATCGGAGCCTGCGGCCCGGTGGTCAATACGGTCAGGGTTGCGCCAAATCCGCCTTTGCCATAGCCCACGTTAATCGGGCGCGCGATGGCGGCGGTATCCTGACCCACAATCTCGGCCCAATGGGTCAAAAGTCGCGACACCGCAAACCCCCGGCTTTCCCCGGCGCGCCTGATCTGGTCGTTCAGCAAAGATGCGGTGCGTTTGAACCCGCGGGTCGAAGAACGTCTGCGTTGCATCTGGTTTCCAACTCCTACACCGCTATTGTACTGGGCGGGACACCGGGTTCCAGCGAAACCCGACAAGGAGATGAATAAAACTTGCGTGACTCTGCTGAATTCACCGTCAGTGCGGCGTTATTGGAGTGGTATGATCGCCACGCCCGCGAAATGCCTTGGCGTACTGGCCCGGCAGATCGTTCCGCCGGGGTTCGACCCGATCCGTATCGTGTCTGGTTGTCCGAAGTGATGTTGCAGCAGACCACCGTGGCAGCCGTGCGCGACTATTTCCTGCGCTTCACCACACGCTGGTCTACGGTTCAGGCGCTGGCTGCTGCACCGGATGAGCAAGTCATGGGGGAATGGGCAGGTCTTGGTTATTACGCCCGCGCCCGAAATCTGTTGAAATGCGCGCGTGTAGTCGCGCAGGATCACGATGGTCGGTTTCCCGAAACCTTTGATGCCCTGCTGAAACTTCCCGGAATTGGTCCCTATACCGCCGCTGCGATCTCGGCCATAGCGTTTGATAAGCCCGAAACTGTGCTGGACGGAAACGTCGAACGGGTCATGACCCGGTTCTATGACATTCACGACCCTTTACCCGGCTCCAAGCCGTTGCTGAAAGAAAAAGCGTCAGCTCTGACTCCTTCCACGCGCCCCGGCGATTACGCACAAGCAGTAATGGACTTGGGGGCCACCATCTGCACACCGAAATCACCGGCATGCAGCATCTGCCCCCTGCGTGATCCCTGCCAAAGCCGTATCGCAAGTACCCAAGCCGACCTTCCGCGAAAAACACCGAAAAAACCCAAACCAACCCGCTATGGGCACGTGTATGTCGCGCGTTTGGCGGACGGAGCCATGATACTGGAACGTCGGCCTGACAAAGGTCTGTTGGGTGGAATGCTGGGCTGGCCCGGATCAGAGTGGAACGATGATCCAACCGAACGCCCCCCGTTCCCTGCGGCCTGGAAAATGTTGCCGGGCGAAGTGCGCCATACGTTTACACATTTTCACCTGATTCTACGGATCTGGACCACAGAGGTCGGCAATCAGGAAATCCCCGAACACCTGACAGTGGTGGACAAGCACAGTTTCAAACCCAGCGACCTGCCAACGGTGATGCGTAAGGCCTATGATCAGTGGAGAGGACAATAAGTCCGCTGTGCAATTCTTCGGGTCATGGCTAGGCTGTGTCCGTATAGTCGGAGCAGAGAAAATGATCGCAACAGGCACGTTGTCCCGCTGGCAATCGGCGTCCCCCTTCTGGGTGTCCCTGCTGCTGGTCCCCTTGATTTGGGTCACCGCCGTTACTGGTGGCTGGTCGGTCATTTTGGTGCCGTTTGCGACCTGGTGGGCCTTTGCGATTCTGGATCGGATCACCGGTCTCAACGAGCAGAATGCAGACCCGAATGCGCCTGATGATGTTCTGCAATGGTATATCTTGCTAACTAAACTATGGGTGCCGATTCAGTTCATCACCCTTTTTGGCCTGATCTGGTACGCAACCCACAGCAACCATCTGTCAACACTGGAGGAAATTGGCCTCTTCTTTGGCATGGGTGTCATCTCAGGCACGATTGGCATCAATTACAGCCACGAGTTGATGCACCAGAAAAGTCATTGGGAACGCTGGTTGGGAGATATCCTTCTTGCCATGGTATTGTATTCCCATTTTCGGTCCGAGCATCTGTTGGTTCATCACCGCCATGTGGGAACCCCACGCGATCCGGTTACGGCGCGCTATAATGAAGGATTCCATCGCTTCTATCCCCGCGTCCTTTGGCAATGCCTGGTCTCTGCCTTCAGGGCCGAGCGCGACAAACTTGCACGCAAAGACCGACCTTGGACAGATCGTTCAAACCCTTTCTGGCGATATTGGGCACTGCAAGGGGGGATGCTGGCACTGGCAGGCCTGATCGGAGGATGGTCCGGTCTGGCGCTGTTTCTGCTGCAAGCTGGTGTCGCAATCTGGCAGCTCGAGTTGGTCAACTACGTGGAGCATTACGGCCTGACACGAAAACACCTGGGCGAAGGGCGGTATGAGCACGTCCTGCCACGCCATTCCTGGAATGCTTCGCAGAAAGCTTCAAACTGGTTGCTGATCAACCTTCAGCGCCATTCGGACCACCACTATAAACCCAACCGCCGGTTTCCACTGCTGCAACACCATTCCTCGGACACAGCCCCGCAATTGCCCTATGGGTATCCCGTCATGACAGTGGCCGCGATGATCCCCCCGTTGTGGCGACGGGTCATGAACCCACGCGTCCGGGAGTGGAGACGCCATTATTACCCCGAGATCACCGACTGGCACCCCTATAACAAATCTCTGAACCCTATGCCCAAAGCGTGACCGCAGCGCGCACCCGCGCGCTGTCTGGCCCAACCATCAGCACGGCATCTCCGATGCTGTTCTGATGGGCGGGAGGACCTCAGCTTTTCATCACCCAGACATCCATCGATGCCTCGACTCCTCGCACAGACTGATCCCGATACGCGACGAAACCAGCCAGGGCGTCCGGCATTGACGGGTTTTCTTCGGCAACCCGTGCACGCACAGCATCACTGACAATAATACGCGCCTTGAAATCACGCGTCAGCGCTTCAAGCTTGGCCGCCACATTGACCGCATCACCAATCACCGCAAATTCCAGCCGGTTGGCCCCAATATCTCCAAGTACGACCGAACCGTAATGCACTCCAACTCCGATGTAGATTTCGGGCTCCCCCACCCTGCGGCGATCCAGATTCCATCGGTCAATTGCGCCCACCATCGCTCGCGCGCACTCCAAAGCGTTGCTCGCATCAAGAGGCGTTGGCACCGGAGTGCCAAAGGTCGCCATCAAACCATCCCCTAAGTACTTGTCCAATGTTCCATGGTGCCGAAATACTTCGGTTTCCATACGGGCGTGGAACCCGCGCAACACCTCGATCACTTCATAAGGATCGCGTCCGGCGGCGTATTTGGTGAACCCGACAATATCAATGAACAGAACCGCCACGTCCTCTTTACGGACCTGTTTCAACGGCTCATCGTTCTGGCTCAGCTCATCTACCACGTTGGGCGAGAAATACCGTGACAGATTGGCCCGTTCCCGTTCCAGTCCTGCATTGCTCATCAACAGGTGATTAAGCCGCCGCATCGAGATGCCCAGCGTTACCGCGACCATAACGAATACGATCACTTGCTGGATACGCTGAGGGGCCATGAAACTGTTCGGGTCCAGCAGCGCGGCAACATCCGGATATCCCTGCAAGGCCACTGCGACCTTTTCGCTGATCCCCGGAACTGGCGTTGCCACCCACCAGGCAACGATCCATCCGACCGTCCACATCATCGCCGTCCACGAGCCGATGGCAATGACGGTGCGCCAGGAATAGGCCAATGTCCCAGCCGCCAGAATGACGAAAAAGTACTGAAAGTTGTCAAACCGATATTGCATGGCCAGCGGCAGGACGTCATCGCTGAACGGGTTGGGTACGATCATCCCCAGGGTCATGATCAACAGATCAACAAAGATCAAAAGAAGCTCGACCCGGGATTGCCCCACCCGCCCTGCACGGCGGATCAGCCATCCATTGGCGCAGATCAGCAGCAGGATGAAATGATACCACAGCACATCCCATTGCGGGTTCAGGAATATGAGTAGAATCCCGGTCAGTGCCATAGCCACCCAGCGTGCGCGAACGGCCAGTTCCAGCCCTTCACGCTTGTGCCGCTCTAACGCGGCCTCGGTATACTTGTTGTCCAGATCAAACGTGTCAGGTTCCGTGAAAAACAGGCTGCGGCGGGGCTGCGCGGTCGTCTCGGTCATGGCCGTGATCTTTCTTGCAGTGTCAGGGTCAACGACATGCAACCACTGTTGATCCAAAAACAAAAGACCCCGCCGTAGGATCGGCGGGGCAAGGCGTAGTGCCTTGTGTCAGGCCACAGGCACCGGCGGTGTTCTTGAAATCAGTTCATCTCGGCCCGGATCTGCTGACGCAGAACGTCGATCGGAACCGTTTTTCCATCACGCTTGAAGCACCAGTACGTCCAGCCATTGCAGGACGGCGCGTTTTCCAGATGCGCGCCCACCTGATGGATCGAGCCTTTGACGTTGTCGCCTACCAGCGTCCCGTCGGCACGAACCTTGGCCTTATGACGCTGGTTCATGGAATAGAGCTCTTCGCCCGGGCGCAACATTCCGCGCTCCACAAGCTGGCCGAACGGAACACGCGGCTCGGCGCGTTTACTGGCACTGACTTCCAGAGCCTCGCGGTCGAACTTGCGCACCTTGGCGATGCGTTTCTCGGCCACCTTGCGATAGCTGTCCTCGCGCTCGATGCCGATGAATTCGCGGCCGAGCATCTTGGCAACAGCACCGGTCGTTCCGGTACCAAAGAACGGATCCAGTACCACGTCCCCCGGATTGGTCGAGCCGATCAGAACACGGTGCAACAGCGATTCCGGCTTTTGCGTCGGGTGTGCTTTGTCACCGTTTTCGTCCTTCAGGCGCTCATGACCTGTACAAATCGGAAGCACCCAATCACTGCGCATCTGCACGCCTTCGTTCAACGCCTTCAGCGCTTCATAGTTGAACGTATACTTCGCGCCTTCGCGCTTGGACGCCCAAATCATCGTCTCATGCGCGTTAGTAAAGCGCTTGCCCCGGAAATTCGGCATCGGATTCGATTTGCGCCACACAACGTCGTTCAGAATCCAATATCCCGCATCCTGCAAGGCCGAGCCAACACGGAAAATGTTGTGGTAAGAGCCAATTACCCAGATTGCGCCATTCGGCTTGAGCAGACGGTGCGCCGCCTTCAGCCACTCACGGGTGAATTGATCATAGGCTCCGAAGCTGGAAAACTGATCCCAGTGATCGTCGACCGCGTCCACCTGGCTGTTGTCTGGGCGATGCAACTGACCTTTCAACTGCAGATTATAAGGGGGATCCGCAAAAATCAGGTCAACCGACGCCTCGGGCAGACTGTTCATCACATCGATGCAGTCCCCGGATAGAATCGTGTTTACAGGGAGCGCTTTTGCGCCCTTTTTGGTGGTTGTCGTCATATCACTGCCTCAAGTGTCCACGGCGCTTTTGCGCTCATTTGGTTGAGACAAGGATGAGTCAAAGACGATTCGCCGTCAATTTCTTTTTTGAATCAGCGACTTACGATTTACTCTTGATACAAGATATTGTGCACCGGTTTGAACGAACGTCTATGGTGTGGGGTCACGCCGAGATTTTGCAGCGCTTCCTTGTGTTGTTTTGACGGATAACCGGCGTTGGTTTCCCATCCATATCCCGGATGCTGTTGCGCCAAATCCACCATCATCTGATCGCGCCAGTTTTTCGCAAGGATGGAAGCCGCCGAAATCGACACGGATCGCGCGTCCCCCTTCACGACTGCCTGCGACGGGATTTTCAGACCGCGCGGAATCATATTGCCGTCGATCAACAGGAAATCAGGAGCCGGCGACAGCGTCTCGACCGCACGCACCATCGCCAGATGCGACGCCCTCAGGATGTTGATCTCGTCAATCTCGGCGACCGAAGCTTCAGCCACCGCAAACTCAGCGTTGTTCCGAATCTCTGCGTCCAGCGCAGCACGGCGTTTCGCGGTCAGCTTTTTTGAATCGTTCAGCCCTTGGGGGATGGCCTGTGGGTTCAGGATCACGGCTGCGGCCACAACTGGTCCGGCCAACGGTCCACGCCCGACCTCATCCACACCTGCGATACGGAGATGGCCAAGTTCCAACAGCGCTTGCTCAAGTTCAAAATCTGGTTTTGTCATGCTCTTGGAAAACCGCGTTTCACGCAGCACTGCAAGAAAAAAGAGAGGGCGGCCCACACCACCCTCTCTCACACGGCGCTTCTTTGGCGCCGCTCCTGCTCAACCGATGTTACTGATAAACGACACGGTATCCTTTCTGGCGCAGGCACGCGGGTTCGTATGCCCGCTTTACCTTTTGGCCGTTCCAGAAACCGACCTTGCACTCTTGCGGCAGGCTATTGGCGTGTTTGTAGTGTTTCTTGAGGCATTGCGGCCCGAGCAACGGGTGATCCTGTGAATACCCGTTGAATGTGCGTAGGCAGCGCTGCGGTAGATCGTACCGCGCTACACGTGGCGGCAGAGGGCGCACCGGCTGTGGAGCGTAAGGTGCCGGAGTATAGGTCTGATGGCGTGCCGCCCGATCCTTTTTCTTTTCCTTGTTATAATAGTGAACCCCGGCCCCGATGATCGCGATGGCCGCCAGCCCCCCAAGAATGTCCTTTGCATCAGCAGCCCGTGCCTGAGAAGCAGAAACCCCGGTAATGGCAACAGCGGTCGCAATGATCAAAGCGATGAATTTCTTATGCATGAGGCGTGTCCTTCTGAATGTTTTGGCGACCGTGTGACGGACCGCGTCCTGATTGCACTGACACTGGGGACGACTGGTCCAGACAAGCAATAACGGCCCGGTGTTATTGGATATCAGGGACCGCAAACCCCTTGGGTTATTGAATATCGCGACAACTCATGCGCAGGATGCGGCCTATGAAACAGATCCTATCTTCTCTGACCTTTGCGGTCCTGATATCGCTTGGCTCTACCGCGTCCGCCGCGGATTGCTACGCGGATTATAAGGCCAAGAAAGACAACCCTCTGCGTCTGCATTACGGGGTCATTCAGGTCTCGAACTGCGATAAGGGCCAGGCCCGAGCAGAAATCGCCCAGCGCCTGCGCGCATCAGGCTGGACCTTGCTTGAGGTGCAGTCCGTTTTCGGGCCGGAAGGGTTGGAGCAGAGGAAGGGCAATGCCGGACAATTCTATCTCCGTTTCTGATGCGCGCCGGTCGGGTGTCAGACTGGTGGTGCTGGGCATCGCTGCCATTGTCGTCATTCTGATCACCGCCGCCGTTTTCCTGTTCTGGACCCTGCCCGACGCCAACGCGTTCAACGCACGTGTCGAACGGTTGTTTGTCGAGGCCGATCTGACCTCGCAAACCGAAATCCGGTTGCTTGAAATTCTGGCCCAGTCCGGCACTGCGTTTGCTGACACCCTGTCCAGTTATCGGATGGTCATCTATGTGCTGCTGGTTTTTGCCAGCGCGATGATGATTTCTGCTCTGGTCTTTTTAGTGATGCTGGTTCTGATGAATCGGCGCATGGCACAGATCGAACGTACGGGCATTCAGGTGACATCGTTGCTGATCAGCCGCGAGGAAAACACCGTCTACCTAAACAATATGGATTTCAAACTGACGCCTGCCGCTATGGAAACCCTGTCTGTTCTGGCTGAATCCCGGCTGGATGACGAGGTTTTGTCCGGTGCTCAGATCGAGGGCATGATTTCAGGCCGCGACGCGGCCGATTGCGACGAAGCCGCAGGCGCAACACGAATAAAGCGTTTGCGGGATGCTCTTGGGAACCAGATGGTCAGCGAACTTCTGGTAAAGAACATCGCCAAAAAAGGCTATATGTTATCCATCGAAAAAGACGTCATTCAGATGGTCTGAACATAGGTCAGTGATCGTTCGCGCCGGATAAATTCCCGTTTCCGCCTCTTGGAATGTCGAGCGGAAGGCCCCATTCTAGACACACCCTGGGCAAGGGAGGTCGAATATGAACGTCCACGCCGCACCAAAGATCAACGGATATGGAATCTCGGTTGAACCGCTGAATGGTAGAGTTGCCATTTACCGAAACGATAGACTCTTGGCAGAGAGCACCAACGCCAAGGTGATGTATGAAACGCGCCTGCCCCCCACGATCTACGTACCGCGCGCGGATGTGCATGTTGATCTTAGCGAAGAAACAGACCTGCAGACATTCTGCCCATTCAAAGGCACAGCCACTTACCACGATATTAACCTGGGTTCCGAAAACCTGGCCAATTCTGTCTGGGCCTATGAAGAAGCACTGCCTGAAAGCGCAGCCATTCAAGGCTGCATCGGGTTCGTACCTGGTGCCTATACATCAATCGATCTTGGCGAAAACGTCCTTCGCGAACCCGATGACGGCAATATCAGCGGACCGCTGATCGATTGGCTGATGCGTGGGGCCTCGACCGCGACAACGCCTGAGGGCTTTACCAAAGCGTTGGCTGAAAAAATGCTGGAGCATGGTATCACGATCCAACGCCTGAGTATCCTGGCTTGGTCCCTGCACCCCCTGATCGCAGGAAAGCACTATATCTGGGAAAAAGATGAAGACGAAATTCTGACCCGGGCTCCAACATACGAAATCTATGATCACCCGGCTTTCATCAACAGCCCGTTGCGGCATGTTTCGAACGGCCTGGGTGGCGTGCGGCAAAGACTGAACGATGAGAACCCGCATAACAGCTTCCCGATCATGGAGGATTTGCGGGCCAAGGGCGCGACCGATTATGTGGCCATGCCCTTGCCGTTTTCCGATGGGCGAACCAACGTATTAACGCTGACCTGCGATCACCCGGACGGGTTTACCACCGAAAATCTCGGCCTGGTCTTTGAATGCTCCTCTGTCATTGCCCGCTTCTACGAAGTGTTCATGCAGCGCGAAAACGCGCAGGTCTTGCTGGAAACCTATGTCGGAAAACGCACCGGTGCCCGCGTGTTAGGGGGCGAGATCAGGCGGGGTGATGGGGACGAGATCGACGCAGCGATCATGTTCTGCGATCTTCGCAATTCAACGAGCCTTGAAGAGAGGCTGGGCCGAAACGACTACATCAATCTCCTGAACGAGTTCTTTGAAACAGTCTCGGGCATTGTCCATGATAATAACGGAGAAGTTCTGAAATTCATTGGTGACGCTGTTCTGGCCGTTTTCCCGGCAACTGACGAGAATGCCAATGCGGCCCGCACCAATGCCCAGCGCTCGGCGATCAAAATTGTCGAGACTTTGGGAGAGCTGCGCAAAGCGGGCACAGACGAGCATTGCGACTGTTCGATTGGCGTTGCTTATGGGCGGGTCACCTACGGAAACGTGGGCTCTCGCGAGCGCCTCGATTTCACAGTTATAGGTCAGGCCGCGAACATCGCCGCACGTTTGGGGGAATTTGGCAAGACTCATGGGCATCGCATTGTCGTTTCAGAAGATATCGAACCGGCTTGCTCCAACGCTGTGCCGTTGGGTGAAGTCAATCTACACAATGTGTCTCAACCTGTCAGATCATATGCTATACGAACCACAGCAGATGAAATTCTGAACGGCTGAAAACCTCCGTTCGCGGTTCTGAAAAAAATTACCTTGTTTTGTACCGTTGCAACTATGCTCCATTGGCTAATTCAATCCGAGAGCTTCCCATTCAAACGGCGCCAAGCAAGATCAACGCAGTCTTCGCAGGCGAAATCGTGTTTTGAAACTGGGCTATCTGGCTTCTGGCCAAATAAATGTCGGTCAGTTTCTCAATGGACCCCGGATCCGAAAACTGTGCCAAGTCCTCCGAACCGGTCAGTTTGAGCAGCCTGCCTTTGAACTCGACCAGTTGCATGTCGACGTCCAGCTGCGCAAAAGACGATGGCAAACCAAGAGCCGTTTCCATCATGTTGCGCAAAGGCGGCAGTCCCATCAGATCGAACCACTTAGTGTCTGTACTGGAAGAACTGTTGGCCAGATCCGAAAGCTCTCGCTGTGCATAGAGCGAAAATCGCATCGTCTCATCCGAGTTTCCAACGGCAATTTCAAACCGGGCGGTCAAATTGGCCTGGGCGATCTCTTCCATGTTGGTAACCCGGGCTGTTTTGCGGACAGCCCCCGGACCAAATCCAAAGGCGTTCGAAAACTCCCGGTATCGTTTGTCCGCCAATCGATTGGACAATGCATCATCCGCCTGAGTGCCATCCTCAAGGATTTTCCGGATGAAAAACCGGTTGTCTAAATCCTCTTCCAACCCAAACGCTCCCAAAGCGACCTGTAACAACCTGCGATCCGACACCAGCTGATCAGCAGACTGTATATTCCCGATATTTTCCAGAAAGTACTTCGTCTCTCGCTCATTCACCGCAGATGATGAAAAACTTTGGAACTGGCCTTCATAGGTACGTTGCAAAAACCGCCAACCCACGATTCCGCCACTTGGGATGACAGGTTGAAAAGTCATTGCTGATAAGCCATCAGCCGTTCTTCACGCGGCAAAAGCGAGCGAAGCGATTTGAGGCACTTGTAATAATGCGCCGCAACCAGAGCATCGGTGGCTTCAGCCAACACCCGTCGGCTATCTGCGTCCGTAAAAACTTGGCTCAGCTCTTCCACGCGACGTAACAGTTGCTGACGAGCGTGCCCGGGCTCCATGTCACCGGACAATACAAGCTGCGCAGCATAGCAGACGCGGCGCACCGGCGTATTCACTTCGTCGGGATGAATCGCATCCCGCAGCCGCAATACATTTGCCTGCGGCGTCATGATCGAAAAACGGCCGCGACGATCGCCGTTCTCGATAACGACCCCGTTGATCAGAACCCTCTCTTTCGGGGCAAGCTTCAAGACCAGACCACTCATCTAATTGCCCTCATCTGGCGTAGTCCGCGCAGAACAGCTGTGTTGATTTCCACCAACGGTTCAACGGCTGCGCCGTCCCCCAAAACGCGGCTGCTGTGTTGTTCGGTGAATTCAGCAAGGTAGAAGATTCTGGCTCTCAGATCGTTGGGCAGCGCATTCTCGGAATCGGCTACACCAGTTGCCAGCACCCCCCATAGCCGCCGGTTTTCGTGCACGGCCTGAACAAACGCCGAAAAATCCGTTGCCTTTCGCGCTGTCGCCGCTTTGAGGCGCCGTGTGATCCTTGAAATCGCTTCGTATTCAGTATCGCGAGGCGTTCTTGTCGGCGCTGCGGTTTGCGCGTAGGTGCGATGGGCTAGGGTTTGCGGTGTCACTTGAAATCCTTCCAAAGAGCCGTCTTCAGGCAGTAATTGCCGGGGCGCGACGACCGCGCCCCAACCGGTTTCGCGATTTAGCGGAACAGCGACAGTATCGATTGCGGTGCCTGATTGGCGATCGAAAGCGACTGTGTTGCCAGCTGTTGCTGAACCTGAAGTGCTTGCAGCCGCGCCGAAGTCTCTTCCATGTCCGCATCGACAAGCGAGCCGATACCTGACTTGAACGAGTCGGACAGGTTCGAGATGAACTCTTTCTGAGTTTCAATCCGGCTTTGGGAGGAACCGAAAGCAGCTGATGCGTCGATCGACGTATCGATCAGCGACTCAACTGCGGCCAAGGCAGCGGTCGCGCCCGCGCCTGTCGAGACATCAATGCCGGCCAGAGCGCCCAGACCACCGGCACCGGCATTCACAAACTGAGCCGAGAACGAAATGTCGGAGCCCGTACCGTTGGTGACAGACAAGGTTCCGGCGGTGCCAGAGTCATAGTCGACGGTCAGACCGGCAATCCCAAGCTCTTCAATCTTCGACTTTAGCCCCACGGCGACCAGATCACCGGTTGTTGTCGCGGCAGCGTCTTCGGCAGATACGGTGTAGGAAACAACCTGATCGTTAATGGCTACGACGACCTTGTCACCGGCAGCAAAGGCACCGCTGGATTCATCGGTAACCAATGCAGTCGCAGCAGTCGCTCCGTTGTCTATGGTTGCACCAACGCGATCGTTGCCTGTCGATGCGCCGGTCGATCCATCAAAAACCTGCTTTGTAACATATCCACCGGTCGACAGGTTCTGCCCGGCAACGGTGATGGACGATGCGGTCACGGCACCAGTGTTGTCGCGATCCAGCGACGCCAGCACCGAGGCGGAACCGGCAGAGCCGTCAACCAGGTTCAGACCATTGAACTGCGCCGCACTGACAACGGACGCGATCTGATCTTTCAACGCAGTCACATCATCGTTGATTTTGCCACGATCAACGTTGTCTTCCTGCGCCGCGACGATCTTGCCTTTCATCTGGGTCAGCAGATCGGTTACGGTTTCAGCGGCATTCCGAGCAACGGCGACGGTCGATTCACCAAGCGCCAGGCTGTCCTTGATAGCGTTGAAGCCTTTGACGTCCGACTCCATCACTTTGGAAATCGCCCATACTGCCGAGTTGTCCTTCGCCGTTGCGACATCCTTGCCAGTCGAGATTGCGTTCTGGGTCATCGCCAGATTTTTGTTGACCGACTTGAGAGTTTGCAGCGCAACCATCGCGCCATTGTTTGTCAGAATGCTGGACATAGCTTTCATCCTTTTCCGTTCGGGCCATTTTGCCCATGTTCACTCCACAGAATCTGCGGGCATTGGTGTCTTTCTGACCTGTGCGACGCGCCGCGTGGCCGTTCGCGCCACCTGCTGTTTACAGGTGCAACACCACTTTTGAACCCGATCCCCTAACGGAGTGCTAATAGGCTGAATCCAGAAATTTCGGATTTGAATCAAACTTCTGCCTATGCCCGTTTTTCCAACTTTGCCGTTCTACGCACCGCAAATTCACTCCGCTGCCCGTCCGCGCCATAGGTGCTGAACTCCTGCCGAACACGCCGCAGTTCAGCCATGCGGCCGGCTACCGCGCGGATGCCTTCAGCCGCACTGTTCAGAAGCGCCTGATTGCGTTCGGCTTTCTGTTGAACGCGAATCAGCGCCTCGCTATCCAGCACCTGAAGATCGTTGATTGCTCCGATCAGCTTCTCTTTCTCAGGCACCATGTTCGACAAAAGGTCCAGATCCCCGTGCACAAGTGCCGCGCGTTCCAAATCCAGAACTTCTTCCAGAGACTTGATCAGCGTTGTGTCAACCTTCGACGGCATCGGTTTTCTCCATCAGTGACATGAATAGAATTTCGGAAAGGCCCACGCCGCCAGACCGGGCCAATTGCTGCGCCTGATGTTGGACAAGCAATGACGAAAACTGATCTTCACCTGCATCACCGCCAAAGGACTGACGCGTTTTACCCAACCCGGCAGACTTCAGCATTTCGCCCAGAAACGCCGCTTCCAACTCAATGGCAGCGTTCTTCAGTCGAGTCTGGGATGATGGTGATTGAGACACCTGAGGAATGGTCGAAACCTTCATTGCGTTCTCCGAAATTTGCATCGAACTTTCTCGATCAAAGTTGAAAGCAGTTAAAATAAACGTAACTTCCTGCAGGCATGTTCTGTCCTATCACACGGAGCCGGAGCAAAATGCCCAACCCCCTTTCGCTGGCGACCGCAACGCCAACCACACCCGAGAAAGCCGCCACATCTCGTCACCTTCCAGACCAAAAAACTGGTTCAGAGAGCTTTCAGGATGTCCTGGGGCAAGAGGTCGAGTCCACCGACGTTCCTGACGACGAAAATTCCGCCATTGTAGCCGAGAATACAGATATAGAAGCGGAGGCTGCGCCTGTGTCAGTGACAACTCCTGAGGCAACAGTAACAGCCCATCCCGTCCCCGAAACCGAACAAACAGTCGAACTGCAAACCTCCTCTACAATTGACGAAAACACTGGCATGGACCTGGTAACGCTGGTGCCGGTTCAGTTTGCAGCAGCAAATCACTCGCCCATCACAACATCGGAACAGTCACAGACGGCGGTATCACACGGATTGCCCCCGCGAGACGTCCCGCCCCTCCCGATTCAGTCGAATTCACAAGGGGAGCAGACGCAGAATGCAACTCCTCAACCTGCACAAATGAAAGGGATGACCGAAAATGGCCGTGTATTTGATCAGCTGACAAAGCCAAAAAGCAAGGTTGCCGGAACCGAGGCAACTCCGGTTTTCCTAAACACTGAAAAGACACTGCCAGCAAAAACGGTCACCTTAACACCTAAACCGCCAACGCCGGATCATGCACCCTCGGTGACACAACTGCAGCTGATGGCAACCGCGGTTGAATCCGAACCGGCAGCGCCAGTTATTGAGGTCGAAGCCCTGCATGCCGCCGGGGAAGACCCATTGCCGCTGACGACACGCGAACCGGTGTCACAGCTGGCGGCCCCACCAACAGCCATCCGCGCTGAAATCGCGCGTGCGATCGCTGGTCAGCTGGCAGCAACGATCCAGACAAGGGCTGGATCGGGGGCGATCGAAATCGCGCTGAACCCCGAAGAACTTGGACGTGTGTCCATTGTGCTGAACGGTCGGGAGGATGGCCTGCACATGACGATCGCAATTGAGCGCCCGGAAACCCTCGAGCTTATGCGTCGCCATTTAGCCGTTCTGACAGAAGAGCTTCAAAAACTGGGTTATGGTGATCTGAGCTTTGATCTGGGAACCTCCTGGGACTCTGGCGCATACGAAAAGGCTACAGACGACGCGGACACCCATGCCCCCTTACATTCAGAGCGTTCGCCGAGCAAACAGGTCGCACAAACCACCCCCATTCCACGGATTCTTGCCTCGGGCCGGGGCATCGACATGAGGTTTTGACCAATGATCACTCCCGTCAACACCACGCCGTCAGTTTTGCCTCAGAAAACGGCTGAAGCATCGCAGAGTTCCGCACTTACTTCGGATTTTGAAACGTTCTTGCTGATGCTGACGGCACAAGCTCAGAATCAGGATCCGTTGGAGCCAATGGATTCTACCGAATATGCGTCTCAATTGGCTCAGTTCTCGATGGTCGAACAACAAGTCCAGACCAATGACCTGTTGTCCGCCTTGGCCAATACACTGGGTGGTATGAACCTGAATGAGCTTGCAAGCTGGGTTGGCATGGACGTTCGCTCGACCTCGGCTTTTCACTTTGACGGCCAACCCGTGACATTGTTCGCTCAGGCCGATCCTGATGCAAATGCATCCAAATTGGTGATCCGCGATAGTGACGGTGCAGTCATCGATAGAGTCACCGTGCCAAAGACGACCAGAGAGTTTGTGTGGGAAGGTGTCGACTCCTCGGGCAACCCACTGGCATCAGGCAACTACACGGCAACCCTGGAAAGTTACAATAACGATGAGCTGCTCTCCGAGAAACCTGTGGCAGCCTACAATCGCGTCGTCGAAGCACAGATTGGGGGCGATGCTGTTTTGTTGACCTTGCAAGGTGGTCAGATGATTCCGGCAACTCAGGTCACCGCGGTCCGAACTGGTGCTTGATCTGTCGGGCAGGACGAGCCAAAGCTTGGCAAATCGACTCGCTAAAAAAGTGATAAAACCTCTGCACGATCTGCCTGCCCCCCCTCGTGATCTGATTGACCATCTCCACACTCAAGGACTGGTCAACACGAATCCGCAGTTTGAAACCCTGTACGGCGGACGAACCAACAGGGTGTGGAAGGTTTTGGGCGGCGATGGTGACAAGGTGCTGAAACTTTACAGCCCAGCATTGCGCAATCCCTTATTTCGAAATGACGCGGAGTTGGAAGCCCAATGCCTGAAGGCACTTGGCTCCACGGGTTTCGTGCCGAGACTGCGCGCCGCAGGGCAATACAACGAAGCTCATTGGGTGTTTTATGACCACGCACCCGGAGCACCCTGGCAGGAGGGATCAGAGCAGGTTGGTGCTTTGCTGCGTAAGCTTCATTCGCTGTCAATCGCGGTCCAAGCACCTGCCGGATGTAACGGCAGCGCGGACCTGAGGGCTCATGGGTCCAGAATTCTTCAAGGCTGCACGTCAAATACCCGTGGCAAACTGGAAGAACTTCAGCCTTCAACTTCAGTCGCGCCAACGGAACAGACTTGTCTGATCCACGGCGACCCCGTGGCGGGTAATATCCTGGTTGCTTCCGGCGGTCTGACTTTGATCGACTGGCAATGCCCAACCTTTGGCGATCCCTGCGAAGACCTTGCGCTCTTTCTTTCTCCGGCAATGCAAGCGCTTTACCGTGGCTCACCGCTGACAGAGGCAGAGGAAGATCAGTTTCTTTCCGCCTATGGCAGACTCGAAATAGTCGCACGCTATCAACAACTCAAACCGTGGTATGCGTGGCGCATGGCAACTTATTGCCTTTGGCGCACTGAAAACGGTGCACCCGATTATGCGAAAGGGTTGAAACTGGAAACCGCCATTCTGTGACGAGGCCTCTCATCGCAGGTCGGCAAGCGCCATCATGGCGTAGGCTGGCGGCATAAGCACACGACGCCAGCGGCCCAAAGGAAACCGATCTGGCGATTGCGTCATCGGGTTTGGCAACCGGGCGTCCTGACCCAGAACCAACCGCGCCAATGCTCGACCGCAGTACGTGCCCATGGCGACGCCATTGCCATGATACGCAAACCCGGCATACATTCCCGGCTGCCCTGGAACTGGGCCGGTGAAAGGCGTCAGGGCCCGCGACAGACACACTAATCCGGACCAGAAATGAGTGGCCTCAACTGTCGACCATGCAGGAAACATATTGTTGAAATCCTGCTGAACCTTTCGCCGAATGGCCGTTTCGGACCGTGCAGATGATCGCAACCCGCCCCTCATACCAAACAGAAAGCGCCCATCCGGCATCAGGCGAAAATAATGCAGAAGATTGCGTGTGTCATAACACATCTGATCCGAGGTCCAGCCCTGTGCCAATTGCTCGGAGTGATTTATGGGGCGCGTTACCATAACCGTTGATTGCGCAGGCATGTATCGCCCTGACATCCAGGCCGGAATATCCTCGCTGGAATAGCCGTTGGTGCACACCAACACCGACTGCGCCGTGACCGGCCCGGCCAGCGTTTGCAACACAAAGCCCGACGCTGTTTTTTCAATGTTCAGAACCGGGCTTTTCTGGAACAGATGTGCACCCATTGCCTCTGCGGCTTTGGCGATCCCGAACAGATATTTGCGGGGATTCAACCCGAAACCAATCGGCAAGGTGTAGGCACCATGAAACGCGCCGCCCATGCCCAGGGCAGGCAGGTCTCTGGCTTCGTGCAAGGTTCCCGTCTTGTCAGCATTCCGGCGCAACACGTCCATGGCCCGTCTGGAATGCGCCAGTTGGGTTTCCCCGTTGGAGTGGGTATCTGCATCGATCTGATGTTGTGTCAGCAGATCAGCAACCAACTGCACCGCGTCCTCTTCTGCGGCTGCATAGGCCTGAGCTTCGGCCTGCCCGTATTGACGTTCCATTGACGCAGGGCCCAGTTTTGAACCACCAAGGCAGCAAAATCCGCCATTGCGACCCGAAGCACCCCATCCAGGAGGGCCTGCTTCGAACACTGCAACCGTAGCGGTTTCAGCCAGATGCAGGGCTGCGGAAATCCCAGTAAAGCCGCCACCGACGATGGCGACGTCAACCTTCACCGCCCCCTGAAACTCTGGCCAGTCCGGGCTGGAAATTGTTTCGTCCCACCAGCAGCCATCGCGCGGTGCGTCGCTATAGGCGTATTCCGGAAAAATCCGCCTCATTCGGCGCGTGCAGCGGCCATTTCATCCTGCCGCTGACGCACCATCGCACGTTTGGTCACAAGCGAGGCGGTGATCACCCCGACCGTCACCACGGCGATCATGATCGTGGACAACGCATTGATTTCCGGGCTGACACCGAGGCGCACCGCTGAGAAAATCTTGATCGGCAAGGTCGTTGCCGATGGCCCAGAGGTGAAGGACGCAATCACCAGATCATCCAGCGACAAGGTGAAGGCCAGCAGCCATCCCGAGATGACCGCAGGTGCAATGATCGGTAGAGTGACAAGTCGGAAGGCTTGCGCAGGTGAGCAGCCAAGATCCAATGCCGCCTCTTCCAGTGATCGATCAAACGTGATGAGGCGCGAGGATACGACAACCGAGACAAAGCACATCGAAAAGGTCGTATGGGCCAGAACGATGGTCAGAATGCCCCGATCCAGACCGATGCCGATGAAGAGAAGCAACAACGACAGGCCGGTGATCACCTCGGGCATCACCAGCGGTGCATAGATCATGCCGGAAAACAGCGTGCGGCCAAAGAACCGTCCACTGCGGACCAGTACATATGCGGCGGCGGTACCCAATATGGTCGCCAAAGTCGAAGAAAAGACCGCAACCCGGATCGTGACCCAGGCGGCATCCAGAAACGCCTCGTTCTGCAGCAGCTCTCCGTACCACTTGGTTGAAAACCCGGCCCAGACCGTGACCAGTTTGCTTTCGTTGAAACTGAAGATGATCAGGATAATCATCGGGATATACAGGAACGCAAAGCCCAGCGTCAGCGAAACCGTGTTGAACCAGCTTAATCTGTTCATCCCTCGGCCTCCGACTGTTTCTGCTGGTTGCGCTGGAACAGCACGATGGGAATAACCAGGATCAGCAGCAAGACGATGGCGACAGCACTTGCCACTGGCCAGTCGCGGTTCGAGAAGAATTCTTCCCATAGAACCTTGCCAATCATCAGCGTGCCGGAACCACCCAGAAGCGATGGGATCACGAACTCTCCGATCACGGGGATCATCACAAGAAAACAACCCGCGATGATACCGGGTTTGGATAGTGGGATGGTCACCAGCCAGAAGGCTTGCAAACGGGAACACCCCAGATCCTCAGCCGCCTCGATCAGCGATCCGTCCATGCGCTCCAACGCCGAATAGATCGGCAGGATCATGAAGGGCAGATAGGTGTAAACGATGCCGATATAGACGGCGGTCGAGGTATTCAGGATCGTCAGCGGGGTCGAGATGATACCGGTCCAAAGCAAAATCTGGTTGAGGTAGCCTTCGTTCGACAGAATGCCCATCCACGCATAGACCCGGATCAGGAATGAAGTCCAGAATGGCAAGATCACCAGCATCATTAGCGTAGGGCGCCATTCCTGAGGCGCCCGCGCCATGCCGTAAGCCATTGGGTATCCTACCAGCAGCGTCAGAAAGGTCGAAATCAAGGCGATCTTCACGCTGGACAGGTAGGCTTTCCAATACAGGTCGTCTTCGGTCAGCCAGACGTAGTTCTCAAGATCGAGCTGGCTGAAGAACTCATTGATCCCCGACCAACCGGCAGACAGGTCCAAAGTTGGAGTATAAGGCGGGATTGCAAGCGCGGTGTCCGAAAGTGAAATCTTCAGAACAATGAAGAACGGCACCAGAAACAGTGCCAGCAGCCAGACATAAGGTATGGCGATCAGAACGGCGCGGCGCATCAGTTTGCCAGCAGAACCGCAGCCGTCGCTGTCCAGGACAGCCAGACCGGGTCTTCCCAAGTGAACGAACGGCGCGAAATGCGGCGGGTGTTGGCCGTCTGTGCCTTGATGATTGTGCCGTTTTCCAATTCAACATGATAGGTGGATAGGTTACCCAGATAGGCAATGTCATGAACCTTGCCTTGAACGGCGTTAACCGCATCGGCAGGTCGCTCGGCAGAGATAGTCACTTTCTCGGGGCGGATCGCCAGATGGCAGGACTGACCGTTTGAGAATCCGGAGGGCGATGAAGCGGTTAAAGGCGCCTGTCCTTCAGCCCAATCAATTTGATAGGTATCTTTTCCCGCTGTCGCCGCACGACCTTCGATGATGTTCACATCTCCAATGAAATCAGCGACATAAACAGATGCAGGGATTTCATAGATCCGATCCGGCGTCGCCACCTGCATCAATTGCCCCTGATCCATCACCGCCACACGACTGGCAACGGTCATCGCCTCTTCCTGATCATGGGTGACGATGACGAAGGTGGTGCCGGTTTTCTCCTGAATATCCATCAATTCAAACTGCGTGTCCTGACGCAGTTTTTTGTCCAACGCACCCAGCGGTTCATCCAGCAACAGAAGTTTGGGTGCCTTGGCCAGTGACCGTGCCAGTGCCACGCGCTGCCTTTGACCGCCCGAGATCTGGTGCGGTTTACGGCGGGCAAATTGTTCCAGCCGGGTCAGGCGCAGCATCTCTTCGACCCGATCCTCCAGATCGTGCTTGGGCATGTTGTCTCGGCGCAGACCAAAAGCGATGTTTTCCCAGACACTGAGATGCGGGAACAGAGCATAGGACTGGAACATCATGTTCACGGCCCGCTTGTTCGGCGGGATCGGATCGATATCCTGTCCACCCAGCAGGATATGCCCTTCGGTCGGCGTTTCGAACCCGGCCAGCATCCGCATCATCGTTGTCTTGCCGCACCCTGACGGGCCAAGCAGAGCAAAGAACTCACGTTCGAAAATATCCAGCGACAGGTTGTCAATCGCGGTAAATTCGCCAAAGCGCTTGGTCACGTTCTGGAACTGGATCAAAGGTTTCGCCTGTGGGTCATCCCACGGCGCAAAGACGTCAGAATTCAAAGCAGCCCCCGCAAGTCTTTTAGGACAGGAAAGACGCGGGACGATGGCATCGCCCCGCGCGGAAGGATCAAGTGCCTGATTTGACCTTGGTCCACATGCGCGTCACAAGACGCTGCGTTTTTTGCGGATAAGGACCTTTGATATAAGTATTATCCATCGCCTCCTCAGATGGATAAATCGCCGGGTCCTTGATCACCTCTTCATCCAGGAACTCTTGCGAGGCTTTGTTCCCGTTGGCGTAATACACATAGTTTGACGCTGCGGCCATGTTCTGCGCATCCAGCATGAAGTTGATGAACTTGTGCGCGCCTTCGGGGTTCGGCGCGTCTGCGGGAACGGCCATCTGGTCGAACCACATCTGGGATCCTTCCTTGAACGCGTTATAGGCGATTTCAACACCGTTGTCGGCCTCTGCCGCACGATCACGTGCCTGCAGAACGTCGCCCGAGAACCCAACGGCCACACAGATGTCCCCGTTGGCCAACGCGTTGATGTACTCCGAGCTGTGGAATTTGGTCACGTACGGCCGCACGGCCATAAAGACCTCTTCGGCCTTGGCGATATCATCTTTTTCATGGGTATTCGGATCGACCCCGGCATAGATCATGGCTGCCGGAACCATCTCATCAGGTGCATCCAGGAAATACACACCGCATTCCGCCAGCTTCTCCATGTTCTCCGGGTTGAAGATCAGTTCCATCGAGTCGATTGGCGCATCCTCGCCAAGAACTTCCTGAACTTTACCGACGTTCACACCCAGTCCGGTTGTTCCCCACATGTAGTTGACCGAGTACTTGTTGCCAGGATCAAACTGCGACACACGGTTCGCAATGACATCCCAGGCGTTTCCAATATTTGACAACTGTGAGGAATCCAGTTCCTGGAATGCACCGGCCTGAATCTGGCGGCTCATGAAGCTGCCTGTAGGAACAACTACGTCATACCCCGAACCACCGGCCAGCATTTTGGTTTCCAGAACCTCATTACTGTCGAACACGTCGTAGATCAGGGTCACACCAGTTTCCGCCTCGAACTTGTTAAGAAGTTCTTCGTCGATGTAGTCGGACCAGTTGTATACACGCACCTCTTCGGCAAATGCCGCCGAAGTCCCCAATGCGATGACCGCTGTCATGGTCAGCGTTTTGATTGTCATATTCTTCTCCCTGCAAGTGTACGGCTATTTTCCCGTTTTTTTGGATTTGATCAAGTTTTGCGTTTTCCCCCGATCCAGCGTATGGTTTCACGAGGCCTGTCACCTGACAAGTCAGGGTTAGTCGAAATAGGAAGAACCAATTGGATTTGATCAAAAATAAGGCGTCTGCATCAACAACCGACGGTGGGAAACAACCCGCGCATGAGCAGGTTTACCAAACGCTCAGGTCACAGATCCTGTTCGGGGAATTGGTTCCTGGCCAGCCGGTCACGATCCAGGGTCTGACTGATTCGCTGGGTGTTGGCATGACCCCAGTACGCGAAGCCATCCGCCGGTTAATCTCGGACGGGGCATTGGTGTTTCAAGGCAATCGGCGCGTAAGCGTACCGCTGTTGTCCCCGGGTGATATCCAGGAAATGATATTTGCAAGAACCGCAATAGAATCAGAACTTTCAAGGCGCGCAACTTCAAATTTGCAAACCGAGGACATTGATAATCTGGAGCGCATCGACATGCATCTGGATCGCATGATTGCAGATGGTGACGTGGGTGGATATCTGCGCCTGAATCAGGCATTCCACGAAACGTTGTACTCTTACGCAAACGCACCGATTCTCAGCGATCTCGCCGAAAGGCTTTGGTTGCGGTTCGGCCCGTCGCTGCGGGTTGTGTGTGGCCGGTTCGGCACGCAAAGCCTGCCGGATCGGCATAAAGATATCATTTCCGCTTTGCGCGAGGGGGATGCCGAAAGGGCCGCGAAGGCAACGATTCAGGACATCGAACAAGGCATGGAATTGATGGCAGACGCCCTGAACTCTGCCTAACTCAACCCGATTCGATTGACAGTGATGAATTTGATCATATTGTGATCGCCAACTGCTTTTTGTAGGAGATTCTCCGATGTCCACCATCACCAACCATATGCCGACCGCCGAACTGCAGGCTCTGGACGCCGCGCATCACATTCACCCTTTTTCGGCCAATGGTTCATTGGGCCAGGAAGGGGCACGCGTGATTACACGTGCCAATGGCGTTTACCTGACTGACAGTGAAGGCGAAGAAATTCTGGATGCGATGGCGGGCCTTTGGTGCGTCAATATCGGTTACGGCCGCGATGAGTTGGCTGACGTCGCCGCGCGTCAGATGCGTGAGCTGCCCTATTACAACACCTTCTTCAAAACGACCCACGTCCCGGCCATCGCTTTGGCCGCCAAGATTGCCGAACTTGCTCCGGGCGATCTGAATCATGTCTTTTTCGCTGCTGGCGGGTCCGAGGCCAACGACACCAATATCCGCCTTGTGCGCACCTATTGGGCCGAGAAGGGTCATCCAGACAAGAACATCATCATCAGCCGTAAGAACGCGTATCACGGTTCGTCAGTCGGGTCGGCTTCGCTGGGCGGTATGGCAGGTATGCACGCGCAGGGCGGCATTCCAATCCCGAACATCCATCACATCAACCAGCCGAACTGGTGGGCCGAAGGCGGCGACATGTCACCCGAGGAATTCGGGCTGGCACGTGCGCGCGAGCTGGAAGAGGCGATCCTGGAACTGGGTGAAGATCGTATAGCGGCCTTTATCGCCGAGCCGGTTCAAGGCGCAGGCGGCGTGATCGTCGCACCCGATACTTACTGGCCGGAAATTCAGCGTATCTGCGACAAATACGATATCCTGCTGATTGCAGACGAGGTTATCTGCGGATTTGGCCGCACTGGCAACTGGTTCGGATCCGAAACCGTTGGTATCAAACCGCAGATAATGACCATCGCCAAGGGCCTCAGCTCGGGCTATGCGCCGATCGGCGGATCAATTGTAAATGACGAGATTGCCGAGGTGATCGGTGGCACCGAATTTAACCACGGCTACACCTATTCCGGCCACCCGGTCGCCGCTGCTGTGGCGCTGGAGAACCTGCGCATCCTCGAAGAAGAGAAGATCGTCGAGCATGTGCGTGACGTCGCCGCCCCCTATCTGAAAGAGAAATGGGAAGCACTGGCTGATCACCCGCTGGTGGGCGAGGCGAAGATCGTCGGCATGATGGCGTCCATCGCTCTGACACCCGACAAAGCCAGCCGCGCCAAGTTCGCGTCCGAGCCCGGCACGGTCGGCTATATCTGCCGCGACCGGTGCTTTGCCAACAACCTGATCATGCGTCATGTGGGCGACCGTATGATCATCTCGCCTCCGCTGATCCTGACTCCTGCGGATATCGACGAGATGTTCGTGCGGATTCACAAATCGCTGGACGAAGCACAGGCGGAGATCATCGCTCAGGGGCTGATGAAAGCCGCGTCCTGAGATCAGCAAATTACTCTATTGAGAGGCGGCCCGTTTGGGCCGCCTTTTTTCTACCGCAGTCGTTCCAAAAGCTGCGCAGTCGGATACCCGTCCGGCACTAAACCCTGCGCCAGTTGATAAGCGCGAACCGCGTTGATCGTGTTCGGCCCGGTGCGACCGTCAACACCTTTCGTATCGAACCCAGCATCTGTCAGGCGGGTTTGCAGTTCCTTTTTCTCGGTGAAACTCAGCACTCGATCACTTCGCGGCCATTCGGATTGAAACGGAGTACCGCCCGCAAGCCGGTCGGACAGGTGTCCGATGCCGATCACATAGGCGTCAGCCCCATTATAGGCTTCGATCACGCCAAAATTGTCGAAGATCATCAATGCCACGCCCTGATCACCTGCCGGAAGCAGGATCGCCGCCTCGCCATGATCAGGCACGGCTTTGCCATTTTGGGCCGTCACGCCACGTGCGGCCCATTCGGACGGCAACAGCGTAAAATCGCGACGGGCTGCAGAATAATCGAAACCGGCGGGCAAGCGCACTTCCACACCCCAGGGTTGCCCCTTTGTCCAGCCGTGCCGTGTCAGATAAGACGCAGCTGAAGCAAGTGCATCGGTCGGATCATCCGACCAAATGTCCCGCCTACCGTCCCCGTCGAAGTCAACCGCGTGATCCAAATACGATGTCGGCATAAATTGCGTATGCCCCATTGCGCCTGCCCAACTGCCAAGCATGTTTCTGGGGCTTACGTCACCTGCCTGCACAATCTGCAGTGCGGCGATCAACTGCGTTTCAAAGAACTGTGCCCGCCGCGCATCAAAGGCCAGTGTCGCCAAGGAACTCAGCGTCCGGTTACTGCCACGGTAAGAACCGAAAGATGTTTCCAACCCCCAGATTGCCATGACCACTTCCTTTTCAACGCCATATTCAGCCTCAATTTGCTGCAACACCTGCCGATGTCGTTGCATGGCGGCACGCCCGTTCGACAGGCGCGTTTCTGAGACCGCGGAATCCAGATACTCCCAGATCGGTTTCGAGAATTCAGCCTGGTTGCGGTCTCGTTTCAGGACATCGTCGTCCAAGGTCATGTCCGCGAACACCTTGTTCAGCGTTCTTTGCGATATGCCCTGCCGCCTCGCGCGCTCCTGAAACGCACCGAGCCAGGCCTGAAACCGCGCCGTCGCTGCCGCAGACACCCGTAAGGCTTCAACCGCCGGGCGCGGGACCGGACGGATCGATACCGTCACATCCGCCGAGGCCAGATGTATCGTTTCTCCCGATGCTTCGCTGTCTGACCATTTCGTGTTTTCTGTTATGTCCGCCTGCACCATGGATGCCCACAATGCGACGGTCATGACGCCGCCTACGCATTTTTGCATTCCGATTTTTCCTGATCACTGCTCACCCTCAGGGTAGCGCAAAACCGGAAAATCACAAAGCGCTCAGACGTCCACCTCGCGGTCGTCTACGTCTCGCTCTGCACGAATCTGCGCCAAAACCTCACGCAGCATGGGTACTCGGTTCGGCCTAAAGCTTTGATCTGTCACAGACATGTCCTGCATACGATCCAGACGAAAGACGCGGAAGTCCTGCCTCAGATGGCACCAGCTCAAAAGAACATTTGATCGGTCCATGTAGACAATACTCAGCGGATTGACGCGCCGGTGCGTAGCATCGCCCTTCGCATCTATGTATGAGAACTCTATCGCACGCTCATCCCACGTCGCCTGTCGCAAAATGGCCACGTCAATTGTCGGCGCAGATGGGCGATTAAACCGTGTAGCGGCCAGAACCGCATGGCTAAGCCGATGGGATTGGCGTTGTGGCAATCGCCCCTGCAGCTTCCGTAGGGCGGCACTGGCTGCGTCTGATAAGGCCGGATCGCCAATCACCTGAACTTCACGCAGGCCGAGAACCAGCGCCTCAAGCTCATCATCGGTGAACCCTAAAGGGGGAAGTGTTGCATCCTCGATCAGAGTAAAACCGAACCCCGCTTCGCCATCGATAACAGCCCCAAGGCCGCGCAACGAGTCAATATCCCTATGAATGGTCCGGGCAGAAACACCCAAGTCTTGCGCCAATTGCTCAGACGTTCTGGGCGACGGACCAGAACGCAAGGCTTGCATCAGTTGAAACAATCGGGCGGTACGAGACATGGTGTATCGTAGCTTAAGCCTAATGACATAAACTGTCATTAGGGCGGGTTACTCATCTGGCACCCCAAATACGGAGCCAAGCGATGCTGACCCTTCTCACCTACCCCTCGGCCTTCGGGTTGTTCAGCGCCAGCCCGTTCTGCGTCAAGACAGCCCTGATGCTACAGCACTCCGGCCAGACTTGGCAGCGTTCGGATATGCTTGACCCTCGTAAAATGCCCCATCAAAAACTGCCAGTCCTTCGTACACCTGAGCGATTGATACCGGACAGCGATCTGATCCGTGATTGGTTGGAACAACAGGGCGCGATTTTTGATAAAGGACTGACAGACGTGGAAAAAGCGCAATCCCGCGCCCTAGTACGGATGGCGGAAGAGCATCTGTATTTCCACATTGTTCTGGATCGCTGGGGCAATGACGAGGTCTGGCCGATCCTTCGTGATACCTTCTTCACAGGAATTCCGACCCTAATCCGAAAACCTGCGTCAAACGCGATCCGAAAATCTGTTCTGAAAGGGATCACGTCGCAAGGGATTGGGCGTTTCTCACTTTCCGAGCGACTGGATCGGGTTGAACGCGATCTCGAGGCGATCTCGGCCTATCTGTGGCAATCCCGGTTCCTGTTGGGGGATCGACCGACATCAGCGGATATGAGCGTCGGCCCGATGCTCGCCGCCATGCGCGCAACGCCTGCAGATACCCCGCTGACCCGCAGGATCAAACAGGATAACCTGTTGAACAGTTACGTGGACCGGATGGAACAGGCGATACCAATCGCATGAGACCCTTTGATGAGCCTTCGGTCGCCTCAGTTTTTGAGGCTCTGCCCCCGCAAACACGCGCGGGGGCCTTGGCGCTTCGCGAACTGATCTTTGACACGGCGGCATCTCTGCCCGCCGCTCAGCTATTGCGAGAGGAGCTGCGCTGGGGACAGCCCGCCTACCTTGCCCCCCAAGGATCAACAATCCGGCTGGGGGCCCATAAGTCTGCGAATTTTGCACTGTTTGTGCACTGCCAAAGCCGGTTGATAAGTGATTTCACCTCAGCCTTCCCGGGCGAGGATCGGATCGACGGGAACCGTGCCATCCTGTTCGATGACCCGGGCCAGATCGACGAAACCCGCCATGGCTGGCTGATTGCCCGGGCGCTGACCTATCACCTCTGACGGCGCTTGCGTTCGACCTTGCGCTTGATCTTGTCCTTCTTGCGCTTGGTGCTGACCGCCTTGCGTCGGGTTGACCGCTTGGCAGGTCCACGCCCTCGCGGCAGGGCCTGATCGTCGATAGACAACAGTTCCAGTTCCAACCCACCGGTCACTGGCGTCGCTTCGGTCAAGCGAACGGTGACGCGTTGGCCGATGGCAATGATCAGCCCGGTGTCCGAACCCATAAGCGTTCCGGCCTCTCGGTCGAAATGGAAGAACTCGCGCCCCAAGGACCGCACGGGTACCAGGCCATCCGCGCCAGTTTCATCCATTTTCACAAAGGCCCCGAACCGGGCAATGCCACTTATCCGCCCGGTAAACTCGTTGCCCACTCGTTCACTCAGATAGGCAGCCAGATAGCGGTCGGTGGTATCGCGCTCGGCCATCATCGAACGCCGCTCGGTATCCGAGATATGCGTGGCCGTCTCGTCCAGCCGCATAATTTCATCTTCGGTCAGGCCGTCCTTGCCCCAGCCATGGGCCGAGATCAGCGCCCGGTGCACGATCAGGTCGGCATAGCGCCGGATGGGTGAGGTGAAATGCGCGTAGTTGCGCAGCGCCAATCCGAAATGGCCGAAGTTCTCGGGGTTATAATAAGCCTGCGCCATCGACCGCAGAGTGGTCAGGTTGATCAGTTCCGCATCTTCAGTCCCGGCAGCGGCATTCAGCAACGCGTTCAGGTGGCGCGTTTGCAGCACCTGCCCTTTGGCCAGATTGAGCCCAGCCGCCTGCGCCGTTTCCCGCAGGCTTTCCAGCTTCTCAGGTGCGGGTTCCTCGTGCACACGGAACAACAGCGGGCTACGCTTGGCAATCAGGGTCTCGGCTGCAGCGACATTGGCGAGGATCATGAACTCTTCAATCAGCTTATGCGCGTCCAGACGGTCGCGGAAGGCGACGCTCTCGACCTCACCCTTGTCGCTAAGAACGATCTTGCGTTCGGGCAAGTCCAGTTCCAGCGGCTGTCGTACCGCACGCGCCTTTTTCAAGGCAGCATAAGCGGCGTAGAGCGGTTTTAACACTGTCTCAAGCAACGGCCCTGTTCGATCATTCGGGGTGCCGTCGACGGCCTCCTGCACCTCCGCATAGTTCAGCGATGCAGCCGAACGCATCAGGCCCCGCACGAAGCGATGGCCAATCTTGTTTCCGTCCGCATCGATCTGCATCCGCACAGCGATGCAGGCGCGTGGCACACCTTCATGCAACGAACAAAGGTCACCCGACAGTCGATCCGGCAACATCGGCACTACGCGATCTGGGAAATAGCTGGAATTGC
Organism: Ruegeria sp. AB9; assembly: GCF_056542585.1. NCBI lineage: Bacteria > Pseudomonadati > Pseudomonadota > Alphaproteobacteria > Rhodobacterales > Roseobacteraceae > Ruegeria > Ruegeria sp. AB9. Next base: position 5,313 of record NZ_JBQGAA010000015.1, on the reverse strand, counting down.
CCCGCTTGCGCGCCTCACGGTCCAGTGCTGTACCGGGCTGCACATAGGCGGCGACATCGGCAATGGCGACCCAGATGACGTGCCCACCGGAGTTCTTGGGGTCATCATCTGCATGGGCATAGCAGGCATCGTCATGATCGCGCGCATCCGAGGGATCTATGGTCAACAAAGGCATATCCCGCAGATCCTCACGGCCTTTCAGGCCAACTGGTTTGGCCTTGTCGGCCTCAGCAATCACCTTGTCGGGGAAATCATCCGGGATACCGTGCTGATGGATCGCGATCAGTGACACCGCCTTGGGCGCTGTAGGATCACCCAATCGCTCGACAATGCGCGCGCGTGGCAGTCCCATGCGGTTCTTCGGCCCGGCTTGTTCAGCCTCGACCAGTTCTCCATCCTTGGCCCCCAGAACGGCTCCGTCCGCGACCAGCCATTCGGTTTGACCCGCCTTGTCGATTGGAACAATCCGCCCGCCTTCAGCTCCTTTTCGGAAGATACCCACAATTTTTCGGGGGTTCGTCCCGATACGACGGATCAGGCGTGCTTCGTAATTGTGGTCTTCTTCGTGCACCACGGTCAGGCGGGCCAGAATTCGGTCACCTTCTCCCAACGCCGGGTCACTGGCGCGAGCAATGATCAGGACGGTGGGCTCAACCCCCTCGCCATGCCACTCCAGCGGCCGCGCAAACAGGTCTCCATCCGCGTTCGGAGCCTTCACCTGCAACACACTGACCGGCGGCAGGCGGTCCGGATCGCGATAGCTGCGTTTGCGCTTTTCCAGATGCCCCTCGGCCTCAAGCTCCTTGAGGATACGTTTGAGATCAATCCGATCCGCGCCTTTGATGCCAAAGGCCTTAGCGATATCGCGTTTCGAGGTCAGGGTGGGGTTCGCCGAGATCCAGTCGAGGACCTCCTGCTTGGTAGGGATGCGAGTCATACGTCCGGCGTAGCACGCGTTTGCGACCGCGTCATGACCAAAAAACCTCAGGTTCTAAGATCGGCGACCGTATCCACATCACGCAACTGATCAAGCAATGAAACCCGGCAGCCGGGGATCGAGGCAAGCGTGTCAGCCAATGCGTGTTCCGTCGACCAGCGTACGTTCCGGAACAAACTTGCCGGCAAAGCTGCATGTCGTTGCGCTCCGACCAGCCAATAGCCGCCGTCTGGGGCTGGTCCAAATACCATTTGAGAACGCCCCAATGCGTCGAAAGCACGGGCAATATGGGCGCGGGAAATCCCCGGAATATCCGCGCCGATCAGGCAAACCGGCCCTTTGGGCATCCCGCGCAGCATCCGCCCCATGCGATCCCCCAGGTCGCCACGCCCCTGCGCCGCGCGCGGCAGGTCAGCAGGCCAGACACGGCTGGTCAGACCCTGCTGATCGGGCGAGACGGCCAACACGATCTGCCAGCGGGGATCACGCAATCTTCGGATCAATGATCGGGTCTGGTGCCTGAACCACCATGCTGCGCCGACCATTCCAATGTCCCGCCCCAGGCGCGTTTTCACACGACCCGGATGAGGTTCCTTCACCATGATCACCAATGTACGGGTCACGGCAATTCCTGTACCATGTCGCGATGCTCAATCCCGGCGTCCAGATAAACCGGACCCAAAGCGGTAAAGCCGAGTTTTTCATAAAAACTGATAGCGTGTGTCTGTGCTCCGAGTATTACCTGGTGGATCGCTGGGTCGGCTCGGACAATATCGACAGCCTTGCGTATCAGGTCAGCGCCCAACCCCTGTCCCCGGACTCGGCTCAGAACGCAAACGCGACCGATCTTGGCCGCACCCTCGCCACAGACAATACGTGCTGTTCCCACAGGCCCTTGAACGTCCCGCGCCAGAAGATGGATCGCGGAACTGTCCAGCGCGTCCTGTTCTTCCGAGACAGGGACCCCCTGCTCGAGAACGAAGACCTGATGCCGCAAAGCGAAACAAGTTGGTAAGTCCTGGGTAACTTCAATGTCAAAACTCATTCAAAATAGTCCGTCAGGATACGGGAGTAGATCGCTTTGAGCTGCTCAATCTGCGCCACCTCAACACACTCGTCGACCTGATGCATCGTGCGCCCGACCAACCCGAACTCAACAACCGGACAGTGGTTCTTGATAAAACGCGCATCCGACGTACCGCCGGTTGTCGAAAGCTCGGGCGCTACGCCTGTTTCAGCCTCTACCGCTTTGGCCACCAGATCCGACAATGGTCCGGGTGGGGTCAAAAAACTTTCGCCCGAAATCCTGATTTCAGCAGCAATTTCAACACCGTACTGAGCAGCCACCTGATCAGCTTCCAACTTCAGCCAGTCACTTAATCCGACCCCAGAGTGCAGGTCATTGAAGCGAATATTCACCGTTCCGCCGCACTGGGCCGGGATCACGTTGGTTGCGGTATTTCCAGTGTCGATAGTGACCACTGCCAACGTGGAGGCATCGAAGTGATCTGTACCCTGATCCAGTTCGTGACTCGCCAACCGATCCATCAGCCGGGCCATGGCCGGCAAAGGGTTCTTGGCCCGATGCGGATAGGCCGAATGCCCCTGAACGCCTGTGATCGTAAACCAGGCAGTCATCGAGCCCCGACGGCCGATCTTCATCATCTCACCCATCTTGTTCGGGCATGTCGGTTCACCCACCAGGCAGACGGACATATGCTCATTCGCACCGGCCATGTAGTCGAGCAGGGCGGTGGTGCCATCCAGCGCATCGCCTTCCTCATCACCGGTGATCGTCAGGATAATGGCTCCGTCCGGCGGCGTGTCGCGCACGAAATCCACGGCAGCAGCCGCAAAAGCCGCAACCCCCGATTTCATATCGGTGGTGCCGCGCCCATACATTACGCCATCCCGCACCTCGGCCCCGAAAGGCGGCATCGTCCAGGCAGTTTCATCGCCGACCGGAACAACATCGGTATGGCCGTTGAAACCGAAACTGCGCGCATGACCTTTCCGGCCCCACCGCGCGAAAAGATTGCTGATGCCCCCCCGGTCAACGCGCGTGCATTCGAACCCTGCATCCGACAGCACCGACTCGAGCAAAACCAGCGCGCCGCCTTCCTCAGGTGTGACCGATGGGCAACGGATCAGATTGGCTGTCAATTGAACAGGGTCGGTCATGCATTGGCCTCTGGAACTGTATCTTTCGCGGGTTCGCGCACAGATTCAACGAATTGGCCGGTTTTCCAACCCCAATCCGTAAAAAAATCGCCCACCTTTAGGCGAAGATGTCAAAGAGAGACCCCAATAATTCATGGTAGTTTACCCAGCGACCATCTTGCCGCCCGCAGCACAATCGCGTTACAGGGCCGCGAAACAGGTGAATTGAATATGAAGCGTGCATTATTCGCACTGATCTGCCTGACTTTCGCCGTCCTGGCACAGCAGAGCATGGCACAGTCTCTCACAGTCACTACGGTGACCCGCTCCCCGTTTTCCTATGTCGAGGACGGGGCAGAAACCGGCTTTTCGATGGATCTGCTCGCCGCGCTGGCCGAGTCGCTGAACTGGGACTACACGGTCAATCGGGTCGGGTCATTCTCGGACATGCTGGATGCAGTACAGGATGGGTCTGCAGATCTTGCGGTCGCCAATATCTCGATCACTGCTCTGCGGGAAACGCAAATGGACTTCACCCAGCCTATCTTTGAGGCGGGTCTGCAGATCATGGTACCGTCGGAAGCCGCCCGCCAGCCGTCGCTGCTGCAAGCGCTGCTCTCCAAAGAGCTGTTTATAGCCATTGGCCTGGCTTTTGCCATCCTGCTGGGCGGCGGTATGTTGATGTGGAGCTTTGAACGTCGCGCCCAACCCTATTTCGACCGCAAGCTGAACGAGGCCTGGTTTCCCTCGTTCTGGTGGGCGCTGAACCTTGTCGTGAATGGCGGGTTCGAAGAGAGGATGCCACGCACACCCTTTGGCCGGCTTCTTGGTGTTGTTCTGGTCGTCTCTTCGCTTTTCATCGTATCTGTTTTCACGGCCCGTATCACGTCGGTCATGACGGTGGACGCGATCACAGGCAGTGTGAATTCGGTGAACGACCTTTATGGCAAAAATGTCGGAACCATCTCAAATTCAACGGCGGCAAGCTTTCTGAACCGGCGTGAAATCGAATTCACCGGCTATTCCGGGTTGGATCAAATGCTGGACGCTTTCCAATCCAAACAACTTGACGCGGTGGTATTCGATGCACCGATATTGTCCTACTATGCAACTCATGAAGGGCGGCGGATTGCATCGATGACAGGTGGCGTTTTCCTGCGCGAGAACTACGGTATCGCCTTCCCGACAGGGTCACCTCTGGTCGAGGATGTTAACCAGGCACTGCTGGCGCTGCGCGAAGACGGAACTTATGACGAAATCTACCGTAAGTGGTTCGGCATACGGAACTAGGCCTGCGCCTCGTCTCCGAAAAACGGTGTCATCTGCGCGACGATGACTGCGTTTTCATCCAGCGCTCGCTGCATCAGGGCACGTTCGTCCGGTTCGATATCGTGCCCCTGTGCCTCGCGTTCGGCCAGAGTCCCGTATCCAGTAACATCCAGGGGTGCGGTGTCGGCCTGTTTTAGAATAGCCACTGTTTCGCGCACCGCCTCGGCTTCATCCACACCGCTGGCATAACACATCAGTGCTGCGCCGGTCGCACCTTCCGGCAAGCCGTCGCCATCCTTGCGGCCGACCTGGACCAGAAGGGTATAGACTTGCTGACGCGAGGGCTTCTTTTTCTTTTCCATATGCCTTGCATTACGCGCGGTGTTTTGAAGGGTCAACCGCTTCCGTCGATCCAACCTTTGAGTCCGGGTTCTGCCGCGAACTACGGCCCTGTACCGAGGTACAGAATTCCTGCAACAAAGCGACTCAGTGAACCCCTGCTCCCGATTTCGCCAAAAAATTGAGAAACGTTTCACTTTAGTTCCCTGAGTTGAATCGGGCACATTTTTGCCACATTTTATCCTCAATTTTGGCCATTTTTTGCTGGCTTCGACGCGTTTCCAGCCTTTCATAACGGCGCTACGAAGGCGTCTTTACGCTCGTGCCACTGCGTAAGTCATTTTGAAACAGGAGAATTAAGATGAGTGTTCTGTCCAAGTTAATGATGACAACTGCAAGTGTGATTACGCTTTCCGGAGTACCTGCTGTTGCTGTTCTGTCTTTTGTGACGGTGGATGCAGCATACGCCCAGGAAGGCGGTGGTGAAAACGAAGGCGGTGGCGAAAACGAAGGCGGTGGCGAAAACGAAGGCGGCGGCGAAAACGAAGGCGGCGGCGAAAACGAAGGCGGCGGCGAAAACGAAGGCGGCGGTGAAAACGAAGGCGGCG
>NZ_JBQGAA010000014.1:0-114216 GCF_056542585.1 Ruegeria sp. AB9 | reverse complement strand
ACCCAACCGGACAGCGGGACAACCCAGCCGGACAGCGGGACAACCCAGCCGGACAGCGGGACGACCCAACCGGACAGCGGGACAACCCAACCGGACAGCGGGACAACCCAACCGGACAGCGGGACAACCACAGGGATGGTCTTCGATGATTTCGTTCTGGATATTGCCTCGCTGATCGGCAACGACGAAATCCAGCTGAAAGGGGATGCGACCGTCGCGAATACTGGATCCGGACCGGTGATACAATTTGACGGCAAGGACGATTACGTAAACATCGGTCGCCTTGAGGAGTTCGAATCTTCGGACCAGATCGCCTTTACGGTCGAGTTTACCCGGGACGAAGCAGACGGCAGCGGGCAGCGTCTTGTCTGGAACCACACGAAATTTGGCCTGTCTGTCGTCGGCGACGGGTTGGTTGTGAATGTCGCCAACAATGATGCCAAGTTCCACAAGGGGTTCAAGGCATATGATATCGGCCTGAACGACACCGAAACGCATACGATCACCGTTCTGGTTGACCAGAATGCGGACCGGCTGCAGGTGATCGTTGATGATCAGGTTGTCATCGACGAAAGCGGGGTGGATTTCGACTTCACCGGTGGCGGCCAATGGGGTTGGTCGCTGGGCTCTCCGTGGGGCCGCGATGTGGATGGCGAGATCAGCGCCTTTGCGATCGACGATGATGTTCAGTTTGTCGATACAACGGTTCTGGACGACACCATGATCGCCTGACGCCAGTGTGTGCAACAACAGGCAAAACGGAAGAAACCGGGACGGGGCGCAAGAAATTGCGCCCCGTCTTTGGTTTCCGCATCTGGCCTTTTGTGGGTTCTTTGCACATAACGCTATGTAAGTTCTGTTTCGTGTTTATGGTTTCGATTTATGATTTTGTCTGACCGGTATCGATTTATTTTCGTCCATGTCCCCAAATGCGCGGGAACATCCGTGCGAAGCGCCGTTTTACCCTTTCATGATGCCGACAGCCGGTTCCTCAAAACCGTAGAGCATCATCCGAAACTGGGTGAGATTGACTTTCGGCATTTGCCGCTGTCATTGCTGCGCGAACTGGACCCCGAAGCGTTCGGAAAGCTTGAAAGCTATGAAAGCTACGCGCTTTTGCGTGACCCGTTTCAAAGATTCCGGTCTGCCATGGCGCAACGAGCCAAGATGTATCTGGGCAAGGAGTTCGCGCAGCTAGATGACAGCGATATCCGTGACGAGATCGGCAAGGTGATCACCTATCTTCAATCCGATCCTGCGGTGATCGCACCGGATTATATCCATTTCGCCCGGCAATCCGGGTTTGTCCAAGTCGACGGAAAACGCATGGTCCGTAACCTATACCCCGTCGAACGGATGGATTGTTTCGTTTCTGACCTAGCCCGCCATATCGGTGCCGATGCGCTGGAAATCGGTCATGCCAACCAGACCACGGTGTTCCGCTATCAGGGCCTGAGCCGTGTCATGTATGCAGGAAGCGCTGTTGCCAGGCGGGTTTTGCCCGGTCCGATACATGAAAAGCTGCGTGTTTCGGCTCGGAAATTATTAATGAAACCAAGCGGTTCTTCCGAGCCTTCTGTGTTTGACCGGCCCGAAATCCGGGGATTTGTGCAAGATTATTATGCCGCGGATATTGATTTGCACCAGAAAGCGCTTGAGGATGTTGTCGTATAATCACACCCCTTTCAGGTCCGCGTGCGGTTGGGCAAAAACCGTTAAAATCATGGTATTCATCAAAAGTGATTTTTTTTCTATGACCTGTATTCAGGATAACAGTCAGACAGGACATGGATCTGCTAACATATGCGCAAAGTGGTGGTGAACTTCATTGGTGGCATCGACTGGTACAAGACGGGATTTGCAGGCGACGGGTGACAGCACCGGGCGCACATCCCGGCCGTTTGTCATACCTTTGCTGTTCATCGGCTTTACGCTGCCACTTTATTTTGAACTCGCGGGTCTGCAACTCAGCGGGTATCGCATTGTTCTGCTGGTTTTCTTTTTCCCGGCCCTGATCCGCTGGCTGGACGGCTCGGGCGGGTATTACGCGCCTGATTTCCTTGTCCTGGGCTATGCGCTGTGGGGGGCGCTGGCGATCTTTTACCACCATGCCCTGTGGAGGTGGGAATATATCGGCATCTCGTTCATCGAGACGACCGGCCCGTATTTCATCGCCCGCTGGATGATACGGGATGAACACGCCTTTCGGGTTTTCGTGCGCTGGATCTTTATCGCGGTGCTGCTGATGCTGCCGTTCAGTGTCTATCAGTTCATTGCGGACAGGTCCCTGATCCTCGAGATTTTCGGGAAGATCGGCAACGTTTACAACGTCGTGCAGGAAGAGCCGCGCCTGGGCTTTTACAGGGCGCAAGGGTCGATGCCGCACCCGATCCTGTACGGTGTCTTCTGCAGCGTTGCCTTTTCGCTGGTCTGGTATGTTCTGGGATATGGCAAAGGGTTCACCTTCAAAATGTCCCGGGCCGGCAACGTCGTGCTTGCCACATTTGTATCCCTGTCGTCGGGGGCCTGGCTGTCGATCGTGGTGCAAATAGCCTTGATGGGCTGGAAGACCGTGTTCTCTTTCCTCCAGAGAAAGTGGAACCTGCTGCTTTATATGTTTGCAGGGATATATTTGTTCCTCGAGATTTTCGCCAACCGGCCTCCGGCCCAGATTTTCGCAGCCTATCTGACGCTCAAGAAATCGACGGCGATGAACCGGATTTTCATTTTCACCTATTCCTCGGACGACATCCTGAACAGTCCGATATTTGGGATCGGATTCAACGAATGGTCGCGCCCGCGCTGGATTGTTGGAAGCGTCGATAATTTCTGGCTGGTTGTCGCTTTGCGCTACGGGTTACCGTCGCTGATTTTCATCGTCGCGGCCATCGTGATGACTTTCGTGATTTTGGGGCGCGCCAAGCTGTCCAGCAAATTGGAAAACTACCGGTTGGGGTATCTCTTCGCCCTGGCCGGGTTCTGTGTTTCAGCCATCACAGTGCATGTCTGGGACGCTACATTGTGCCTTTTGATGTTCCTGCTTGGTGCGGGGATCTGGATGGTCGATGCCAAAGAGGAAAGCGATCAGCCGCAGGTCGAGGCGAACCAGCGCCGCACGCGGCGGATACGCTATACGCGGTTCGGGCCCGAGGGAACATAAGCGGCCAAAAGGGGGCGGCGCGTTTTGTGATAAGTGTATAAGGAAGTCGACAGGTGTCAGTTCAGCAAAGCAAGATTACGACAGATGCCGGGATTGGCCGCAAGCCGAAGCGGTCGGAACTGCAGAAAAAGCTGACTCAGGTCCCCATCACGTTTCGCAAGAATTACGGGCTTTTGAAGAACCCTGAATTTTGGCAAATCCTTCCGCTCTTAATCGCCAGCCGGATGCGGGCGCGGGCCTCTGAGGAAGACCAACCCAAAATATTTGTCGGCACGCATCACAAGGCCATGACCACCTATTTCAAGGCCGTGCTCAAGCTTCTGGCCTTTGGGCTGAATGCCCGGTTCGAGGATATCTCAAAAGAGGCCCCGCAACCGAAGACCCGGGTTTTCCTGTCGACGCACAGCCGGACGCCCTGGTCTGAAATCGGGCGCTACCGGGGGATACATATCATGCGGGATCCGCGCGATATGATCGTATCCTCCTATCATTACCACCTGTGGACGAATGAGCTTTGGGCTCATGTCCCGGACGAAAACGGGCGGACTTATCAGGAAAAGCTTCAGGCGGTGGACAAGACCGAAGGTCTGTTCATGACAATCCGCCATTTCATCTTTTTCAGCCGCGAAACGCTTGAGAACTGGGATCTGGATGACCCGGATATTCTTGAGGTCCCGTATGATGCGCTCATGGGTGATCAGCGTGATGAACTCTATTCCGAGATGTTCACTTTCTTGGGGTTGACCGGACAGGAGCATGAGCTGGGCGTCCGCCTGATGCGCCTGTTCGAGGCTGGCAAGCGCAGCAAAGTCTCGGCCACGAAAACCAACGAACGCGCGCATATCCGCAGCGGCCGCAGCGGGCAGTGGAAAGACGAGCTGGAGCCCGAGCATCTGGCCTATATCGAACAGGAACTGGGGCATGTTCTGGATAAATTCGGATATGCCCGGTCCTCGGCCACAGGATCGAAGGACGCTGTCTGAAAGCCTTAGCGCAGCGGCAGAAGCTGTTTTCGGATCATGCCGACCGCGCGGCGTATGCGGCGGGTCACAGGCATTTGCCCCATAAGTATTGCGTCAATCTCAGCCGGTGTCATATCCCCGCGCAGGGATGTGCGTGGGCGCAGAAAGGCGGTGTCGTTCATAGACCCTGTATCGCTGGAAAACGCGGTTTTATAGCCCGTGCGGCGCAGGGCGCGCAGGACGCGGGCGTTGTACCGGCCGAACGGTATTCCGGCCTCGGTCACAGGGGTGCCGCACAACTCCTGCAGCACATCGCGGGATTGAGTCAGTTCCTGTTCAAGCGCTTCGGTACTAAGCGTGCTCCAGGCGACATGGGCGATCCCGTGGCTGCCAATGCCCATTCCGGCGGCCAGCAGCGCCTTGACGTGGTCGCGGGCCAGAGAGCCGGTTTCGTCCAACCGCCCGGTCAGCACAAAGAACGTCGCGGTCAGCCCGCGCCGGGTCAGGGCGGGCAGGGCGATTTCGTAATCCGACAAGTTGCCGTCATCGAAGGTCAGAACAAAGGCCTTCGGATTGGGGCTTGCCGCCACCCGGTCCAGAACGTCTGTAAACTGAGCCTCAGACAGCCAATACGGCGCTTCGCCGTTTTCAAGGTCACGGGCCGGAGCGTCAATTCCGTGGAAGTTCAATCCGATCAGGCGGGCCATATCAGGACCTCAGCCTTTTGTGCAGGGTTTCGGCCAGGTCGATCAGACCCGCCCCAAGCCCGTTTGGCCGGGCTTCATAAGGCCCCGCCGCCGTGATGTCCGCGCCGCCCGTGCGCAGTTTGAAACGGGTGACACTTGGGTTTGCCTCGGCATCGATCCCGCCCAGATCGAAACATTTCACTCCCCGTTCGCGGCAATACAGCATGGACTGCCACATCAGGTAGTGCCCGGCATTGAGCTTCCGCCCGGCCTCGGACGTGGCGCCGAACAGATAGGTGGCGTTCGGGCCGGACACTCCGATCGTCATCGCGCCGATATCTTCGCCATCCTTGCGGGCAATCAGAACGTCATGGTCGAAATCCGGCCCCGACAGCGCATAATAGAATTCCGGCGGTATATCGGGCTGAAACCCCTTGGCCTCCCGCACCTGTTCATAAAGGTGGCTGAAACAGCCTGACAGGTCCCGGATTGGCCCGGTTTCAAGCTCCAGCCCCGCCTTCAGCGCATTGCGCAACGGGTTGCGCCATTTGCCGTACAGGGCGCGCATCAGATTGTCATCTTCCTGATCCGGGTCGATCAGCACGGTGCGATAGGGTGCGGCCCGTTCGGTCGGTGTGAAGCCTGCGCGCGCAATCGCATCCTTTGGCGGGGAGGCATGAACCGGAAAGCGTAGGCGCAGGATATGCCCTGCGGAATGCACATGGTCGCGCAGCACCGACAAAATTGAATAAAGGGTGTCGGGGCCGGGTTCGGGTAAATCGTTGGGAACGGCCAGCGGCCCTGCGGCGATCCACGCAATGCCCCGGTTCAGAACCGGAATCTTTTTGATCCGCAGGCAGGCCGCGGCAACAGGCGTTTCCTGTGCATCATACAGAGCGACAAATTCCGTGGTTGCGCCGATCCGTGTGGCTGCCGCGCGCGCGTAGGTCAGGCTCTGTTCATAGGTCAGGTCCCGGAACCGCGCGCTGAGCGCGGGCCATTCCTGTTCGGACAGAACTTTTACGGACAGCTGTTCAGTGATCATGCCGGGGTCATATCCGTGTTCTGATCCAGGCGGACCATAAAGGTTTGTACCCCAGCGGGATCACCGATCGCAGGCGCGGGGCGATGCGACCGAACCAGAGCCTGTAATAGGCCAGATGCAGAAAACGCGCCCAGCCGAGGCTGATTTTGATCAGGAAAGACGACCACGCCGACTGCCGCGAGACGATCAGACGGTGGGTGGCCACCGATTCACCGCCATAGATCAGCTTATAGCCATATGCGCCAATCCCGGCCTCGATCCGGGTTACGCCCGCGCTGATCAGTTGCTCGATCATCTGGATCAGGCCGATCTTGCCCAGGCTCAGGCGTTCCAGTTCCGGGTCGGTCGATCTGGCGGGCAGCCGCCAGTGGCAGACCTGCCCCGAGACCAGGCAAAACTGGGTGGCAAGGGGCCCATCCCGACCGTGCTGTTCGACAAACCAGGTTTCATGGCTTTGCAATGTTGCATCTGCCAGATCGCTGTAGAACGCTGCGCTGCCGGGCCAGTCCACGAAATGACCGCCCTTTCTGATCTCTTGCCATTGCCGGTTGTGAAAGCCGACAAAATCCCGGAACTGATCACTGCCGGGATGGGTCAGCGCCGTGGTCAGCTCGTGATCTTTCTGCAGATGTTTCAGATCCCGCCGATACTGGCTGCGCCGCTTCTTGGACAGGTTTGCAAGATAGCCGTCAAACGTGTCGGGCAGTTCGAAAACGGTATGTGTGCCAGAGGGTGCAGCGGACAGGGTCAGGGCCGGGGTGCTGTTGTTCTGGGTCACGACATCCCGGATAGCGGCGAGTATGCCGCCACGCTCGGATGCCGGGCTGAAGCTGACCAGATGGGCGCGGCCCTCATCAAGCAGGCCGGTGAGGGATTCTGCCAGGCTCTGCGCCAGCACGTGGTCTTCGGCCGCCAGCCGGAAAAGCACTGTATTGGGGTCTGTTGCGGCCAGTTTGGCGATGCGTATTCTGACCGGCCCTGCCCAGACCGAATGGATCATGAAGGGTAGCAGGGCGACCAGCTGACCCTGCGCATCGTGCACCACAAGGGTTCTGAGCGTCCTGCCGCGCCCGAAATGGACCCACCAGGTCAGGACCCAGACCGGTGTGGCATAGATATCCGCTCCTGTCCGCTGGGCCAAGGTGGCCCATTCTGCGGCGATGTCCTCAAGGGGTTCTGCCCCATTGACCCATTGAAACATCATCTGGGTGCCCGTGTCCTTCACTCTGCCGGCTCCTGCCGGGTCAGGTGATACCGCAGCGAGGCCCGCGCCAGACGCCGTCTTGCGGCGGCCTCGTCCCGCTGGTTCGCGGCCGACATGACGAAGCGCAATATGGAAGAGCCGACAAAGATCATCCGGCCCAGAAGTGCGCCGCTCAGGCCATAATGCTTGCGCAGGTAGATCATCTTGCTTTTCTGCATCTGAACGAACATACGCGACCGGATCTGAACGGTGCTTTTGCCACCGCCGTCCAAATGCATGATCTGCGCTTCGGGGGCAAAGACGCAACGCCAGCCTGCATCGCGAATGCGGCGGCACCAATCGGCCTCTTCCGAGTAGACAAAGAACGCCTCGTCCAGAAGGCCGACAGCCTCAAAGACACGGCGGGGCACCAGCATGAACATGCCAGAAACCACATCGACCTCACGCTCGGACCGCCGGTTCCAGTCGCCATACTCGGCATGGCCGAAGAACCGGTTATGCGGTGACAGGCGGCGCAACCCAAATTCGCTCAGCGCCAGATTGCCCGGGCCGGGATCGGCAAAGCAGGTGCGTTGGATCGTGTCCTCATCTTCCAGAACCTGACATCCGACACAGCCTACGTCAGGGTGCTGCGCCAGCCAGTCCAGCATGGTGTCGATGGCGCCGTTCAGGATGATCGTATCGGGGTTGAGCAGCAGCAGGTTGTTGCCGCGCGCGATCTCCAGCCCCTGATTGTTCGCGGCGGCAAACCCCCGGTTCGCGTCATTGGCAATCAGCAGGACATCAGGAAACTCATCGCGGACAAGGTCGGCCGATCCGTCGCTTGACGCGTTATCGACAACGATGACCTCATGCGGCTGCTGCGTTTCACGCGCGATCGAGATCAGGCAGTCCCGAAGGATGTCCCGGGTGTTCCAGTTTACGATTACGATGGAAACAGCGCATTCGACATGTGTGCTGTGCGACGATAAAATCATGAAACCCTGTTCTCTTTAACCGCATACATTTTCAAATTGTTTAGCCATTGTTCGAATCTATGAATACACTGAACTCGGTCAAACGATGACTGTTGTTAAAAAGTAGCTGTGAAATTCAAAGTAAATATATCAGCGTATTGAGGTATTAGTTTGGCAGTGCAGCAATTTGCAGGGCAAGACAGCGTTAAAATTGAATGCACTGAGGCCCTGAGCGCAGAGCAACGTGCTGAGTGGGTGGCGTTCCTGAATGCGGCCAAACGCCAGCACCCCCGGCAATCGCCATTGTTTGCAAATTCGGAACAAAAACTGGGAAACAAGGTGATTTATGCCTTGGCGCGTCGTGGTGAGGCGCTTGCAGGTGTCGCCCTGCTTTCACTTGAACCGCACCCGTTCTTGCCCTGCGCCTGGTCCCGTGCCTTTTGCCTGAGCGGCCCGGTTTGCGACAATGCCACAGACATGGAACGCTTTCTAAAGGCCCTGTGCCAACAGCCCGAGCTTGCCCGGGTCGGCAGTCTGAATGTCACGCCGTTCTGGACCGGGGAAGATGCCGAAACGCTTGATGCGATTCTTGCGCGTGCAGGATGGCGCATCGCCGAAGAAGAACAGTTTCGCCAAACCGGATGGGTCGACATAACCGGAACGCCGGACGAGATTATGAAGGCGTTTTCCAAAAGCGCGCGGCGCGAGGTCCGGCGCGCCGAGCGGCAGGGCGTTTCGTTCAGCGCTGCACGCACAGCCGATGAATTCCGCATCTTCATAGAAAGCATGAATCGGTTGCGGCACCAGCGGGGGCTGCAGGAACTGGATGTGCCCGCCTACGAGGCGACGTTCGAGGATGTGCTGTTACCGGGCGATCTGGGCACCGTGCTTCTGGCCTGGCAGCAAGAGGTCTTTCTGGCGGGGCTTTTGGTGTATCGCAGCAAGGATGTCGTGCACGGGCGGCATTTCACCACCGAACCGGACCATCTGCGCGCAGCGGGCAACCTGCGGATCGCGCCCGCCTTGTGGCTTGAGACGATGGTCTGGGCCAGGCAAAAGGGCTGCATTATTCTGGACGTCGAAGGGTATCGGACGCCGGTTCCGGGCGAAAAGAAATTCAACATCAACAAGTACAAATCGGAATTCAATCCGCAGGTGGTCCAGCGCATTTCCGCGCGGGAAAAGATTGTGAACAGGCATGTCTATCTGACAGGGAATGCGCGCAGTCTGATCCGGGGGCAGCTGAAAAAGGTCAAGCGGGCCGTCACGGGGTGACCCCGCACGAATGGTTGGTGACACAAAACATGAAGCTGGCAAAAAAAGGCAAGACACAGCTGATCCTGGGAGCCGCGCAGCGCGGACCGGCGGCTTTGGTCCGGCAGGTCTGGCTGGCCCTGATGGACAGTTTTGTCCGCAAGCGGCATCTGGTTTTCCGGCTGGACGCGGGCAGCCGGAAAGGCGACCCCAAGGCCGGGCAGGTCCGGGAAATCCTGTCGCCGGACGATTTCCCTCAAGACGCGTTGGCCTTGCTGAATGATCCCGAGGCCGCGCATGACTGGGGGGCAATGGGCTGGCTCAAGGCCGGATGGCGGCTTTGGGTGCTGGAAAAAGACGGTCACCTTCAGGCGTTGGCCTGGGTCCGGGATGCCGCCCATAGCCGCGATTTTTTTGTGCCCCTGAATGAGCATGAGGAGCTGTTCTGGCACATCTACGTCCTGCCGCAGTACCGGGGCCGGAATTTGCAGGGCCAGCTTTGGAACGCGATCGTCGCCGACAGGGTGGCCGATGGGGTCCAGGGGTTTTTCACCAATTGCCGGGATTACAATGTGCCCTCCAAGCTCAATATTCAAAAAGTGGGGTTTGTGCCCGTTGGACATTGCGATGAAAGCCGCCTGACACGCCGTCGCGTTTGGCGAAGCTACTAAGGGGCAGGGGGTGAGATGACCACCGACACAGGGAAGAAAGCGCTTTATTGCGGTGATCCGCCAATGCGGCTGGCCAACCTGTTCCGCCGCGATTCCGCAGGCGGATATGCGGCCCTGTTTCAGGACCGTTCGGTTTTCTGGAGCTTCAATACCCGTGTCGCAATCCGGGCGGCCTGCGATCTTCTTGACCTGCAGCCCGGGGACGAGGTTCTGGCCCCAGCCTACAATTGCGGATCGGAGGTTGACCCGCTGATCGACGCCGGTCTTTCGGTCCGGCAGTATCCGGTTGCCGAAGATTTGCTCGCCGATCCGGACCGGATCCAACCTCTGATCACAAGGCGGACGCGGGCCATCTACGTGACGCATTTCTTTGGGGTGATCCAACCCGCCCTGGCAGAGTTGCGCGCATTGTGTGACCGGCACGGTTTGCGCCTGATCGAGGATTGCGCGCTGAGCTTGCTGAGCGGCACCACTCCTGCGGAAGGCCACACCGGTGATGTTTCGGTATTCTGTTTTTACAAATTCCTCCCCGTTCTGGGGGGCGGGGCGCTTGTGATCAACGCTTCGGACCTGACCGCCGGAAATCCGTTTTCGCGGCCAGCGCCGCATAAAAGGGTGGCAAAGACGCTGGCCCGCACCGGTTTGGTCAATGTGCTGGGTCCGCAGCGCATCAGAGGGTTGAAGCAGGCCTTGCGCGGATCGGATCAGGCGGAACCACAGGCTGGTCCTGTCGACGGGCAGCTCGAAGATATCCCGTGGCATTACTATTTCGACCCGGCCCTGCGGAATGCGCGCATGAGCTTCTTTGCGTCACGTCCGCTGCAGGCCTTTTCCGTGTCTCAGGCCATTGCGATCAGGCGGTCGAACTGGGAACGCTATCGGGACTTGTTGGAGGGCATGCCGGGTATACGGATGCTTGTTCCCGAACTTGCGCCCTCGACCTGTCCGCTCAATATGCCGATCATGGTGGACGGCCGGGACCGGATTGTGCAGCGGTTACAGGACCGCGGGATCGGGGCAACGCCCTGGTGGGCAGGGTTCAACCGCAATCTGGACTGGACAGGTCAGGAACAGGCGATGGCGATCAAGGACCGCACTTTGACATTGCCGTTGCACCAATATCTGTCAGCCGCGCATGTCGATCACATCGTATCCGAGCTGAAAGACGCGCTGTCGGCCTGAGCCTGCTGGACGGACCCTCAATGCGCCGCGACGAATCTGGACCTGATCTTGGCCACCAGTTCCAAAACCAGGCTTTCGACACCCTTGGGCTTTCCGGCCAGTTGCCACAGCAGCAGGTGCGTGCCGATATAGGCGAACACCCCGACCAGAACCTTGACCGCAAACCGGAAGCGCAGCAGTGGCAGGTCATCCGCCGTTTCATACGCCCAGCCCACCGCGTCGCCGCTGCCATAGGCGCTGCTGACGAACAGCACAGCCGCGATCATGGCCAGGGTGGATGCAAAAGACCGCCAGGCGACGGTGAGTGGCCCAAAGAAGGTGCGGGTTCCAAACCGTTTCGCGATCATCAGCGTCGTAAAGATCGTAACCAGACTGGCCGCCCCCGCTGCCAGCAGCGCGCCGGTAAAGCCGAACTGAACGCCTTCGCGCATCAGCAGGCAGACAAACACCAGAAGAAACGTGTTCCGGATGAACAGGATCTTGGTCGATCCTTCTATGTAAGAGGCCGACCGGACGTTTTCCTGCAGCGTTTCAAGCGCCTTGAGCGGTGCCAGAATCCAGATCACCTGTGCCACGCCCAGCCATTGCCAGCCGATCACCACGACGACGATGTGATTGGCGACCAGCGCCATCCCAAGCGAAATCGGCAGCACGATTGCCAGTAGCAGCTCGTTGAGCCGGTTGAACGCCTCATCCTGCCGGTCGGTATTGCGGGAAATGTCTGCCAGACCGGGGTAAAGCACGCGCTGCAGGGGGGCAAACAGCTGCGTTGTGACAAGCGTGCTTAGCCTGTTGCCCAGCCGGAAAATACCGGCATCGGCCAGCCCCAGGGTCGCGCCGATGATGAGCTGTGGCATGTTGTTCGAAAAGAACAACGAAACCTGAGCACCCGTGGTCCAGACCGAAAAGGACAAACAGTCGCGCCAGCGGGCCAGAGACAGCCGCACGGTCATGGGGGCCATGCTGAATGTCAGGATACTGCGGGTCACAAGTGCACAGAAGCTGGCGACAATGATGGCCCAGAAATCACCCCACAGCCAGGCCAGGCTGATGGCGATGATCGAATACACGATCCGGCTTATAGTTTCTTCTCCGGCCGCGAAACTGAAGCGCAGCTTGCGTTCGAACAGGACAAAGCGCGAGCTTTTCAGGGCGATGATCAGGGACAGGACACACAGCACCGGGGCAAGCTGGATCAGTTCGGGTATGTCCAGAAGGGTAAGCAGAGGCTGGGTCGCGTAGAAAAACAGCGCCCCGGCAAGACCGAGGATCACCTGAAAGGTGAACACTGTGCTCAGGTGTTCCTGGGTGACGTCGTCAAGCCGTATGAGAACGACGGCGATCTGCCGCTGCATCATCTCAAGAAAGGCCGTTGCAACCAGGAAATAGGCGGCGATGCCGAAATCTTTGGGCGTCAGCAGCCGGGCGGTTACGATCAGGGTGAGCAGCCCCAGCACTTGCCGAAACAGGCTGGAGGCAAACAATGTGGTTGCACCCACCGCAAGAGTGGACGTGCGGGAAGATGTGCTTTTAGCTGGAGCAGGATCGGACGGCTGCTTCACGTTCTTAACTTTCCAAACTCATAACAAACGACGCATTGCTGCGTTAGTGTTTCCAAACCGGCGACCCTTTGGGATGCCCCGAGACGCGCAGGATCGCGATTCTGGTATTCTGACCGGACGACTGATAGGTGCCCACATAGTGCTGTTTTGTATGTGCCTCGCAACGATTTTGTTTCATGTATCAGAGGATACTCGTATCTCGTACCAGTAGATTGAATTCTGCTTCAAAGTGTACTCTCAATTGGTGTCATGAATTGGACAGCAAATATAGAAAGAAACCAAGCGTGACGGTTTGCATGTCTTTGGGTGCTGAGTTTTAGAGCGGTATTACAGTATGAAAATTGCGATTTTTGGTTTGGGGTATGTGGGCTTTACGGCGGCGTGCTGTCTGACCCGTGAAGGGCATGAGGTGGTTGGTGTCGATGTGAACGCCGACAAGGTGTCCGAAATCAATGCGGGGCAGCCCCCGATCAAGGAACCCCAGGTGGCTGAGTTGCTGACCGAAGCGTTGGCCAGGAACCTGATCCACGCCACGGTTGAAATTCCGGACTTGTTCGATGTCGATCTAGCCATTGTCTGCGTCGGCACGCCCAGTTCCACTGATGGTTCACACAACATGAATTTCGTGGCCGAGGTGACGCGCCAGATCGCCAAGGCCGTCTCACCCGACCGGGCGCGGCCGCTGACTGTGGCCTATCGGTCGACCTTCCGGCCCGGCACGGTGCGGCAACTGATCGAGCCGATCTTCCAAAGCTATCTGGGCGACCATACGGCGCAGGCGATTGAGATCGTCTATAACCCTGAATTTCTGCGCGAGGCCTCGGCGGTGGAGGATTTCTTCAACCCGCCCAAGATCGTTGTGGGCACCGCCGATGGCAACCGATCCGCAGTGATGGATGAGATGCATGAAGGGCTGGATGCGCCGGTCTTCTACACCGCCTTTGAAGAGGCCGAGATCACCAAATTCGTCGACAACACCTGGCACGCGACCAAGGTGGCCTTCGCCAATGAGATTGGCCGCATCTGCCACAGCATGGGTGTATCAGCGAAAACCATGCACGAGATTTTCGTCTCGGACACCAAGCTGAACATCTCATCCTATTACACGCGTCCGGGCGGTGCGTTCGGGGGGTCCTGCCTGCCCAAGGATGTGCGTGCGTTGCAGCATATTGCTGGTGAGGTGGGCGCACATACCCATCTGATCGACAGCCTGTTGCAGACCAATCAGGCGCACAAAACCTATCAGGCGCAGGACATCATGGCGCGGCTGCCAGAAGGAGGCCGTGTGTTGATGGCCGGGCTGGCTTTCAAGGCCGGAACCGACGATCTGCGTGAAAGCCCCAATGTCGATATTGCCCGGCGTCTGCTACAGGCGGGGTATCAGCTGTTGGTCTATGATCCGGCCATTAAACCGGCCGATCTGCGTGGCCAGAACCTGGGTTATACTTTTACCCACCTGCCAACAGTGGGCAGCCTGTTGGTGGATCGTGCCACCGCCGAGGCCGGACCATGGGATCTGGTGATCGGTTCAAACCGGATCATCAATGATTTGGACCTTGGCGATGCAGAGGTGGTGAGAACCTATGAATATGACTAGCCCCGTATCCGCCATTCAGCCGGTCTCGTTTGACGAGCTGCGCCAGAGCCAGCCCCTGAAAGGGCTGAAGGTTCTGATCGTGGTCGAGAATCTGCCCGTGCCCTTCGACCGCCGCGTCTGGATGGAGGCGCGCACGCTGGCTGCCGCAGGCGCGCTGGTCTCGGTCATCTGTCCCACCGGCAAAGGCTATGAGGAACGCGTGTGGGAAGACGAGGGGATCAAGGTCTATCGTCATCCATTGCCGTTGGATGCCAGCGGCGCGCTGGGGTATCTGCTGGAATATGGCGCGGCGCTGTTCTGGGAAAGTTGGCTGGCGCTGAAGATCAAGTTCACCCGCGGATTTCATGTCATCCATGGCTGCAACCCGCCCGATCTGATCTTTCTGGTGGCGCTGCCGTTCAAACTTTTTGGCGTGCGTTATCTGTTCGATCACCACGACATCAACCCCGAGCTTTACGAGGCGAAATTCAATAAGCGTGGTTTCTTCTGGAAGCTGATGAAGACGTTTGAGCGGCTGACCTTCGCTTCGGCCCGAGTGTCGATTGCCACCAATGAAAGCTATCGCAAGATCGCCATGGAACGCGGCGGCATGGCGCCTGAGGATGTGTTTATCGTCCGCTCGGGCCCCGATCTGAGCCGCCTGCAGCATCTGCCGCCGAACCCGGATTGGCGCAATGGGCGGAAACATATGGTGGGCTATGTCGGCGTGATGGGCGATCAGGAAGGGATCGACCTGCTGCTGGAATCCGTGGCGCATCTGGTGCAGGGGCAGGGCCGTGATGACATCCAGTTTTGTCTTGTGGGTGGTGGTCCCAGCCTGGACAAGCTGCGGGAACAGTCCGCCGATATGGGTCTGTCAGATTATGTCACCTTTACCGGGCGTGCCCCGGATCACGATCTGTTCGAGATCCTGTCGACCGCGGATGTCTGCGTAAACCCGGACCGGGTGAACGAGATGAATGACAAATCGACCATGAACAAGATCCTCGAATATATGGCATTTGAAAAACCCATCGTTCAGTTCGATGTGACCGAAGGCCGGTTCTCGGCACAGGAGGCCTCGCTTTATGCAAAGGCCAACGATCCGGTGGATATGGCGGACAAGATCACCGAACTGCTGGCGGATGAGGAACGCCGCGCTGTCATGGGCCGTTATGGGCGTGCCCGGGTCGAGGCTGAAATGGCCTGGCCGCATCAGGTGCCTGCACTGATTGCGGCTTATAAGCGGATCTGGAAAGGGTAGGGCCCGCCTATTTGGCGACTTGCTTGGTCTTGATGCGCCCCGGCACTTTGATCCGGTGCCGCAGTTTCATGGCCGGGGCTTCAACCAGATGCCAGGACAGAACGGCGCAGATCAGGGTGAAGGGCATCGCGATGGCCATGTTTATGGCAGGGGTCGTGACCCCCGATTGCGCCACAAGCTGCTGGATGGGAAAGGCGTAAATGTAAACGCCATAGGAATAGTCGCCCAGCCGGTTGTAGCGCAGCAGCAGCGGTACTTTGGCGTATCCGGCAAAGAACACCGCATAAGACAGGCTGACAGCAAACACGGGCATGAACAGCGGTGTGAACCAGGCGACGACGGTCACGGCTGTCACCGCGGCAAGCACGCCCCAAGACAGAGGGATTTTGTCGCGCCAGATGTAAAACACCATTCCGGTGAGGAATGTCAGCCCAAGCTCCGCAAGTTGATCGATGCGCGGGTTAAGCTGCAAAGCCATCGTTGCGGCATAGATGCACAGGAACAGCAGCGTTATTCCGGCAAAGGCCTTTCGGTTTCTAAGCAGGCCAAGAAGGCCGCAAATAAAGACACCAATATAACAGGTGACTTCATAGGACAACGACCAGAGCGAGCCGTTGATCCCGGCCCCGCCGGGGTTGGATTCGAACACGCCGGGCAGGTCGTATTTCAGATCGAACAACAGCATGTTGCGCGCGAAATACTCGCCGGTCGCGGCCCAGAACACAGACGGATCAGCATCGGTCACCACAAAACCGGCCACCAGGATGGTCACGACAAGCACTGTGGCAAGGGCGGGAAACAGCCGTAAGACCCGGGCGGTCAGGAACGAAACCACGGATGATTGCCGATCAAAGCTGCGCGTGATGAAGAATCCTGAAATGGCGAAGAAAATCCATACGCAGACCGTTCCCAGTGTCAGGCCGTGCAGCAGGTTTTCGAGGGGCTGGGGGGCCTTTCCGCCCCAACTGATGGGATAAGCGTGCGACACCAGAACACCGCTGGCCGCAAGAATGCGGATCAGGTTGAAATTGTTATCGCGACCGTCCGCGCGGTCCGCGATGAACCTGGCGGTCCCTGTGGGTGATATGCTCGCAGCGCTTGCTTTCATCTATGGGTCTCTGGGTCAATCATATCCTGAAGGCGGGGCTATGGGGATGTTGCGCGTTGATACAGCGTCCACGGCTCGGCTGCGGCCAGTATCCTGAAACCATCAACCTGTTGCCGGAAGGAATCCACCGCACAGACCACGACAGTTTCCGCCTTTGCCTGTGACAGGACAGCCAGCGCCGAGGGCACCGTGTATTCCGTATCCCCGCTGATCTGCCGGGTTGCCGTCTGGATATCGTTCAGTGGCCCGACCAGCCGAATGGGCTGCTGTGTGGGATTGGCGAATGTCGGCACAGCGGTCCCGTTGAACACCATGAGAAACGACAAGGGGATACAGCTGGGCCTGAACATCTGCGGGTTTCTGGTGTCCTCCAGATAGGCCCCCGCACCCAGGCTGAGCGTGTCGTGCGTGTTGAGCGCGTCGAGGAAGGCCGCGTAGTTCCTACCATCCTGATACCACCCGGTGGTCAGCACCAGATTTCGAACCAGCAACAGCCCGGCAAGCGTTGCGATCGCTGCCTGCCGATACGATAGTTTTGCATCCGGATTCAGAGACAGGCTGGCCGCCAGAAGCGTCAGCAGCAGAAGCGGGGTCCGCTCGCTGAGATGTCCGACCCCAAACAGGTTGGGCGGTATGATCACAACCAGCACGGCGCAAAGCGTAACGGCAAGCTTCATGCGTTTGTCGATGTGCCAGACACCGGCCAGCAGGCCGCAGATTAGCGCGCCCCACAAAATAACGCCGAACCCATAGTCGAACGAGCGCCAGGTTGAATCCGCTACCCGCAGAAAGCCGTCGATGCGCAGGAAAACCTCGGTACTCAGCCGGTCCCACAGGGTTCCTTTTTCCGCATGCGCCAGCAGGTTTGAAACCGGTGAGGCTGCGCCGCCACCCGCGGTTTTCGTCTGCAGGAACAGCAGAACCGGGGCGACGGCAATCAAAGCCAGTCTGCCGGCCCGTCGTGCAAGGGCGGCAAACCCCGAATGCCCGGCCCGAAGCGCAAGCGACAGCTCGACCATGCCCAGGATCAGACCCCAAAGCGCAAATGCAAAGCCGTGGATGAAAAACAGCAAAAGACCCAGAACAGCCGTCACCAGCAACTGGCGCGCCGGATGGTTCTGCGTCGCAATCCAGTATCCGGTCGCTGCTAAAAGAACGCCTAGGCCCAGCAGAAAGTTCGAAAACCCCCAGATCAGGATGTGATTATAGGCCACCAACCCGGCCAGCAGCACGTTCAGCGTCGTGATCCGGCCATGCAGGACATACGATAGGTACAGAACACCGGCAAAGGGCGCCGCGATGATAAGCCCGGCAATCAGCTTGGCCCCAAGCAGCGGATGCAGCACCTTCATGATGCTCACCCCCACAATATCGAGGCCGAGATTGGGCAGCAGTTGCCAGGCGGATTCGTAGTACTGTTGCAGCGCATTCGAATCCGGCAGGTTTGCCAGAACATAGTAGCGCGCAATATGGGCGTAGAAATCGGTCAGAGGCAGGACGGGTGTCACGACCAACGGAACAAGACTGACGCATATGGTCAGTATCAGCACCATGCGCTGGCCGTCACTTCGGATCGACGTATTCATCTCTGCCGTACACTCATACTTTTCATATACTCAATAATCAGAACGTTTTGTCGGCGAATAATCAGAACCACCTCACCATACAGTTATTAGGCTCGGAAGTGGTTTGAAATTTTAGATACACCTGTCATGCGGCAAAGGTTTGGCAGCCGTGTAAATTGATCGTGTTCTGGAAATATCTCCTTCACATGCGCCGTGCTGAATAGGGGAAAGAAATGGGTTGGTCACTCATATCTGGAATGGCTGTCATTGCGGGACAAAGCGGGGCAGCGGCCTCAGGCTGGGTTCCATGAAACGCTGCAGCCTGGCATCCGCGTCAGCCTCGGTTTCGCCGGGCAGGATGGGGGTCACGAAGCGGATCAATGCGCCATCGGTCCGGCCCATGGTGAACCCGTCCTGAATGACGCTTATCTTGGCGCGGAAATCGTTGACCATGCGTTTGCCGCGCTGTTCGAACCAGTAATAGACAAGCTGCTTTGACAGCTCTTTCTGGATCACCGCGCGATTCACGGTAAAGGTGCCATAGGAGGTATTGCCGGGATTGATTTCATAGGGTTCCAGACTGAAGATTTCCCAGCCGCCGACCGGCAGACAGACCTCGGGCGAATGGATGCCATCGCCATCGGTTTGCTTGTTGTAGAAGGCCACGAACATGTTCACGAAATCACCGGACCCGGTGTCGATATAGGTGGCATTGAGATAGTCGTCCGCGCCCAGGGTCTGTTCGACCTTGGGATCAAGGCTGGTGGTCGACCCGGACCAGTCACCAAGCTGGCGGGGATACAGGACAAATGGATCGCGTTCGATGGGCTGCACGTCCGCGTCGGGCCGCAGGGTCCAGGCGGTTGATACCGCAAGGGTCAGCAGCGCCGCCAGCGCCAGCGCGACCGAGGCGCGAATGCTGAAAATACGCAGCGCGATAGCCCCCAGCCCGTCGGTATCCAGATCGATTGTCTCGGCAAAGGGTTTTGGATCGGGGGCAAGGCGCTGCAGCCCGATCGCCATGAAAAACAGAATGGCCACGCAGAGCAGGAAGATGATCCAGCCTTCGAAGAAATGCATGAACCCTTCGGCCTGTTCGATGCCGTGATGGTTGACCAGAACGCCGATCACGCCGATGCGGACCGAATTCATGAGAACGGTCAGCGGAGCGGCCGAGATCAGCAGCACAGCCTTGTGCCAGACCGGGCCGCGATAGAGCAGGGCGAACAGGTACGAAAAGCTGAGGATCGGGAACAAGTAGCGCAGTCCGGAACAGGCCTCGGCCACCTGCAGCTTATAGACCCCCAGATCGATGACATTGCCTTCGATAAAAACCGAGACACCGGCCAGCTGTACGAACCAGACCCCGAGTTCGGACGACACCCATTGCAGAAAGATCGTCAGCTTCCAATAGACGAACTGCGGCAAGGGCAACATGAAGACCAGATGGATCACGGGTAGTTGGTGGTACTTGCCACGCTGCCAGCCGAACACGATCAGCATGACGCCGCCCGTCCAGATGATCATCGCATAGGTGACGATATCCGGAATGCGCGCCAGATTGCCGAGAATGGCAATGGCCAGGGCCACGACAATGATCGCGATGCCCGGCCAGCGGTCATAAACGGCTGGAGTGGCGGGCGGGTAATTGCGCAGCTCGCGCAGGAACAGATACAGCGAGATGATGGGGATCAGCGGTCCGTGGCTGTATTCAGGGGTGCTCCACGCCGCGCCCAGCGAGACAATCCCGATCCAGAAAACGGGGACCGATCCGACCAGCAGCAGGACAAACCAGAACAGTCCGGCGGCGTTGATGGCCGGCAGGGACATTCGGGCCGCCTCAATCACCTTGTTACGGCTGTCTTTCGATTCGAAATGCTGCATCGCTTTTCATCATGCACAATCGGATGTGATCTGGAATTCCGGTGGTTCGGGGTCGCGGGCTTTTGATCCTGCGTGGAAACAATCATCTTATTTGGGTGGGTTTGTTCGAAATTACAGACTGCTGTGAAAACCGGTCAGGGTTTTAGGATGAACCGCCGCCCAAGGGTTAAAAAGACCGAGCTTGAACTTGCGGTAAAGCCGTTCTGGTCATCCCTTTCGTATTGATATCCGACGTTCACCGCCCAGTCCCGTGTGATCGCGCGCGTGTAAGACGCGTTGAATGTGCCGCGTTGGCGTGGGTTCGACGGACCGGATCCTTCGGTTTCCTGGTCGATGAAATCAAGGCTGAAGGACAGACCGGACACTGAGTTGATGGAATAATCATATGTCAGGAAGGCCAGTGTCTGGCGGGTTTCCAGACTGTCGGTGCTGGTGCCGACCCGGCGCTGGATCGTCGCCCCGATCCGGGAACTGGGCAGCCGGTACGAATAGTCGATCTGACCGATCGGGGTGATCTCATCAAACGGTCCTCGGGTGAACCCGACATTGAAACCCAATGATCCATTGGCCCGCCGATAGCTGCGTCCGGCGGTGGCATTAAGTCTGGAGCCGTTCACCCCAAAAATCTGGTCAATCTGCACATCGGCATTGCCGTCGGCCAGCGTCTTGTTCCAGGCAAAATTCCAGACGAAGTCTTCAGTGACATTATTCGTATTGGTGGCGCGTTCCGTGTCATCAACCTGGGTGTATCCGGCATTGGCGGTGACCGTGGTTATGGCAGAGATATTATAGGTCCCGCCCGCTGTGACGGTCGTTGTCTGCCGGTCGGTTTGCACGCTGTCATCCGCCGTAAAATCTTCGTAACTGACCCTCAGATTTCCCTGCAGAACTGGTGAAAACCTGAACAGCGTGGTTGCGGTGTAGATGTCTGAACTGTTCTCGAACAGATTTGGATCGATTGTATTGCTATAGCGGCGTTCGCGGTGGCTGTAGTTGAACTGGAACCCCAGAGGGGCGTTCAGGCCCACGGCCCAGTCCAGATTTGCGCGGGTGTTGACCTGATCTCCGACGGTGCCGATCACGTCGGCAGAGTCGATGATCCCGTCGAAATTGGTGTCTGTCAGCGATCGGTTGAAGGCCAGATCCTGTTCGGTATAGTCCAATATCAGACCAAGCTGGCTGTTCGACCGGGTGCGCTGATATGCCAGCTGCGCGGATGGATCTGAAAACGACGATTCCGTCCCGATGATCGGCTCGTTGGCGATCCGGTACAAACCCGACAGATCAAGGGCCAGAGTGGAATCCGAGGCTTGCCTGAGGACGCTCAGGGCAAGCGTGTTTTCCCACCATGTTGTCGACCCGAGCGAAGGGTCGGTCAGCCTGAGGTTGTTGTCATGCCGGAGCGATGTCAGATAATCCAGCGTGACGCTCAAACCCGATCCCGTGCCGGTCGCCAGACCGGTTGTGGGCAGACCAACCTGCCGGGCCGGGTTCTGCTGGGCCCGTTGCGTGATCAACTGCTGGCTGGGCGTCTGCTGGACAACCGTTGACGGCACGGTTGTCTGTTGCAGGGTCGTTTGCGCCGAAGCTGTTGGCTGTGCCGTCGCCTGCTGTACGGGGGCCTGCGGTATCTGGGTCTGTTGCCCGATTGCCGGTGTCAGCGAAACTGCAAAAACCACCCCGCCCCCCAGTGCGGTGGATAGCCTGTTCCTGGATTTCCCCACCTGTAAGCCCCTATTCGAACAAGCGGCGTGCTGGCACGACAACAACGTCTCCGGGTCTAAGTACTGTATTTCCCTGAATACCCCCGCCCGAGCCATTGTAATTGTAGGTATATCTGTTCATCACGCCTGTTTTAGTGTCAGCCCGGCGCAATTCTATGCGCTTGCGAGCCGCGAAATTGGTCAGGCCACCGGCCTGCGCCAAAACCTGAAGAATGGTCGTTCCCTCGGTCGCCAGATGCTTTCCGGGTACGTTGACCTCGCCCATTATGAAAACCTCGATCGTCGGCCCAGTCGGGGCCAGCCCGCCCAGCAACGGCGGCGGCGCAAGAGATGCGACCGAGATGAATACGGTCGGCGGTGTATTGAAATTTCTGGACAGTGCCGAAGAGAGGGATGAGCTTAGCCCGTTGGTGGACTGACCGGCGGCCCGCAATGAGCCGACCAGAGGAAAATTGATAGAGCCATCGGGCAGAACCAGAATGGTCCGGTTGAGGGTAGGATCTTCCAGAACCTCGACCTGAAGTGCATCGCCCGGCTGGATTTGATATGAGCCTTGCGCCCATGATCCCGTTGCCACGACAATGGCAATGACAAGAGTGATCAATGATCCGATAACTGTACGCATATTCAAATCTTTCACTTTTTCTCTTCGTTTATGCCCGTACGCAACTTTCTAGACAATCCAAAGGATGTTTGAAGCGGGCAAGATGCGGCAGAAATACAGCGCTCTTTTTATTGCCCGGCGACGTTTGCCGCGCTCAATTGTTCGATTTCCTCCTCAAGTGTCGGGGAAATATCCAGCGCAACCCCGGTCTTTTGGGCAGCCTGAAAGGCGCGCATGGCTTCGTCTGTCCGATCAACCGCGGCATAGGCTTTGCCCAGATGATAAAGAACCAAGGGCTGATCTGGGAAGGCTCTGGCCGCAGGTTCGAGGTAAATCAGCGCCTCTTCATAGCGGCCCAGCCGATAGGCGACCCAGCCATAGGTGTCCTGATAGGCGGGTATTCTTGTGCCGCGCAGTCGCCGCGCCAGATGCTGCGCCTGCTCCAAGCTTTCATCATCGCTGCGGTGGGTTGTCAGAAGGCTTGCCAGATTGTTGGCCACAACCAGAGACCGGTTGCTGAGCGGGTACAGCGTTTCATAGACTGCAATCGCCTGATCCAGTTCTCCGGCGCGTTCGTGTTCTGCCGCCTGCAGCATCAGAAGTTCCGGGTTCTCGGGCAGGGCGGCCAGTGCCTCATCCAGCAAGGCGCGGGCCTGCTGGGGCTGTTCGCGCTGAATTTGCAGCGAAAACAGAGAGGTCCAGGCGCGGGCCGCATTCGGGTGATCCTTAAGGATGGCGCGGTAGAGCTGTTCGGCATCGTCAAACTTTCCCTCACCGGTCAGAACGCGGGCTTTCACAAACCGCAGGATCAGCGAGCCCGGGTCTTCTGCAAGCAACTCATCAAGGCGTTCGGTAGCACCGGCCACGTCGCCCTGTGCCAGCATCAGCCGGATGAGGGCAATATCGGCGGACAGCCCGAATTCAGGGTCATTTGCCAGTTCCTGCAGAAAGGCTTCCAGTTCATCCTTGCGTTCCTGGGTCGCCAGCATCTGCGCTTTGATCTCGTTTGATCGCCGCAATGCATCGGGATCGTCCAGAGCGCGGACAGTGTTCAGCACCACCTCGAGCCGTTCCCAGTTCTGCAGGTTCAGATACACGGTGCCGAGTGCCAGCAACAAATCCGGGTTCTCAGGATTTTGCTGCAGGGCGTCGATCAGAATACGTTCGGCGATTTCCAGATCGCCTCCTGAAACCAGGTGCTGGGCATAGTTCAGCGTCTCTTCCGGTGCGTTCTGGGACACCTCTGTCGCAAGCGCCAGCATTTCACCCATCAGTTCCCGGTCGCCGTTGCGCTCATGCGCGCGGGCCATCAGGGTCATCAGCTGCGAATCCCGAGGGGTCTGGTGCAGCGCTTCGCGCAACAGCACGATCGCATCGCCGGTTTGTTCTTCCTCGATCAGCCAGGCGGCCTTCAGTTTTACCGCTTCGGTCTGTGTTGGGTCTTCGGTCAGAACCTTTTCGATCACAGCTCGCCCCTCGTCGGACTCGCCGACAATCAGCAGCATCCGGGCGAGTTCCACTTCGCTGTCGCGGGTCTGTGTGGTGCGTTCGGCACCTTCAAGCAATTCCCGCATCTCGCCAAGCGCGGTTTGCGTGTCACCAAGCTGGAACTTCAGCGCCGCCCGCATGGTCTTGAAGCGCGGTGCATTGGTCCCCCCGGTCGCAATGATGTCATCCAGTTCGGCAATTGCCGCGTCAGAGCCACGGTGCTCTGTCAGAAACGCGATGAGCCTTTGTATCGAAAACGGATCCTGTGCCTGTGGGTCTGCCTGATCGCGCAAAACACCTTCGGCGGCTTCCAGATTGTTCTGGTTGACATAATGCTCGAACAGCATCTGCTGCACGCTGGTATCTTCGGGGAAGATCTGCAGCATCTGCATCAGCTGCTTTTCGATCTCTTCGGGTTTTTGCAACTCCTGCAAGGCACGCAGCCGAATGGCATATAAATTGCTCTGCTCCGGGGCAAAGCCAAGGGCCCTATCGGTTTGCTCTAACACAGCCGCCCAATCCTGGGTCCGGACCAGATCGTCGATGACAATCTGACGCGCAGTCATCAGATCGGGGCGGTCATTCAGGATTTCATGGGCCGTGTCGATGGTGCGGGCTGCTGCGGCATCGTTGTTGGCCTTGACCGCATCGGTATAGGCCAGCGTGTTGTTGAGCGATTTGATTTCGATGTCATCGGGGGCAAGGTCCTTTGCCGCCCCGGCATAGCGGCGCAGGTCTTCCCAGTTCCCTATACCCAGGGCCATTTCCGCCAAAGCGCGATGGCCTTCAAGGTTGTCCGGATATTGCTCGACCAGCAGCAGATATTGCCGGTATGCGGCTGAGATATTGCCGCGGTCGCGTTCGAGCCGGGCAAAGGTCAGGCGCGCCTCTTTGTGCTGGCCGTTCAGCTTGAAGACATTCCTGAATTCGACCAGCGCGCGTTCGACATCGCCGTTTTCCAAATGGGTCAGACCGGCCTGGAAATGCGCTTCTGCCCGCTCCTCGGCTGAATCGCAGGCACTGAGAACCAAAGACAAGGCGAAAAAGACAATCGCCAGACGATTGCTGGCCACAAGGGATATTCTTCTTATGATGGACATGCTCATTACCCGGCGCCGAAGGAAAGGTGGTTGGCCTGGATTACACCCGGCAGCGGGTCAGGCCGTCAACAGCCGGTGCCGCGCAGCACAACGGAAACCGTCCGCATCAGGA
Source organism: Ruegeria sp. AB9 (assembly GCF_056542585.1). Taxonomy (NCBI): domain Bacteria; kingdom Pseudomonadati; phylum Pseudomonadota; class Alphaproteobacteria; order Rhodobacterales; family Roseobacteraceae; genus Ruegeria; species Ruegeria sp. AB9. Next base: position 89,109 of record NZ_JBQGAA010000014.1, on the reverse strand, counting down.
TGGAAATATCCGAGGTGAAAGACATGTTCTTCCAGTATTCGGTATCGTGATGCGCACGCTCGGCGAACGAGGAATTGTTCCGCTTTGAAACCTGCCATGCCCCGGTAATGCCGGGAAGCATCGAATAGTAGGTTGTGCTGGGATAGATGCTTTGCTGGTTCACCATCATCGGCCGGGGGCCGATCGTGGACATGTCACCCACAAGCACGTTCCAGAATTGCGGCAGTTCATCCATCGAGGACTTCCGCAGGAACGAGCCGAACTTGATAATGCGCGGGTCATTGCGCAGCTTCTGATTCCGATCCCATTCCGCGCGTGCTTCGGGATTGGCTGCCAGATGGTCCTTCAGCACCGTCTCGGCGTCATGCACCATGGTACGTAGTTTCAGCAGCTTGAACACCTGACCGTTCTTGCCGACCCGTTCCTGCCGATAAAACGGCGTAACGCCTTGGAAGGCCAGAAATACAGCAAGAGCCAGAACCACCGGCGCGACAAACGGCGCCGCAAATAACACGAATGCAACGTCAAAGATGCGCTTCCCTGTGCTTCTATAAAACCCCGAAGACTGTGCCGGGGCCCGCATAACAGAGATGTTAGGGTAGCCCGCGCCAGCGTTGGCCACCTCTTTCGAATGACTTGTCACTATTTAAACCCCCAACACACAACTCATACCCGAGAACCACTTACAAAACTTAGGAACTTACTACGCTCAACCTCAAACTTACTTATATAAGAAAAGTATTATATTTTTATGTCTGATTAAGTTCTGCCTCTGCTTACATCACAGGCAGACCTCCTTTGCCAAGTGTTAACAAATTCCTGCCCGCTTGCAAAACATTAATCATAAAAGGGGTTGTCCCAAGTGCGTGACAAACCAGACCTGCAGAAGGCTGCCTCCGCAAAATTTTTAGACCAATCGGGGAGTGTATGCAGGATATTTGTTCGAAAAAGCGGATAATAGGCAAGGTTTGGCGGCTTTGGTTCCAATTTCGGAAATCAGATGTATTTCTGGCAGGCGGCGTCTTCAGAGACTCGGTGCCGCTCATTTAGGCGGCCTGTGTAAAGACATTGGGAAACAATGATTTGGATTTTACCGGATTGAAAGGGGCAAAGCGTCAATTTGGAAGCTGTGAATTTTAGTAATGCTCACTATCTTGATTTTATGGCAGAGTAGTCACCAAGTGTTTTTTAGTTCATGTGATAATCTGCATTGTATAAGGGTTTACTGGTGGTTCAGGGTACGATTTCAGATGATTTCAGGGGGGCCAGGATCAGGTTTGACAATGCGGAAGGCAACCGTGGTGCTATGGCGTCCAGTGACGGGTTTTATCTAGAATTCTTCGGGCTTGACCGGCGGCCCTTCACACTGCTTCCGGATCCCGGGTTCATGTATTGGTCGCCGCTTCACAAGCGTGGCTATTCGGTCCTGCAATTCGGGGTCATGAGTTGCGCACCGATTACCGTGCTGACGGGTGAGATCGGCGCGGGAAAAACGACGCTGGTTCAGCATCTTCTGAGCGAAATGGAGCAATCCATCACCGTTGGGCTGATCTCAAACGCTCAAGGCGGGCGGGGAGAGCTGTTGCAATGGGTGTTGCACGCCCTGGGTTTACCGATCGAGAAAGATGCAACCTATGTGCAGCTGTTTCGGGCGCTGCAGGATTTTCTGGTCTCGGAATATGCCGCAGGGCGCCGGGTGGTTCTGATCTTTGACGAGGCGCAGAACCTGACCGTCGAAGGTCTGGAAGAAATACGTATGCTGACCAACATCAACGCAAACACGGATGAGCTGATCCAGCTTGTTCTGGTGGGACAGCCCGAGTTGCGCGATATGGTTCTGGACCCTAAAATGCGGCAACTGACGCAAAGGGTGGCGGCAAGTTTTCATCTGGAACGGATGGATGAGGCCTCGGTCAAAGCCTATATCAGGCACAGGATGAAGACCGCTGGTGGCTCGGGAGAGGAATTCACCGAAGACGCCTGCAAGCTGATTTTTCAGCAGACCCGTGGTGTTCCGCGTCTGGTGAACCAGTTTTGTGATTTCGCCTTACTCTATGCCTGGACAAGTGAAGCGGACAAGGTGAATGAAGGCGTCGTCAATCAGGTGGTCGAGGATGGTGTGTTCTTTGGCGGCAACTCTCTTGAGAAGGAGCTGACGGTCTGAGATGGGTCCGGTTCGTTACTATTTTTCCATTTTTCTAAGGCGGCTTCCGTATTTCCTTGTTGTGGCGCTGGTTGTTTCGGTGACGTCCGTCATCGTCGCGATGACCTTGCCGCCGACCTATGTGTCGCAGATGCGGCTGATCGTTGAGTCGCCTCAGATTCCGGGCAACCTTGCGGCCAGTACCGTCAATACCTCGGCCGGCGAACAGTTGCAGATCGTTGAACAGCGTCTGCTTACACGGCCGGTCCTTCTGGATATCGCCCGCCAGATTTCCGTATTGCCCGACCAGAGCGAGGCAACCCCGGATCAAATTGTTGACGCGATGCGGTCGAGCACCCGAATCCGCATCAACTCGGGCCTGAACCAGGCCAGCCTGATGAGTATTTCTTTTGAGGCCCGGTCCGGTCAGATTGCCGCCGGGGTGCTCAATGAATACCTGACGGAAATCCAGAAGCTCGACGTGTCTTACCGCAAAGGGCGCGCGTCAGACACGCTGAGCTTTTTCCAGCAGGAAGTTGAGCGCCTTGGCAACGAGTTGGATAAACGCAGCGCCCGTATTCTGGAATTCGAGAGAGAGAACTCCAGCGCCCTGCCAAGCAGCCTGCAGTTCCGGCTGGCGCAGCAAGGGGCGTTGCAGACCAACCTCGAACAAACGGATCAGCAGATTTTCTCAAAAAAAAGCGAGCGAGAAAAACTTCTGGAGATTTACGGTTCGACCGGACAGATCGTTGGCATAACGCAGCAAAACAAAACACCCTCGCAGTTGCAGCTGGAGCAGTTGAGGAACGAGCTTGACTCGAAGCGCGCGATTTATTCGGAAGCCAATCCACAGATACGGCTTCTGCGGGCCAGAATTGCCAAGCTGGAAGAGACGGTGGCTGCCGAGCAGGCGGCCAGTGCTGTGCCGACTAACCCTCAGACGGGCAATTCGACGCTGGATCTGCAACTGGCCCAGCTGGATTCCCAAATTTCGGCGCTTGAGGACCAGAGGGTTTCGATTGCGGATCGCCTTGCCAAGCTGACGCTGACGATCGACCAGACCCCGGCCAACGCGATCACGTTGGCGGAACTGCAGCGGGATCATGACAACATCCAGGCCCAGTACAACAGTGCTGTCGACCGTTTGGCCGCAGCATCGACTGGTGAGCGGATCGAAGTGACCTCGCAGGGTCAGCGCATTTCGGTGATCGAATATCCCGTGGCACCAAGTTCGCCGACAAAACCCAATCGCATGTTCATTGCCGCAGGGGGCATTGCCTTTGGGATCTTGCTGGGCGCGGCTTTAGTTCTGTTGTTGGAGCTTCTGAACCGCTCCGTGCGCCGGCCCGAAGACCTGATTAACAAGCTTGATGTATGGCCGATCGCAACCATTCCCTATGCGCCCTCTCGTGGCGAGATGATCCGGCGCCGGGTCGCCTGGATAATGGTTGTCATGGCTATTCTGATCGGTGTTCCCGCTGCGGTCTGGGCCGTGCACACCTATTATTTGCCGCTGGATCTGATTGCTGAAAAAGTGATCAACAAGTTGGAGGTTTTTTAGTGATTTTCGCTCCTACAGGATTGGATAGGGTGTAATGGACCGTCTTCAGGAGGCAATTCGCAAGGCCCGCGATGAGCGTGCAAGCCGCCAGACAGAGCCGCCCGAGCTGCCCAAGGCGCAGCAGCAGCCTGTTCCATCGGAAAGCCAGGGTGGGGTCTGGGATGCTCTGCCCGAGTTGCAGATTGACCAACATCTGATTACACGCAATCGCCTGATTGCCTATCACGGAGGAGCTGAAGCCGCGCCTTATGACATGTTGCGGACAAAGATGCTGCAGCAGATTCAGTCCAACGGCTGGCGACGTGTGGCCCTGACTTCCCCCTACAGCGGGTGTGGCAAAAGTACAGCAGCCGCCAATCTGGCCTTTAGTCTGGGACGGCAGGAGGACCTGCGTACGGTCGTCATTGATTTTGACATGCGGCGTATGGGGTTGGCCGAGATCCTGCGACAGGCGGGTGACCATAGTATGGCCGATGTTATTCACGGAGACATCTCGTTCCATCAGCATGCGCTGCGCCATGGCCAGAATGTCATCTTCGGGCTGAATTACTCCTCGACACGCAATCCGGCCGAGGTTTTGCAAAGCCGGGCAATGATCGAAACGCTGGAACGGATCGAAGAAGAGTACCAGCCGGATATCATGCTGTTCGATACCCCGCCGCTGATGGCAAGCGACGACAGCCACGGGTTTCTCAAGAACGTTGACTGCGCCCTGCTGTTGGGTGCGGCCGAGGAAACCAGCATCGATCATATCGATGTGGCCGAACAGCAGTTGGCGGAGCTGACAAAGGTCATGGGCATCGTGCTGACCAAATGCCGCTATATCAGCGAGGCTTTCGGTTATGAGTACGGCTCTTACTGATCCGGGTCCGGCAGATGCGGTCATAATTCCCCATTACAACGATCTTCCCAGGCTCGAGCGCTGCCTGCGGGCGCTGATGGAAAATGACATCGCCAACACTGAAATCGTGGTGGTGGACAATGCCTCACCGGTTTCGCTGGACGGGATAAGCCAGGCTTTCCCGGAGGTGCGGTTCATAACCGAAACCCAGAAGGGCGCAGCGCATGCCCGCAACAGGGGCGTGGCTGAAACCACGGCGCAGCGGTTGTTTTTCATCGATGCCGATTGCGTGCCCGCGTTTGACTGGCTGACGGTTGGCCGCGGGATTGCAGATCGGGCCGATCTGATCGGGGGGCGGGTCGATGTCTTTGACGAAACCCCACCGCCACGCAGCGGTGCCGAGGCGTTTGAGGCGGTTTTTGCCTTCAACTTCCGCCGATATATCGAGGTTCAGGGATTTTCCGGCGCGGGCAATCTGCTGACCCGGCGCGATGTGTTCGACGCGATTGGCGGGTTTATCAACGGTGTCTCGGAAGATCGGGAATGGACCATGCGGGCGGTGTCGCGCGGGTATACTCTGATCTATGAAGACCGGTTCAGGGTCAGCCATCCGTCCCGGCAGGACTGGCCCGCGCTCAAGACCAAATGGCGGCGGACAACGCAGGAAGCCTATCAGTTGAACGGCGGTGGATTGGCCGCACGCCTGCGATGGGCGCTGCGCGGTTTGGCTATGCCCGCCAGTGCGGTGGTGCATACCCCCAAAGTTCTGACAAGCCGTAAACTGGCGTCACCGGGCGAGACCCTGAAGGCCGTTGTGACGCTGATCCGGTTGAGATGCACGCGCATGATTTGGATGCTGCGGCAGGCGACCGGTGGCAAAATCTGATCCAGACATGAAAAAGGGCCGTGTCCCGGCCCTTTTAACATAACATCTGTTATGGGTGATTCCCTTATGCCATCATTTTGCGGCGGCGCATCAGGCCCAGCCCGCCAAGCGCAGTCAGCAGCAGTACACCGCCAGCAGGCAGCGGAACCGCAGCCACATCAAAGTCGAAGCCGATCGTTCCGCCATTTGTCGGAGTGGCCGAAGACGCCCATGAGAACACCAGGGTCTGGTTCAGGCTGGTGCTTGCGCTGCTGAAGATCGTATTGAGCGTCGTCTGGAAGCCGTTGCCCAGGATCGTGGCCGTGGCAAATGGCACACCGCCGGGGTTGGCGGTATCGACCCAGCTCATGGTCAGGCCGGTGAACAGGCCAAACACATTGATCGTAACCGACGCGTTCGCCTTCCCGCCCAGCGGATCAACGGGCGAAAAGAAATCCACCGAGTAAGAACCGGGGCCACCCGGGCTTGTTGCGGTCCCGATAAACAGGTTGTCGGATGTAATGTCGTAAGGACCTGCACCAGTTGTCACCGTTGTTACGGCGCTTGCAGTCCCGGTCATCAACACGGCGGCTGCCAAAGCGAACGCCATCGTCTTTAAGGATTTAAGCATCAATTCCACCCTCGTAACTCATTAATTTGGTGCACCGCAAAAAGTTCAGCCCTCGACGGCACCCGTTAAGACTTACTTAACAACTACATATTTTCTCACTTGGATGCGAGCGTTTTTATCAAAAATATGGTTTTTTTGTGTTTGCTTAGATGGCTTTAGGGTCCCAATAACCGATTGAGGCGGGCACTGTTTCCCTATGGTGAACGATCTTCCGCTATATGCACTTGGCCCGCCAGCCGATTCCCGCAGCAATCGAATGCACTCATGCCTGCAAATCCCGGCACTGGCCCTGCCCGCCCTCTTTCAGAGAATCCAGCGGGTTCAACGCAGCGTCTTTTGACGGGTTCGGAACAATATCGGCGCGATTCCCGGATTGTTGCACTCCCCGTCAGCGGCGGGTTCCGAGGGCTGCATCCGGCGGGAAAAAATCATGAAATCCGCAACGCTTTCATATTTATCCTTCGTCACCCCAAAAACTTCGTGTAGCGTCGGACAAGATGTACATACTGAGTACAGGCACTCAATTTTGCAGCCGAATTCTGTATTTTATTCGTTTGTAGTGTCTGGCCGTTTTTAAAACCGATGCGCGCTGATGCCGGTCGGGACTTAACTGCAGAGAACGCTGATGAACGCGTCTGATTTTGACCACAACGACATGCATCCCGATGACGGGCGCGTGGTATCCAATTTCATCGTGCAGGCCCTGAACGGTGAGCCGACCACCATTTACGGCGATGGCAGCCAGGCCCGGTCTTTCTGTTTCGTGTCCGATCTGATCGGCGAGCTGATCAAGCTGATGGAATCCCCCGAGGACGTCACCGGGCCGATCAATCTGGGCAATCCGGTCGAGATGAGCATTCGCAAACTGGCCGAAACCGTGATCCGCCTGACCGGGTCGAAATCCGAACTGGAGATGCGCCCGCTGCCTCAGGACGACCCGATCCAGCGCCAGCCGGATATCACCCGCGCCCGGGAACAACTGGACTGGGCACCACAGGTGGCGCTGGAAGATGGGCTGAAAGCCACCATTACTTATTTTCAGCGCATAGCTGTGGCAGCGGAGAACGCTGTAGAACGGATATGAACGTATCTGTTCCCTCTGATAAATCATCTTGGAGGGTTGGGGCATTTTTGCTGCTTGCCTTGGCCGTGCTTGCCTGTTTGTCAGCGCTGCTGATCAATGGCGGTCCTCTCTATTATTATGACACCGGCAGCTATATCCGGCAGGGCAACGTGGCGCTGAACAGTTTGCTACCGATGGTGAACGAAGGCGGCGGCGCGGCGGGCGGGATACGCGCGGATCAGGACAGTACAGCAACCGGTTCCCGGTCGCTGATCTACGGTCTGGTCATGGCCCTGTTCTTTCGCGCCAACGCCCTGACGGCCATTCCGTTCTTTCATCTGGCGGGGGTTTTGCTGGCAGTATGGCTGTTGGTACGGGCGGCCAGCCGGTCGCTGGACGGAGGCCAGAACACAACCCTGATGATCACGGTTCCGTTGCTGGCCGCCGCTATCACCTCATTGCCTTTTTACATCGCCTATATGATGCCCGACATCTTCGCGCCCATTCTGCTGATCGTCATCGCGGCGCTGACAGCGTTCGGCCGCACAATGCGGGTTTGGGAACTGCTGCTGATGTCGGGCCTGGCTGTGTTTTCCGTCGTTTCGCACCCGTCGCATCTGGCCATCGCCGGTCTTATGGTGCCGTTTGTCATTCTGGCCGCGCTGACTGTCAAAGGCCCGGGGCGCTGGCGGGCCGTGACGCTGGTTGTGATGGTTCTTGCGCTTGCCGTCGCCGAACGCAAAGCCTTTCAGATCACCGTGGAAACCAGAACGGATAAAGAGGTCGTCTATACCCCTCATATCACCGCGCGGCTGATCGTCGACGGGCCGGGCATGGACTATCTGAACGAGGTTTGTCCGGATGAAAACATCCCGACCTGCGCCCTGCACGAAGCGCTTTCGTGGTCCGATGACCCCTACCGGCTGACAGCCTCGCATATCATTTTCGAACGCTCCCCCCGGCTTGGGTCATTCCGGCTCATGTCAGCGGAAGATCAGAAAAATGTGGCACTTTCCCAGCGCGAATTCGCCAAGTCGGTGTTTCTTTCGCGCCCCGTCGCCACGTCTCTGGCACTGGTCGAGAACGGCTATCGCCAAATCCTGCGCGACAGCGTCAGGATGACAATCCCGACCGAGCGGGCACTGGACAATGCCCGCCATCTTGCCCGGCTGGAAGATTCTCAGGTGAATATGATTCAGGGCGGCCTGTTGTCGAAGGATCGCGGGTGGATTGCGGCGGCCGATATTCTGCACGGCACCCTCTATGCTGCATCCTTTGCAGTCATTGTGGTTCTGTTGCTGATACCGCGCAGCGTGCCACGGGACATCAAGCTGTTTGCCCTGTTCATCCTGATCGGAATTGCAGTCAACGCGCTGGTTTGCGGTGGCGTGTCGCAGCCGGCGGACCGCTATGGCGCGCGCGTGATGTGGTTATTGCCGTTTACCGCAGTCTTTCTTCTTGTCGTAAGGGTGCAGGCCGCCAAAAAGGATTTGTGATGTCGGATCAGTCTCTGTCCATAAGTGTCGTCATGCCCGCGTACAAGGCCGAGCATCTGTTGCCGCGCGTCCTGACGCCCCTGATTGAAATGCTGAACGCCGGTCAGGTGCAGCAGGTGCTGGTTGTGGATGATCAATCCCCCGACGGCACCGCCGCGCTTGCGCGTGAAATGGGGGCGACGGTTCTGACAACGCCGGTCAATGGCGGACCCGGCGCGGCGCGCAATCTGGCCGCGGAACACGCCACGGGCGACATCCTGTGGTTCGTCGATTCCGACGTCATCGCCTGGCCTGACGGGCCGGAGCATATCTGCCGGGCCATGTCCGGGGATAATGTCGGGGCGGTGTTCGGTTCTTACGATGACGCGCCGGACGGGCAGTCGTGGTTTTCACGCTACAAGAACCTTCTGCACCGCTATCACCACCAACGCGCACGGCGCGAGGCGCGGACCTTCTGGGCCGGGTGCGGTGCCATCCGGCGCGATGTGTTCCTTGAGGTCGGCGGCTTCGATGTGAAGACCTATGAGGTGCCTTCGATCGAAGATATCGAGCTGGGCTATCGGATCGCCAATGCCGGATACCGCATCCTTGTGGAACCGCTGTTGCAGGGCAAACACCTGAAAGTCTGGACCATACGCAACAGCCTGAGCACCGACATCTATTGCCGCGCCCTGCCCTGGGCCCGGCTGATGATTTCGCGCGAAGGGCTGACGGATGATCTGAACACCTCGATGGCCGAACGGGCGCGGGCGGCAATTGCGGGCTTGTTGCTGCTGTCGATACTGGCCCTGCCGGTCTGGCCGGGGGTCTGGCCCCTACCCCTGCTGCTGCTGGCGGCGGCTCTGGTCGCCAATTTCGATCTGGTGCGCACGATGGCGGGGCATGGCGGGCCGTGGTTTGCGTTCAAATGCCTGCTATATCATCAGGTCTACTACGTCTATTCGGCCACCATCTATGTCTGGTGCCTGTTCGAATATCACGTGTTAGGGCAGAAGCAGAAACTCCATGTCACCCGGAACTGAAGCCACGGATCATGCGGCACGGATGCCGGATTTCCTGATCCTGGGGGCCGCACGGGCCGGGACGACGGCGCTCTATAGTTATCTGCGGCAAAACCCGAGCATCTTCATGCCCACGGCGAAAGAGCCGAATTTCTTCGCTTTTGAAGGGGAGCCGCTGAATTTCGCGGGCCCGGGCGCGGATTACGTCAACAACTCGGTCACGCAGATCGAAGATTATCACGCCCTGTTTGCCGATGCCCCGCCGGGCGCAATCTGTGGCGAGGCGTCCCCGCTTTATCTCTACGCCCCCAAAGCGCCAGAGCGCATTTATCGCCGCATCCCGCAGGTGCGCATGGTGGTTATCCTGCGCAATCCGATTGATCAGGCCCTGTCCCATTACCTCTATGCGGTGAAACAGCGGATCGAGCCGCTGGAGGATTTTTCCGCAGCGCTGGATGCCGAAGACGAGCGCCTTGCCGCAGGCTGGCAGCCCCTGTTCGGATATTCCCGCTTTCCGCTTTATGCGCAGCAATTGTCGCGTTATTTCAACCTGTTCGACCGCAGCCAGTTCCTGATCCGCACCTATGAAGACTTTCAGAACGACCCGGAAGATGTCCTGGACAGCATCACCGCATTCATCGGGGCCGATACCGGTTTCCGGCCTGATCTGTCGTCACGGGTCAATGCAGGCGGTGTGCCGCGCAGCCGTCTGTTTCAGGACTTTCTGATGAAACCCAACCCGATCACCGGCATGATCGCCCGCGTCATGTCGCAGGAGTTGCGCTGGAAAATCCGGGACCGGCTGTCGCAGTTCAACCTCAAACGCGGGGTCGAGATGCCGGACCGTGCCCGCGCGATCCTGCGCGAAAGGCTGCTGCCTGAAATCGAGGATCTGGAACACCTGCTGGACCACGATCTGAGTAGCTGGCGGGTCTGATCGCGCCCATGGCAACAATTTCCCGAAAACCCACAGAATGTGCATGCAGCACTCAATGCGGTGCATTTCTGCCTCGGCGCAGCCGACAATACTTTGATTTTGAGCCGCATGCTTTAGGATAGGCCTTGTGTTTTTAGGCCCGTTACACGGTTGATCGTAATTTACGCCGGACAGGGGCGGTTTAATGGTGACGGTTTTTCATGGACAAAATTGACAGAGCAACAGCCTCGCCCGGAATGACCCCGGACAGCACACCGCGACGCCTGTTCATGAGCCCCGTTCTGGCACGGCGCGTCACCCTTTGTCTTTCGCTGCTCATGTGCGCCATGGCGCTGGCCTATCTGCTGCTGAAGATCACGCAACTGTCCGCCCTGCCCGCAGGGTATGATTTCCGGTTCATCTGGGTGGCCGGTGATATGTGGCATGCAGGCATAAACCCCTATGGGCCAACCTATCTGGCGCATGGGGAAGCCAATATTGATGTCGGGCATATCCCGTTTCTGTGGCCCTATCCGCCGACATGGTGGGTGTTTGCCACACCCCTGGGTGCACTGGACCTGAACACGGCAAATGTCGTCTGGAATATCTTTGGCCTTGGCATTGTCATCGCCATGTGCGGCTTGTTGACCAGCGCCTTCACAACCGCCTTTCCCGAGCGCAGCCAGATGCTTGCCGAGTTCACGGGGGGGCAGATCTATGTCCCTCTCTTCAGCGTGCTGTTCTTTCTTCTGGCCATCCTCGAAGCAACGGCGATCCTGTTTTCTGTCGGCCAGACAACGCTGATCGCAGGGCTTGGCATTACCCTGATGCTCTGGGGTCGCGTCAGCGGGCGCTTCTTCTTCGATGCCCTGGGGCTGACGCTGGTCTTGCTGAAACCGCAGATCGGTGCGCCCTTTGTGGTGTTGTACCTGTTGTTCGATGCGCAGTCCCGGAAAGTGGTTCTGATGGCCATTCTTCTTTCGGTTCTTCTGACGCTGCCGTCGCTTTTCACCGCCCCCAGCACCATTCTGGATTTCTTCCGCAATCTGGCCGCCTATGACGGATTTACAATCGCCAACCTGCCGCAATCCATGACGGGCCTGCGGCTGATCATATGGGAGTTTACGGGCCTTGACATCGGCAGCTCTGCAGCGACGGTCATCACGCTCGTGATCATTCTGGCGCTGTGCTACGGCCCCACCCGGCTGACACGGGCCAGCGACGCCGACGAACATAGCTGGCAGGTTTTCGGGTTGGCGAGCGCTGCCATCGTCGCGCTGGCCCCGCTGCATATTTATGACTTTGTGCTGCTGGCCGCCCCGCTTGCATTGCTGTTCAGGGGGCGGATCGTCAGCACCCTGTTTGCCGGGCTTGGTGCCTTGCTGATCTGGCGGTCAGAGAACCTTGTCGATGTCTGGGCCTTCCATGTGGAGGGGGTCGAAATCTTTCCAAGCTCGCGTCTGGCAACCATCGGTGCGCTGCTGTTTCTGGTGGCGGTCATTGACACAGTTCTGCGCCTGAACAGCCAAAACGCCAGCGCATCAAACCAGCCTTCCCGCGCATGACCGTCTTCATGAACTCATCACCCGCACCGTCACGACGGTTGAGGTTTGTGCTTGCCGCTTTTGCCGGGTTGGCTGCGGTGCTGATCTTCGCCGGTTCTGCGCAGGGTGCCCTGTCCGGTGTTCGCGATCTGGCGCATTGGTGGGTGCTAATGGTGGCGCTGTCGCTGGCCATCTTTTCGCTTTTTGCGCTGAGGGATCTGACACTGCCGGGCCTGATGCTGCTGGTTCTGTTTGTGGGCGGGGCATCGCAACTTTATGTGACGCAGCCGCTTTGGTACCCGGCCCTGCGCCTGCCGCCCAGATCGGCCATCGAAATGGCAATGTATGCCATCATTGCCGGGCAGGCCGCCCTTTCTGCCTTTGTGCTGGTCAGACATTCAGGTGGCACCAAAATCGCGCAGGTTATCGGCGCTTTGGGGCCGAAACGCATCGCTGTGTTCCTTTTGCTCAGCGGCGCGTTCACCGTGCCAATCCTCAACCATCTGCGCCTGAACGAAATCGACGTCTATGTCCTTCAGCTTGTGGCGGGGCTGATCCTTGTGCTCATCAATCTGGTGACGGTAATCGCGCTCGCCGCCACCTTGCCCAAAGGGGTGAAATTGCCCACGGGCTGGCGATGGGCTGGCTGTATGGCAGCCGTCTTTCTGAGCGCGACGCTGGTGCTGGAATGGTTCGCCTTTGAACGGGTTCCTCATGTTCAGGATGAGCTTGCCTATATGTTTCAGGCCCAGACCTATGCGGGCGGTGCCCTGCATGTACCAGCCCTGCCGGAAGGCCCACGGGCAGCTTTTGAGCATTACCTGCTCGACCATCATAACGGGCGTTGGATATCGGTCTTCACGCCCGGCTGGCCTGCGATCCTGGCACTGGGGGTTCTTTTGGGCGCGCCGTGGCTGGTGAACCCGATCCTGGGCGCGGCGTCCATCTTTCTGGCGCAGGGCGTGGTGCAACGATTAACGAATGACCGCACGGCCAGCATCAGCATCCTGATTTTGACGACATCCCCCTGGTTCATTGCGATGTCGGCGTCCCTGATGGCGCATACATTTGCGCTGTTCCTGCTTTTGCTGGCGTGGTTTCTGATCCTGCGCGCCGAAGAAGGTGAGTTGAAACGGGCTGTTTTGCCCGTCTTCGTTGCCGGACTGGCGCTGGGGTGGCTGTTTCTGACACGCAATCTTGATGGCCTGCTGCTTGGCATTCTGACCGGTCTGTTCCTGCTGTGGCGCGGCGGCGTTCTGCGCCACCCATTGACCGTGATCAGCTACAGCGCGGGATGTATCGCAACCGGAAGCCTGATCTTTTTCTACAATTACTACTTCACCGGCGATCCACTGCTGACAACATTGTCGGATTATTATCACCGGGTCTGGATTGATGGCTCCAACGCCTTTGGCTTCGGCCAGAACATTGGCGCCCCCGAAGGCTGGGGCCATATGGAGTTGCGCCCGCACGAGCATTCCCTGTTCGAAGGTGTGATCAACACACTGACGAATATCAGCGCGCTGCATACCGATTTCATGGGCTGGGGGATCGGATCGCTGGTCTTTGTCTGGGTTCTGCTGATCTATGGCCGCATCGACACAACAGACCGGATGATGCTTGCGATCATCATAGTCGTCGCCGGTGCGCACGCCTTGTATTGGTTCGTCGCCAGCTTCTACGTGGGGCCCCGATACTGGTTCATGATGATCGCGCCTCTGGTGCTGCTAAGCGCCAAAGGGGTTCTGGAAACCGGCACCCGGTTGGAAGCGGTCGGCCTTGCGTCAGCATCGGGTAAGCTGAACGCCGTGCTGCTTTTCCTGTGTCTGTTTTCCGTGACGGTCTTTTTGTCTTATCGGGGCGTCACAAGATATCACGATCATCGCACCTATGACGATCATTACCGCTCTGTCGTGCTGCCGGAAACCGAAGGCACGGCCCAGCCGCTTGTGCTTGTCACGCTCCGAAGCCAGCTTGCCTCGGCGCTGTTTTTCAATGATCCGTGGTTCCCGCTGGACAAACCGGTTTACGCCAAGGATCTGAGGGGCGACGCGAATGAGGCCGTGATCCAAGCCTTTCCGGGCCGTCCCGTCCTGTATTACGACGAGCGCGAAGAGACATTTCGTCAGGAATAGGCCGTCCGGCTATCTGACGCCCAACAGCTTTGCGACATCCCAGACCTGGCGCGAACCGCTTTGAGCGCCGCGACCGAAAATCGTTTCCAGCGGCACCTGATACGCAGGCGCAATGCTGACCGGGGCATCCGCATTGCCAATATCCGCCTCATAGGCGGGCAAATGATTTGTCACCAGAACTCTGCCGTCCAAAGCGTCACCCAGCACCGTTTCACCCGCCGCCAGAGGCGCGGATTCCATGCGGACGAAATAGTTGGGCGTGACGCCAGCCGGAACCGGCCCCCGCGCATAGATATAGACCGAGACGCTTCCCGCCACGTATTGATTCTGCAACTCAGCGTCAGACCAGACCGGGGGGAAAGCATTCCGGATCAGGGTAGGCGTGACCCGGATCTCATCAAGGTCAAAAAACGGGTCGGATTCGATTTCAATCGCGATGCGCTGCCCCAGATCCCGGGTCACGGTAAAGGGGCGCAGTGTCTCGGGCCAGCTGAGCCAGGCACCGCAGGCAAGACCCGCCAGCGCCAGGGCAAATGCCTTAGCCGGGGCAGCCCGAACCGGGCGCAATCGCCAGAACACGATCAGCGGCAACACAATCACCGGGGCGAAATGATGCGGCAGAATGCGATAGGCCTGCACGTAGAAGAACAGAACATAGGCCACCGTCATCAGCGTCAGCGTTCTGGACAGCGAGTCCTGCCAGCGCCACGCCAACAGCGCCAGACCGGGTAAAATCCCGCAGGGCAACAGCCAGAACAAGAACCGGTGTGTATCGAATATCGTCACATAGCGCAGACGCCGCAGAATGGCGCCTGTGCTGAATTCGCCGGAAACACCTGTCAGGCCCGTTTTTTCCAACACGGTCATGGTTAAAGAGGTCAACATCAAAACCGCCAGAGCAACCAACCCGCCCAGGATCACCTGCTTGATGGGCTGGAACCGGCCCAAAAGCAGATGCGCCATCAGGAAGAACCCGATCAGCAGGATACCGTTCGGTGCCGTGCAAAGGGCCAGTATCGAAACACCCGCCATCCAGCCGAATTTCCCGTCGCGAAAGAACAGGATGTAGCCCAGAACCCCAAGCAGGATAAGCGGCTCGCGCGTCATCGGCATGGCGATATCGGCAAAATACGGGTTGTAGGATGGGTTAAACGCCATCGCGAAAGAAAACAGCAGCAAGCCCGCACCCAGTCCGCAAACGGACCACACGGTCGTGCGGTTATCCGGTTCCCGGATAAAGGCCAGCGTCACGCCGAACAGAACCGCCACGCCGGGCAGATACGCGAACCGAAGGGCGGCCTCGGACGCGCCAAACACCCGAATGAAGCTGGTTTGCAGGAACACCTCGGTCATCATTTTCGGATTCGGATAGCTGGTCAGCGGACCGGACTCCGGCGGCCAGAACGGCAGGCCGCGGGTGATGAACAGGGCCGCGCTCAGTAAGCTATGCGCCCCGTCATCGTTGAGCGCCTCCCAATAGAATTTGGGCGTCAGCAACAGCAAGACCAGCAGGGGCAGCAGCACCATGCCAGCCACATCCAACCTCCGGCCCCGGAAGATGTCCGACGCAGGCTTTCCCCGAATTAAGGCAATCCCGGGCAGACAAAGCAGAGCGATCAGCAGGATAAAGGCCGTTCCCGTCATCTGGATGCCGCTGAGGGCCTGGACGATGGCCGCAAGCGTGGACACCCCGAACAGCGAGAGCGTAAATCCTTTTAGCAGGACAAGTTCGAAACGGTCATCGGGCCGGGCAATTCCCAGCGCCAGCAGCAGACCGGGGGCGAGAATAAGCGCCGAGGCCGACACCGCCACCAGAGGCACCCAAACATACAAAAACAGCGCATCATCGGCGATGAGATAGGGTGACGGCCCGTCTGCAAACGCGACCTTTGCCGCAATCAGGCCTGCGATATCCTGCCCACTCCAGACAATGCCGGCCAGAAGTGCCAGCAAGACAAGATATCGAAATTGCTTCACAGTTCCGGTCAATCCGTCGTTTCGAAACGCAGCAGGCTGCGTGCCCAAAAATAAAAAGCCTGCTCAGGTGAGCCCTGAAGCTCACCCGCTCATTCGAGTACGGCTTCCTTTCTCAAAAGCTGCATCAGAGGTTTTCTTTTTCGACTTCGCCTCGAATTCCTCGTGGTAGGAGCGTTCGACATTGACATCCCAGACGTCGTTTTCCTCGCCCATGATATTGCGGGCCGCATACATGGCGGACAGCATGGAATGGTCCTGGTTGTTGTATCGGTGCAGGCCGTTGCGGCCGACGGTCTGGAAGTTCTCAAGCGTCTTCAGCCAATCACTGACGGTATCCAGCGCTTCCTTGTATTCGCCATCATAGACCGGATAGGCCTTGGGCTGCCGGATCACGCTAAAGTCTATGACATCCGTTGCCTTGGCCAGGCCCAGCCGTTCCAGTTCGTGGCTGGCAAGTTCCCTGAGCTCCTCATCGGAAGACGACCACAGCCCGTCCCCCTTCTGACAGAAATACTCCATCCCGATGGACGAAGTATTTTCGTCAGGCAGCATTTCCTTGGACCAAGCGCGGAAATTCTGGATGCGCCCGACCTTGACCTTGGGACTGTGGATGTAAATCCAGTTATCCGGGAACGGATCGGCGTGATCGAGCACCAGAGTCACGATCAGAAAATCGCGATATTTCAGACGGCCGGCGGCCTCGACAACCTCGGGCGGCGGGGGCGGATCAAAGGCATGGATCAGATCGCGCACGGCCATCGAGTTGATGAATTCCTCACCCTCAACCCGCTCGGTCGTTTTGTTACCGCTTCCGTCCCAATGGCGCACATCGATCGACGTGACACGGTTGCCAGCACGGTTCACCTGCACCACTTCGGACCGCATCTCGACGCTGCCGCCCCTTTCCCGGATCAGATCGCGGGTTTTTTCCCACATCATGCCGGGTCCCAGACGGGGATACTGGAATTCCTCAATCAGGCTGGCGGTGTCATTGGCACCGGAAATTGCGTTCCAGACCGCCTTGGGCAGGGACAGGTTCTTGATCCGCTGCGCGGCCCAGTCGGCCCGGATTTCCGATGGCGGAATGCCCCAGACCTTTTTGGTGTAGCTGTGGAAGAAATGCATATAGAGCCGCCCGCCAAAGCGGTTGATCACCCATTCTTCAAAAGTGTCTTCCTGCGGTTTGGGACGCAGCTTCCATTTCACGAAACTGCCGATGATCTTATAGGTCTCATATGGGCCTATGTTGCCAAGGGCGTTGAAGATGCGCAGCGGGTAATCGTAGAATTTGTTGCGATAGAAGATGCGGCTCAGGCGTTGCACGGTGATGAAATCGTCACCCATCACCTCATGCCACATGTCCTCGACTTCGCGCACTTTTGTGAAAAACCGGTGGCCACCGATATCGAAGCGATAGCCTTTATGGGTTTCGGTGCGGGAAATGCCGCCGACCATATCTGAGGCCTCGTAGACCTTGGGAACATGCGTCTCACTAAGTTTCTGAAGCTCGTGGGCTGCAGTCAACCCGGCAGGACCGCCACCGATAATTACGACAGGAACGGTATTTTTTTGCAAATGACTAACACCCGTACTCAAAAAAAACTAACATCAAGCTATAAGAGGATAACATCGATTCACAACAAAATCCTCACAGGCCGCTTAAATATTGAACGCGGGATTTTCATGCGGCCAGCGCGTGCAGAAAAAATGACGCACGGGCCGGGCCGATGACCCCGTAAAAAGTCACCGCATAACCTATGCCAGTTTTCCCACCAAAGCGGATATCGGCGGGTTGCCCGATCCATAAGCGGGTTCACTGGCAGGGCATCCATCGACACCGTTCAACGGATTGAGATGCAAGGTTTATTTTTCCTATGCCGGGGATGGCGGGAAAGACATTTCCGACAGCCCGGCAAGCATATCGGGAATGATCCCCAAAGCCGTGCTCCCCCTGCGGTACCCAGAGGGTCGCCCAAGAAGCGGCAGGGGTGAAAATCCGTCCCGCCACCGGTCGGAAATTCACGTCAACAATGCGATCAAATACCTCGCATTGTACGCTTATCAGGATCAGTCCGTGTGCAATTCCCAACCCCCGAACTTCGCTGCCCGGTGAATCTTGACATGGGCATGGTGCTTCCGCCTACTGCGCTTGGATGTTTGCCGGGAACAAGGTCATGGCTGGCCAAGGTTCGTCGTTTACGATTGATGACTGACCCCTTATTGCAAAGGGAGCAATTTTATGAAGTGCGTTATTCTGGCCGGCGGTTTGGGCACCCGGCTCAGCGAAGAAACCGTTAGAATACCAAAACCCATGGTCGAGATCGGCGAGCGGCCCATCCTCTGGCACATCATGAAAATATATGCGGCGCATGGAATTACCGATTTCATCGTCTGCCTGGGTTACAAAGGCTATGTAATCAAAGAATATTTTGCGAATTTCTTTCTACACAATTCGGATGTGACGGTCGATCTGGCCAATGGCAAGCTTGAGATTGCAAACAGCAGATCAGAGCCGTGGCGGGTGACGCTGGTCGATACCGGCGAAGACAGCCAGACCGGCGGGCGGCTGCGCCGGGTCATGCATCTGCTCAAGGATGAAGAGGCCTTTTGCATGACCTACGGGGACGGGGTCGGCAATGTCGACATCCGTGCGTTGGTCGCGTTTCATAAGAACCACGGCAAACGGGCGACGCTGACTGCAGTTGTGCCGCCGGGGCGTTTTGGCGCGCTGGAACTGGCCGGAGACCAGATCGAACGTTTCGCCGAAAAGCCGGGCGGCGACGGCGGCTTTATCAATGGTGGGTTCTTCGTGCTTCACCCCTCTGTCGGTGAATTGCTGCATGGAGATCTGGAAATCTGGGAGCGCGATCCGCTGGAAAAACTGGCCGCCGAGGGCGACCTGATGGCTTTCCGCCATCACGGATTCTGGCAGCCGATGGACACGCTCCGCGATCGTCGTCAGCTCGAGGAACGCTGGCAGGAAGGCAATGCTCCATGGAAGGTCTGGGAATGACGCTGGGTTCCGCTCCGAAAATCATACTGCTTGGCAATCTGGGTTATGTTGGCCCGGCCGTATCTGCGACCTTGCGGAAATCCTATCCCAACGCTAATCTGATCGGCCTTGATCCCGGGTTCTTCTCGGACCGGCTGACCACGCATGACGCCTGGCCCGAACGCTATCTGAACCAACAGATCATCGCTGATATTCGTGACATTGACGCCTCGCTGTTTCAGGGGGCCGACGCGGTTGTTGCGCTGGCCGCCATCTCGAACGATCCGATGGGCGCACGGTTTGAAACCGTCACCACCGAGATCAATCAGGACGCTATCGTGCAGGCGGCACATCTGGCCGCCGAGGCGGGGGTGTCGCACTTTGTGTTCGCCTCCAGCTGTTCGGTCTATGGCTTCGCCGAGGGCGATGCCCGATCCGAGGATGCGCCCCTGAACCCGCTGACCGCTTATGCCCGCAGCAAGATCGGCACCGAGCGCGCACTGGCATCCATGGACACGCCGGGGATGCAGCGCACCGCGCTGCGCTTTGCCACCGCCTGCGGGCCGTCGCCCCGGCTGCGGCTGGATCTGGTGCTGAACGACTTTGCCGCCTGCGCGGTCACCGCCGGCAAGATCACCGTGCTGAGCGATGGCAGCCCGTGGCGGCCATTGATCGATGTACGCGACATGGCGCGGGCCATCGACTGGGCGATCACCCGGACCGAAGAGGCCGGTGGCCAATGGCTGGCGGTCAATGCCGGGTCGGATGTCTGGAATTACCAGATCCGCGATCTGGCGCAGGCCGTGGCCGATGCGGTTCCGGGTGCCAGCTATTCGATCAATCCCGATGCCTCGCCCGACAACCGGTCGTACAAGGTCGATTTTTCGCTCTACAGCCAACTGGCCCCCGCGTATCAGCCGGTTCAGACGCTTGAAGGCACCATCCGGGATCTGCTGCAACTGCTGAACGATATCAGTTTTGGAGATGCCGATTTCAGGTCCTCGCCACTGATGCGGTTGAAGGCGCTCGAAGAGCATATCCGCAATGGCACGCTGAGCGAGGATCTGCGCTGGAGGATGCCGCAATGACACACCCCGCCTGCCGGAGCTGTGGCGCGGCCCTGACCCAGACGCTGGTCGATCTGGGGCTTTCGCCGCTGGCCAACTCCTACGTCCCGCCCGAACGCGCGAATACAGCCTGTCCGCGCTATCCGCTGCACGCCTGGGTCTGCAACGATTGCTATCTGGTTCAGGTCGAAGATGCGGTGCCGGCGGATGAAATATTCAATGCCGACTACGCCTATTTCTCCAGCTATTCGGATAGCTGGCTGGCCCATGCCAAGGCTTATGCCGAGAAAATGGTCGATCGGCTTGATCTCGGGCCGGATGATCTGGTGATCGAAATCGCCTCGAATGACGGGTATCTCCTGCAGTATTTCGTCGAACAGGGCATCCCAGTGCTGGGGATCGAGCCATCCGGCAGCGTGGCGGCGGCGGCCGAAGAAAAAGGCGTGCGCACGCTGGTCGATTACTTTGGCGAGGCGCTGGCACAAAAGGTTGCTGCGGCTGAGAAACCCCCGTCGCTGATCGCCTCGGCCAATGTTCTGGCGCATGTGCCGGATATCAACGATTTCGTCGCCGGTATTGCCACCCTGCTGACGAGTGATGCGGTCTATACGGTCGAATTCCCGCACCTTCTGAACCTGATCAACGAAGTACAATTCGACACGATCTACCATGAACATTATTCCTATCTGTCGCTGCTGGCGGTCGAGAAGATCTTTGCCAAATCGGGCCTGCGCGTCTTCGACGTCGAAGAACTGCCCACTCATGGCGGTTCGCTGCGGGTGTTCGCCTGCCTTGAAGGGGCCAGCCACCCCGAAGGGCCCGGTCTGGCCAAGGTCCGCGCCGACGAAGCGGCTGCGCAGTTTGACCGCCCGGAAGGGTATATGAATTTCACCGGTCAGGTCGAAGCACTGCGCGACGGGCTGCTCGCCTTTCTGCGCGAGGCCAAAGCCCGGGGGGACACCATCGCCGCCTATGGTGCCGCGGCCAAAGGCAACACATTGCTGAACTATGCCGGGATCGGCCCCGATCTGATTTCCTACTGCGTCGACCGCAATCCGGCCAAGCAGAACACCCTGCTGCCCGGCAGCCATATCCCCGTGCACGGGGTCGAAGCGCTGCGCGAGGCACCACCCAATTACGTGCTGATCCTGCCCTGGAACATTCGGGACGAGGTCACGGATCAGCTGGCCGACCTCAAGGCCCACGGCACCCGGTTCGCCACCGCCGTGCCCGAGGTCCGGATCAGCTGATGGCACGGGTCCTGCTGACCGGCGCAACCGGCCTGATCGGGCGCGCGACGGCCTCGGCTCTGACCAAAGCGGGGCATGAGGTGATCACGCTGGGCCGGAATACGGCCAGCAACATCCCCTGCGATCTGCTGGACCCCGATGCGACGACCAATGCGCTTGAGACAGCCCGCGCCAGCCATCTGGTTCATCTGGCCTGGCATGACGGGCCACGCGACCGCTGGACGTCTGCGGCCAATCTGGACTGGATGGCAGCCACGCTGCATCTGGTGCAGGGCTTCGCGCGCGCAGGTGGGCAACGCGCGGTCTGTGCCGGAAGCTGCGCCGAATATGACTGGTCTGTGCCGGAACTGACCGAAACCAGCCCCCTGCAGCCCCGCACCCTGTATGGGGCGGCCAAGGCCGGGACCGGGCTGGCGCTGTGTAAAGCGCAGGATGCGCTTGGCCTGTCGCTGGTCTGGGCCCGTATCTTTTTTGTTTACGGACCGGGGGAATCACCGGGGCGGTTGCTTGGCCATCTGATTTCGAACCTCCGGGCGGGTCAGCCGGTGGACTGTACCGACGGGCTGCAGGAGCGGGATTACCTACATGTGGACGATCTGGCCCGCGCGCTGCTCTGCCTGCTGGAAACCGATGTGACCGGCGCGGTCAATGTGGCCAGCGGCACCGCAATCCCGGTGCGAGACCTGATCGCAGAGGTCGCAAACCAGATGCACCGCCCCGATCTGATCCGGCTGGGCGCAATCACCCGCGCACCGGACGACCCAGACCGGTTGGCTGCTGACGTGACCCGGCTGCGGGACGAGGCCGGATTTACGCCGCAGCATGATATCGTCTCGGGGGTGGCCCGGGTTCTTGGGGCCAAAAAGGAACCGGCATGAAACGTGCACCTGTTCTTCGCAAGCAGTCCTTTATGCTTTTTGCCCTGGTCGGCGTGGTGAATACCGCCTTTGGCTTTGCGCTTTTCAGCGTTCTGAATCTTGCGGGCCTGCCGCCGCAGGTGGCCCTGATCCTGGCCTTCATTGTCGGCATAATGTGGAATTTCATGACCCACGCCCGGCTTGTATTCGACACTAAAGGGTTCGGAAGACTGCCGCTTTACCTGCTGTCTTACGGGGTGGTTTACATATTCAACGCCCTCTCGTTGGAGGGGCTGCTGATCGCAGGCCTGCCACCGATCGTCGCGCAAGGACTTGTGGTCCTGCCGGCTGCCGTTCTGGCCTTTGTGCTTGTTTCAAAGGCACTCACCGAGCGATTTCCGTGGCAGGCAGAGGTCTGATATAGTGATCCTGAAACTGCATATAGAAACACTTTTGATCCGCCGCTGGTCTGTCCGGCGTGGCATCATATCGGAGCATATTTATTAAT
Source organism: Ruegeria sp. AB9 (assembly GCF_056542585.1). Taxonomy (NCBI): domain Bacteria; kingdom Pseudomonadati; phylum Pseudomonadota; class Alphaproteobacteria; order Rhodobacterales; family Roseobacteraceae; genus Ruegeria; species Ruegeria sp. AB9. The sequence continues at coordinate 66,262 of NZ_JBQGAA010000014.1, read as the reverse complement.
CAGTACCAGAAGGGTAATCGTCGATGCGTCTTTATCTTGCCGATCTTGGTCATAACCTTGTCACCGCAACATCGGACACCTACCCCCTGGGTGTCGGGAATCTTGCGACTTTCGCCAAAGCCTATGCCAAAAGTCCAACGCCGATCGAGGTCGAGATATTTCGCGATCCGCAGGAGCTCAGAACCGCAATCGACACCGCCGCCCCAGACGTGATCGGCTTTTCCAGTTATTCTTGGAACCACCATCTGGCCTTGTCTTTCGCCGATTATATCAAAGCGGTCAGCCCCGGCACCCTGACCCTGATGGGTGGCCCCAACTTTCCGCTGACCGAAGACGAGCAGGACAGCTGGATCCGGACCATGCCGCAGATCGACATGCATGTGCGCGGTCCCACCTACGAAGGCGAACGCGCCTTTCTCAGTACACTGCAGCGTTTCATCGACGTCGGCACCCGCCGCGAAGGCATGTGGGAGGAAGCCATCGATGGCGCGCTTTACGTCCATCCCCAAAGCGGCGAGATCCTGCGGGGGGGCGAACCGCCCCGTATCCGCGATCTGGACGAAATCCCCTCGCCCTATCTTGCCGGATTGATGGATAAGTTCTTCGACACCGGGCTTTTTGCACTGATGCAGTTGGCGCGCGGCTGCCCCTTCACCTGTGCGTTCTGCAACTCGGCGGTCAAATCGAACTCGAAGGTATTTCGCCATTCGTTCGAACGCACCAAGGCTGACCTGGATTACATCGTGGCCCGCATCAACCACGCCAGCCCGCTCTGTTTTGCCGACGACAATTTCGGCATGTATGTGCAGGATGAAGAGGTGGCCGATTATCTGGGCCATCTGATGGAACGGTACGACTGGCCCAAATACATCCGCACAACGACCGGCAAGAACCGGGGCGACCGGATCATCAAGGTGATGCGCAAGGCCAAGGGCCGGTTACCGATGACCTCGTCGGTTCAGTCTCTGAACCCCGAAGTTCTGAAGAACATCAAACGCGACAATATCAGTCTGGATACCTATGCCGAGGTCCAGCAGGAACTGCATTCAAAGGGCATGCAGTCCTATGGCGAACTGATCCTGTGCATGCCGGGTGAAACCAAGGAATCCTTCATGGATGCGGTGGACAAGCTGATCGAAACCGGTGTCAGCCGGGTGGCTGCACACCAGTTGATGCTGCTGCATGGCGCACCGCTGGCCAATCCCGACAGCCGCGAGAAATTCGGGTTCAAAACCCTGCACCGGGTCGTCGCTCGTTGCCTGGGCAAATATACCGGCCCAACCGTGGTCGAGACCGAAGAAATGGTGGTGCAGTCCGAGAATTTCTCGTTCCAGGACTATCTGGACACCCGTGTTTTCCATCTGCTGCTGACGATCTTCTATTACGAAGACAATTTCGAGGAAGCCTTCCGGCTGGCACGGTCCCGCGGCATCCGGCCCTTCCTGATCGTCAAACACATGCAGGAAATCCTCGATCAGGCCCCCGAGCCTTTCCGGGATGCGGTAGCCGGGTATCTGGAAGAGAACCAGCAGGAACTGTTCGAAACCCGGGACGATTGTGCCGCTTGGGCGCAGGAAAATTATGATGACCTGATCAGCGGAGAACTGGGGGGCAATCTGCTCAGCAAATACTCGATGATTGGCCGGTTCATCGTGCTGGACGAGGCGCTTGATTTCCTGAAACAGGCCATCAGCGACCTTCTGGACAAGGATGACCACCAAGCGCACACGATGCTTGATACGATCATCAATTACTACAGCGCCGTGATGCTGCATGTACCGTTCTCCGAAACCCTGGAGCACGAACCCGTCTGGAGTTCGTCCTTCGATGTCGAGGCCTGGCGGAATTCGGGGTATGAAGGCGCATTGCATGATTACCAGTTCGATGAGCCGCGCAATTTCCAGACCCAGGTCGATCCGAGAGTGAAAACCACCCTGTTGTCCCGGATCGAAACCTTTGGCGAACACGCCTCGGGGCTGGGGCGGTTTACACGCACGATGTTTGCCAATGATTTCCGGCGCAACTTCGTGAATGGTGATACCCGGCACGCCGCCGAATAATCCTTTCGCCTAGTCGGTGCCTCCCAGATAGACAACCTCGCGCCCGGGGAAGGCTGCGATCACGGCTGCGTTCTGCTCGGGCCCCAGATCGCGCAGGAAGATCGGCTTGTCGGACGGCAGGAACGGATCGTTGAGGTAAAGCGCGGACCCGATATTGCGTTGCGAGGATACAAACACCAGCGCGTTCCCAATCTCTTCGGCCTGCGCCATTCGTCTGATATCGCCGGAATAGTTGCCGTAGTCCTGATATTTCGAAACACCGCGCCATGTGGTGAAGCTGACGACCGAGACCGCACATAACAGTAGGACAACGCCACCCAGACGGCCGTGATATTTTTCCGGCAAGCGGCGGCGGACCTCTTCAATCCCGGCCCCGGCCAGAACCAGCACCGGCAGGGCTGCCGTGTACCAGTATCGCGGGCCGATATAGAACCCGCCGATAAACCAGTAAAAGAACAGCGCGCCGATGATGGTCATGAAAACCACAAGCATCGCCCAGTCGAACTTTGTCAGGCTGTTGCGCCAGAGCAAGGCCACCCAGATCGGTATAAGAGAGCCGAAAACCCAGCCCAGAAGCTCCATATTGAGCGCCGCAAACCCGTGCAGCATGTTGATCAGCCCTTCCAGCGGGCTGTGACCGGGCCACATGTCGAGCGCACCAAAGTTTTTCGCGGGCGGCCCGACGGTTGGACCGAACCCAAAGGCATTGCCGGTTTCCCCCCAGATGCGGACAAAGTAATCCGCCTGCGGCGTCAGCAAAATCTGCCCGGTGAAGGCATAATTGAACAGCAGGAAGGCTGACCCGGACAGAACCCCGCCCACGGCATAGGTCGCAACCTGCCCGAACCCGGTGGGCAGGCGGCGCAGCAGCCACAGGCCCGCCAAGCCTCCTACGATCACCCCGTCGAGCGGTCGGATTACAAAAACCCAGCCTAAGGCCAAACCCGCAACAAAGGTCAATGCAACACTGCGCAGCGTTGATCCCGACCCCGCCCGCAGCAGGCACCACAAGCCGACAAGAATCATGAAAACTGTCGCGGAATGCGCCATCAAAGACGCGCCCACGGCCAGAACCCATGGGGACGTTGCCATCAGCAGGGCGACCAGATCGGCACGCTCCTGACTGACGGTGCGCCGCAGGATGTCATGCGTCAGCCAGACCGAGGCCCCGGTCAGCAGCGGGTTGATCAGCCAGGGTGCCCCGATGAGCACGCCGATGGACAGGATCGCAGACCAGCCCGGCGCAAAGACCGAAAGCCACCGGTCATCCCGGATATCGAGCAGGAAATACTCCAGCGCAGGCTGGGCGGCCTCGGGTGGGGCCGGGCTCCACAAAGCACCGCTGGCGAAGATGCGGGCCTGGAAAAGATAGCACAGCTCATCCTCCACATGCGGCACGCGGTCAAAGGCTGTCCAGGCGAGTACGGCACTGGCAAGGGTCGCAAAAAGGGCCAGACCGGACACCGGCAGGCGCGGGGCCTGATCGGGGCCGGAGACGGTGAAAACCGCAATCAGCGTGGCGATCTGGACAAGGGACAAAACGCCCCCGACGCCGATCTGCAGCCCGAAGGCGGTGTAGTAGCCATAGTTGATGTAAGGCGTGGCTGACACGCTAAAAGCCGCGATCAGCACCACCAGCAGGGCCAAGCGCAATCCCCCTGCCTGCGCGAACAGGCCACGTATTGCCGCTCGCCCGGCAGGGCGCATCAGGACGAAAAACGCCAGCCCCGCCTGCGCGGCCAGCACCGCCAGCATGATCAGGTTTTCAGGCGGGTCCGCCGAAATTTCGAGCCTGGGAAACCAAAGCGGCTGTGTCAGCCACAACCTGGCCGCACTGCCCAAAAGCACCACCGCACCCAAAAGACCAAACAGCAATTTCCCGCGAGACCAGAACACAGCCAGCAAAAGCACCGATGCCGCGGCCATCGCGGCAAACCAGATACGCATCTCGGCCAGCGTGGCGTTTGTAACCGCAGCATCCGCGGCCCAGACTGGCCCGCCGCATGCCCAAAGCGCCACCGCAACACCGCAACACCGCAGTGGAACCAGACATGCTCTCATGCCGAATGCTCGTCTTTGATCAGCGCCGGATCCCGGGCGGGGCCTTCGATGTTGATACGTTCCTGTTCGGTGACAATCGGGCCGCCTCGGACCTGATTGTGGATCGAAGTGATGTATTCTCCCAACATGCCGATGAACAACATCTGAATCCCCGAAAGGAAAAACAGCGCCACGATGATGGTCGTGGTTCCGCGCGGGGCCTGGTTTGGATCAAGAAAATACATCAGCACGGCAAACAGGGAAAACAGAATACAGCTTGCGGCAATCGCCAACCCGCTGAATGTACAGAACCGCATCGGTGCGCGCGTGAATGAGAAAATGGCATTCAGCGCCTGATCGGTCAGCGCCATCAGGCTGTGTTTGGACAAGCCTCTTTTCCGAGCCCGCCAGACATAAGGCACGATAATCCTGCGGAACCCGCAGCTTGCGATGATGCCACGGATGTACGGATAGTGGTCGTTATGGGACAGGACAGCCTTCAGAACCTTGCGGTCGATCAGCTGAAACTCTCCCACCGACGGTTCCAGCCATACATCCGACAACCCATTGACAATAAAATAAAAAATATCACGAGCCCTGCGCATCATGAACCCTTCTTCCCGAGTGCTGCGCGCGCCGGCGACGACGTCATATCCGCTTTCCCAAAGCTCGACGAATTCCGGGATCATTTCGGGTGGATCCTGCAGGTCTACCGGCAAAATGACGATAACCGCATCCCCTTCGGCATAACGCAACCCGTTGAAGGCAGACCGGAATACGCCGAAATTCCGAGCGTTCACCACCACCTTCACATCGGGATCGTTTTTCGCAATGTCGCGAAGGATTTCGACTGTCCGGTCGGTCGACGCATTGTCGATGAAAATATGCTCGCGCCTGTAACCGGGCAGATCCTTGTCGAAAATCGCTTTAACGGTTTCGTAGCAATCCGCGACATTGTCTTCTTCATTGAAACATGGCGAGACAATAGAAATCGTTTTCATATCATTTCTTTGCTTAACATCTACGAATGCCGGTTACACACCGCCGGCTCGGTCACGCTTATACCATCCTGCGCCATTGCAGATTCGCGCAACAGTCAATCGGCAGGAAAGTTTTAGAATGCAGTGTGCTTGTCGCCACAGACCCGGTCTAAATCCCCGGAGCATGGCACCGGATGCAGCCTGCGTTCTTGCATCCTTCTTTTCGACCCAATTAATTGCGTTACTATCACCCGAATCCATTGGCCGATTGCGTTCCCATGACTCGTAAAATCCGTAACCAGTTATTCCGACTTCACACCTGGGTTGGGTTATATCTTTCCGTCTTTTTCACTTTCATGTTTCTGACTGGCACATTGCTTGTGGCCGGGTTCGAGCTTGAATCCATAGGCCGGCCCGCGATCTGGACTTCCATCGCTGAAGAAGAGCGCGCGGCAAGTTTCGGCGACATCTACGAGGGTATCAAAACCGCCCACCCCGAAGGCGATGCCTTCGTGATCCTCAAGCGTCCCGCGCCGTGGTTTGTGGACCGTACGTTCGGGCGTTCGGGATGGGGAGAACGCGTCAGTTACTGGACAGACCCCACCACAGGCGCCGTCGTTTATGAGACAGGCGACCCGGGGTTCGCCAGCATTCTTGCGGGCCTTCATGATACGTTTCTGACCGACAATAGAATCGTGTTCATCCTGTTCAGCGCAACGTCGATCCTACTGCTGTTTCAGATGGTCAGCGGGTTGATCACCTACCGACGTTTCTGGAAAGGGTTCTTCAGATGGCCCAGCAGCACGGGCGGGTTCCGGTCATGGGCTGGGGGCGCCCACCGGCTGACGGCCTTGTGGACACTGCCGCTGGTTCTTGTGATTGCCATAACCAGTTTTTATTTCCTGCTGGGCGGTTTGGGGATCGAAGCGGAAAGGCTGAAATTCCCACCCCCTGCGCCGCGTGAAACCGCCCTGCCCGAAGGGTTTGACGGGGCCCTTATCGACCGGGCTGAAGCAAATGCGCGCGACGCCCTGCCAGGCCTTGAGCCGAACATCCTGATCATTCCCGGCGGCAAAGGCGGCGCTTTGAAATTCGGCGGCCCGCATCCGGATTTTTCCGAACTGCGCGGAGGCAGCACCGTCGCCGTAGATCCGCTGACGCTTGAGGTTCTTGGCGTTCACACACCGGCTGACCTAAAGGGACTGGGCACATTGGAACTGTTGATGGAACTGCTTCATTACGGGCTATGGGGCGGTGCGTTTTCAATGGTGCTCTGGATTGTGCTGGGGCTCGTGGCCACAGGTCTGGCCTTTACCGGCTCGCTGATCTACGCGGCCCGTCTGGCCCCTGCGACCTCGGCGGAGGGGTCTTTCAGACGCATCTGGCGCGGGATGGGCGTTCTGCGCTGGATCTATCCGCTGCTCCTGTTGGGCATTCTTTCCGTCGTGTATTGGCGCGTGAATCCGGATGCCTATATTCCGTCGCGCGTGAACCCGGTTGATGCCAAAGGCGCGGTGGCACAGCTGATCCTGCATGAACCGCTAAGGCGCGATACCCTGATCGAAATCGAACTGCAGGTCGGAGCAGCCGATATCGATACAGCGCTGGTCGAGGTCAACGGCGCTACCGCCCAGCCCGTTGATCTGACCCGGAACGGAGACAAAGCTCTGGGCCGCTTCGGATTCGATCCGCTTGAGGCGGGGAATGAAGTTATCGCTTACCTGAAGAAGCAGAACGGTGATGAACAGAAAGTCACGTTCCGAATGGGCAGCCCCATCTGGTGAGATCACACCCGCGCGGCCAGAGCCTTAAGCACAGCGAACCTGTCCCGCATCGTCACAAAGGCGAGGCAGGTGTAAATCACCACGCCTGTCGCGATGCCCACGGCCAGACGCACAATGTTTGCCTGATCGCCCAAAAGCGCCAGACATCCCGCAACACCCGCCGCCATAATCCCCGCCGAGATCAGGGGCAGGACATGCAATGATGCCAGCCTGAGCGCGGGTTGCCCCGAGATCGCCGCCAGATTGGCGAATTTGAACGGCCACATGATCAGAAACACCGCGATAAAGGCCGCCGTCACAACCGGTACCCCGTAGGGGGCGGCAACCGTGATTGCAATGGCAGCCAGCACCACCTCGATCCACGACAGCATCGCCAGCCTGCCGGGCTGACCTGACGCAAGGCAGAATGTCTGCTGCACCCTCTCGGTGCAGAGATACATTCCGAAAACGGACATCAGGCTCAGAACCGGCGCGGCCGGAATCCACTTCTGACCAAACAGCAGGACCAGCACCGGTTCCGACAGAACCGCCAATCCGGCAAAGGCCGGAAAGGTCACGAACCCGGTCAGACGCATGACATCCAAAAGCATCTCGGACGCGCGGCCGCCCCCACGCGTGACCGCCGCAAAAGCGGGCTGCGAGACCATGCGCAAGGGCGTGATGGTCAGGAACGAGGCTGTTTCCACAACCCGCCAGGCAATCGCATAATACCCGGCTGCAACCGGGCCCAGCATCGCGCCGATCAGAACCGCAGGCGATTGCACCGCCACCAGCTCAGCAGCGCGCAGCCCGATGATCCGGTGGCTGAAATGCAGAACCTGCCGGATCTGATGCCCCGAGACGTGGAAACTGGGCCGCCACGATACGGCCCCCCAGGCCATCACGATATTGGTGGCGGTCATCGCCACCCGCTGACCAACCAGGCTCCAGACCCCGTAGCCCGCAAGGGCCATTCCGATCCCGACCACCCCGCCAACGATGGCCCCAAGCACCGCGCGCAGGGCGAGAACGCGAAATCGCATCTCGCGCCGCAACAGCGCCACCGGCACCGCCGTGAGCGAGATCATCAGCACCGTTGGCGACAGCCCGATCAGCAATTGCCCGGCAACCGCTTCGTTATAAAACCCCGAGACCGGCCCCGAACCCAGAATAATCAGCACGGTCAGGCCAGCCCCCAGAAGCGCCAGCAGCCAAAAGACCGAGTTCAGTCGTTCAGGCGTCAGCGTGTCATGGGTCAGCAAAATCTCGGATATGGTTTCGCGCACCAGAAATTCGGAAAACAGGACAAAGGCGGCGGCCATTGCCACCAGGCCAAAAGCTTCGGCCCCAAGCAAACGCGCAAGAATGGCAATGATTATGAAATTGAATGCCTGCTCGACCCAGACGCCAACAGACATCCATGCAACGCCGCTGGTGAAACGCCGCCCCCGTGACATCAAAACCCTTCCCACTGCCCTATTGCCACGCGAAACCGCCGGCATTCTGAAATGCAGCGTATCGGTTTAGAGACAACGCTGTCGAGACGCCTGCCAATGTCCCGGTCGCGTGCCTGCGCCGTAGATCAGAAGAGTCCAGTGAATTCGGGATCAAACCGGCACTTAAGCCCTGATAAGCGCCGATTTGGAAACATTTGATCTGCAGCGTACAAAGCCCTGGACACCCGAACATCCTGAAAAACCTGTTGCTATGCCGCCGCACTGGCGCAGAGACGGTTGAAAGCATTGAAATACAAGGCAGGATGACAGTTTGTGGGCGACGTGTACAACATAACGCCGGAAAGATCGAATTTGGTCAAAATTATTGTCTATATTCAGCCTGTCTGTGTTTGAATACTATGGGCGGCAGAGGGAATTAAGCCCGTCGCGCCCGGAACGATCACACATGCCATACGGGTGAGGCCGGGCAGAATATATATTAAATACGTAAAGGGTTTCCATTTTCATGAACAAGGTTGCCGAGCAGATTACCCCGGACAACTCCACGACCGGTGCGCCGGACACATCAGGCATGAGCCTGAGCGTGGTCATCCCCGCCTATAACGAGGAGAACGCCGTTCGTCACACCGTCGAGGACGTGCGCAACCATCTCGAACCGCTGAACATCCCCTACGAGATCATCGTGGTGGACGATGCCAGCCAGGACAACACCCGCGCCGAGGCCGAGGCCAGCGGTGCCACCGTCACTTTCAACGACGTCAATTCCGGCTATGGCGCCAGCCTCAAACGCGGCGTTCGGATGGCGCAGCATGAATATGTGGCCATTCTGGATGCCGACAGCACATACCCTGCGCGCTATCTGCCGGGGATGCTGGCCATGTGCCGCGATCAGGACATGGTGGTGGGCGACCGGGGCGCGGCGATGAAGAATGTGCCGCTGCTGCGCAGGCCGGCCAAGAAATTCCTCTTCGCTTTTGCGTCGTTCCTGGCCGAGCGCAAGATCAACGATCTGAACTCGGGTCTGCGAGTATTCCGCAAATCCGAGCTGATCCCGTTCCTGCCGCTGCTGCCACAGAATTTCTCGTTCACCACCACGATCACGCTGTGCATGACCTCGAACGGCAAGCGGATGATCTATACGCCGATCGAATACGGCAAGCGGGTGGGCAAATCGAAAATCCGGCCGATTGATTTCCTGAACTTCATCATCCTGATCCTGCGTATCAGCACGCTGTTCAACCCGCTGCGGGTGTTCATTCCGCTGGGTCTGGCGTTTTTCACTTTGGGCACGGTGAAGTTCATTATCGACATGTTCTACTGGAACCTCAGCGAAACGGCGGTGTTCTCGTTTCTGGCCGCGATCATGATCTGGTCGCTGGGGCTGATCGCCGACATGATCTCGCGGCTGCATCTCAGACCGTGAGGTGAGCGGTATGCTTTCCGATCCAAATCAACGGCGCTGGCTGATCCGGTTGGCCGGGTCGGTTCTGGTGTTGGCGATCCTGTTCTGGATTCTGCCCGCTAAGGCCATCGTGGCGGCGCTGAAGGCGATCCCGATCTGGGTGTTTCTCTGCGTACTGGTTCTGTTCCTGCTGGCCCATGTGGGTGCGGCCCTTAAATGGTGGCTGCTGCTGAACCGAGGGTTTCCAGCCCTTCTTGCCATCCGGGCGCATTTTGCCGGGCTGGCCGCCAACCTGTGCCTGCCGGGGGCAATCGGAGGTGACACGGTGCGCGCCGGTCTGGCGCAGGCGGCGATGAAAGACGGCGCGCAGGTTGTTGCGGGCGCAACCGTGGATCGGCTGATCGACATGGTGGCGCTGCTGACCCTGTCCTGTCTGGGGCTGGTCCTTACATGGGAAAGCGCGGCGGGCGGGCATATGATCTGGCCGGTGGCGCTGATCCTGCTGGCGGCACTGGCGGGGATGGTGGCTTTGCCGCGCCTGCTGCCCCTGCCCTGGCGCTATATCCCGTCCCTGCCCGGCAAAGGTTTTGCCCATCGTCTGGCCGATGCACTGGCCGGGATGGGCCGCAAACCCGGCACGCTGGCGGTGGCTTTTATCGCCTCGGTCCTGATCCAGCTGGTGCTGGTGCTGCTGGCCTGGTGGCTGGCCCTGGCGGCCGGTGTCGATGTGGCCGCCGGGCCATGGATCTTCGCCTGGCCGCTGGCCAAGATCATCGCCGTGCTGCCGGTATCCCTGAACGGGCTGGGCCTGCGCGAGGCCACATTGGCCGGTTTCCTGGCCCCCTTCGGCGCCAGCGCGCCCGCAGTCGTGGCTGCCGGGCTGGTCTGGCAGGTTGTATTGTTTACAGCGGGCGGGTTTGGCGCGCTGGTTCTGACCATGTCCGGGATGCGGTTCAGCGCCCCGGCAAATTCCCAAAAGGAAGAGTGCAAGTGACGGATGTTTCCCGACCCAACGGCGACGACAAGCCCGAGATTATCATACTGGGCGCCGGGCCAGCCGGTCTGGCCGCGGCCCATGCCCTGACCGGGCAGGCCAAAGTGACCGTGATCGAACGCGCGCCCATTGCGGGTGGCAATTCGGCCTCATTCCCGGTCGAAGGGGTGATCTGCGACTATGGCTCGCACCGGTTTCACCCGGCGGCAGAGCCCGAGGTTCTGGCCGATGTGAAAAACCTTCTGGGTGACGATCTGCTGCTGCGCCCGCGCCACGGGCGCATCCGGCTGGGCGGCAAATGGATTCACTTCCCGCTGAAACTGGCCGATGCGCTGATGCGCCTGCCTAAACCCTTTGCCGCGTCACTGATCGGCGACATGGTGCTGAAACCCTTCCGCAAGAAAAACACCGGACCCGAGACATTCTCGACCGTGCTCTATGACGGGTTGGGCCCGACGATTTCGAACAATTTCTATTTCCCTTACGTGCGCAAACTGTGGGGGCTGGATCCGGACAAGCTGGCAGTGAAACTGGCCGAGCGCCGGGTCGGCAGCGGCTCGGTCGGCAAGATCCTGATGAAGATGCTGCGCCTGTTGCCGGGGCTGCGTAGCGAGACGGCGGGGCGGTTCTTTTATCCGCGCAAAGGGTTCGGGCAGATTTCCGACGCGATGCGGGATAGCGCGGAAAGCAACGGGGCCACCTTTCTGTTCAACACCGAAATCACCGGGATCGACCGGGACGGCAATCGCATCACCGGCCTGACGATCCGCGAGGGCGATAGCGAACGCCACCTGACCGGCGATCTGATCCTGTCGACCGTTCCGCTGACCGCGCTGACACGCCTGATCGACGCCCCTCCGGCGGAAGTGGTCGAGGCTGCCCGCGCGATCCGGTTCCGGGGCATGATCCTGCTCTATCTGGTGTTGGAGACCGACCAGTTCACCGAGTTCGACGCTCATTACTTCCCCGAGCTCTCGATCCCGATCAGCCGCATGTCGGAACCCAAGAACTACAACGCCAGCGGCGAGCCAAAGGGCGTCACCGTTCTGTGCGCCGAACTGCCCTGCGACCCGGATGAAAAATGGTGGTCCATGTCCGATGAGGAACTGGGGCAGGAATTCACCAAATGGCTGGGCCAGCTGGGCCTGCCCGTCACCGTGCCGGTGCGTCGCTGCGAAACCCGGCGGCTGAGCCACGCCTATCCGGTTTACGACATGGGCTATGAGGCACGGTTCGATACGGTCGATCAGTGGCTTTCGGATCTGGACGGGTTGCTCGTATTTGGACGACAGGGCCTGTTCGCCCACGACAATACGCACCACGCCTTTGCCATGGCCTATGGCGCGGCGGATTGCATCGACGACAAGGGCAATGTCGACCGCGCGAAATGGAACAGCTATCGCGAGGTCTTTGCCACCCATGTGGTGGAAGACTGACCCATGCCCGCCTGGCAGGCCGATATCCTGATGTATCATTCGATCTCGGATGCGCCGGGGCCGACCTCGATTGCACCCGAGGTGTTCAAGGCGCAGATGCAGGCGCTGGCGGACTCAGGTCTGCCAGTGGTGACACCGGATGCGCTGACCAACCCGCCTGCCCCCCGCGTGGTCATCATCAGTTTCGATGACGGGTTTGAAGATTTCGACGACACCGCCTGGCCGATCCTGCGCGATTACGGCTTCTGCCCGATCGTCTATTTGCCCTCGGGCCTGATGGGCGGCAGCGACAGCTGGGCCGGGGGCAATATCCCTGCCCGCCCGCTGATGGGCTGGGACAGGGTCGAGACGCTGGCAGCAGAAGGGGTCAGCTTTGGCGCACATAGTGTCAGCCACCCCGATCTGTCGACGCTGGATGCGCTCATGCTGGAAGAGGAAGTCAGCGGATCCGGTCAGGATATTGCCGCCCGGCTTGGTCAACCCGTCCGGCATTTCGCCCCGCCCTATGGCGCGTCGAACCCGAATGTACGCGCACAGATTGCACAGCATTACGACACCTCGGTCGGCACCCGTCTGGGCGTGGCCGGTCCGCAGGATGACATCTACGATCTGCCCCGGCTCGAGATGTTCTATTTCAACGACCTCGCCCGATGGCAGGCACATCTGGCCGGGCGCGGCGGGCCTTACCTTACAGCGCGCAAAATGCTGCGCGGGGTGCGCGCGATGGTCCGGGGGAAATCATGGTAGGCACATCGGACTCTGCCCTTGGCTGTGGCCGGGGCGTCTGTGAAATTGGTTCTTAGAAAGTGACTGGTACAAACACATGCATATTCTGATTACCGGCGGGGCCGGGTTCATAGGGTCCCATCTGACCGAACGGCTGATCGCCGAGGGGCATCGGGTCACGATCCTCGATGATCTGTCGACCGGGCTGATGTCCAATCTGGCCTCTGTCGCGGACCACCCGAACTTCACCTTTGTCAAAGGCAGTATTCTGGACCGCCAGTTGGCCGCCGATCTGGTCGCCCCGGCGGATGTGGTGTTTCATCTGGCCGCCGCCGTGGGCGTCAAGCTGATCATGGATGAACCCAGCCGCTCGATCCTGACCAATGTGGCAGGCACCGAGAATGTGCTGGACGCGGCGCTGGTCAACAAAACGCATACCTTCATCGCCTCAAGTTCCGAGGTCTATGGCAAAAGCACCAATTTCCCGTTTCAGGAAGAGGGCGATCTGACCATCGGCGCCACCCGCAACCTGCGCTGGTCCTATGCCTGCGCCAAGACGCTGGACGAGTTTCTGGCGTTGGCCCATGCGCGCGAATCCAACCTGCCGGTCACAGTGCTGCGGTTCTTCAACACCACCGGCCCGCGCCAGACCGGGCGTTACGGCATGGTGCTGCCGAATTTCGTGAAATCCGCGCTGGAGGGCGCGCCGCTGGTGGTCCACGGCACCGGTGAGCAATCGCGCTGCTTCGGCCATGTGGCCGATGTGGTCGAAGCCATGTGCCGCCTGATGACCCTGCAGGAAGCACGCAGTGACGTGTTCAATGTCGGCACCGATCAGGAGGTCACGATCCGGCAACTGGCCGAGCAGGTGATCCGCACAACCGGGTCCAGTTCTGAAATCCAATGCGTGCCCTACGACACGGTTTACCCCGAAGGGTTCGAGGATATGCAGCGCCGCTTGCCCGATGTCTCGAAACTGGAACGCGTCACCGGGTTCCGCCCGATGCGGTCGCTGCAGCAGATCATCGACGACATTGTCGCCGAAATGAAACGGCCGGTTTCCGCGTGACCGGTCGGGTCCTGCCTCGTGACTGATCTGGTCATCGGATCGGGGCCGTCGGGCGTATCCGTAGCCACGGCGCTTCTGAATCGGGGCCGTCAGGTTACGATGCTGGACGGGGGCCGCAGGCTCGAGGCCCCGGCGCAGGAACGGCGCGACCGTCTGGCCGCCTCAGACCCCGATACCTGGACCGCTGGTGATGTGCAGGGCTGGCAGGCCCCGCAATTCGAAACGCCGCCCGGTCAGGTGCGCCGGTTCGGTTCGGATTTCGCCATGGTGCCGGGAGATGAAACACTAACGTCACCGGATCGGATCGGATTGCGCGCCTCGCACGCGGCTGGCGGGTTGTCCAACCTCTGGGGCTCGGCTGTTCTGCCCAACCGCGCTGCAGACATTACTGACTGGCCCCTGACGACCGGGGATCTGGCCCCGCATTACCGCGCCGTCGCGCAGTTTCTTCCGATCAGCGGGCGGCAGGACGCCTTGCAGGACCTGTTCCCCGCCCTGTCGATGCAGGACCGGGTGCCGCTGAACCCGTCGGCGCAGGCGCAGCAAATGTTGCAGCGACTGGAGCATCAAAAAACCGGTCTGTCAGACCTGAGCGCCCATGTCGGGCAGGCTCGTCTGGCTGTTGAGCCCGACTGCCAGTATTGCGGTCAGTGCCTGCATGGATGCCCGTGGGGATACATCTACTCCGCCGGAAAAACGCTGGACGCATTGCGTCACCACGCGGGTTTTCAATACCGCACCGGCCTTGCCCGCCGGTTCGAGGAACAGTCGGGCCACGTCACGGTAACGCTGGAGGATGGCGAGACCCTGCAAGCGACACGCATCTTTGTGGCCGCAGGCGTTCTGGAAACGGCGCGTCTGATGCTCACGTCGTCACCTGACCCGACCGCCGGTCTGCAATTGCAGGACAGCCAGCATTTCTTTCTGCCCAGCCTGCACCGCTGGCGCACGCCGCGCCGCCCGGATCGCAGGCCCTATCACACCCTGCCGCAGATTTTCATCGAACTGGACGACCCCAAGGTTTCACCCCATCTGGTGCACGCGCAGGTCTATACCTGGAACGAATTCTACGCCCATGACCTGATCAGCAGTTACGGCGCGAAACTGCCGGGATCGGCCCCTTTATGGAGGTTGATGGCGCGGCGGCTGATCGTGGCGCAGACGTTTCTGCATTCGGCCCATTCCGCCCGGATCGGTCTGAAGCTGGCCGCGGATGGGCGGCTTGTCCCGACCGTGCAGAGTAATGACGAAACTGAAAAGGTCATGGCGCGCGCCACGACACGCATGGCACAGGTCCTGAAACTGGCGGGGCTTACACCGCTAAGCTTCGCCCGCCGTCCGGGCGATGTAGGGTCCAGCTTTCACGTGGGCGGCTCGGTCCCCATGGCCAAAGCGCCCGGTGCGGGGCAATCCGACATCCTTGGGCGACCGCATGGTCTGTCGCGGGTGCATCTTGTCGATGCCTCGAGCCTGCCCAGCATTCCGGCCACAACCATCACCTTTTCGGTCATGGCCAATGCCCATCGGATTGGATCGCTGACCCCTTAAAGCGCTTTGCGTTTGATTTGAATCGAAATACGCTGCCTCTCCCTTCGGTCGAACGCGCATTTCGATAGAACTGCCTCAGATAAAACGCAAAACGCCTTAGTTCATCTCGCGGACAAGACGAAAGGCATGGCCATAGCCACGATTGTAGTGATGCGGTCCGACCCGAAACCCGGATCGACTCTGCCAGTCCTGTGAATACGATCCTCCACCCCGCATGGCCCGGAATTCACATTCGTCCAGCACATAGGCAGAGCCGTCGATCTTCACGGGATCATGATAGGATTCATAACAATCCTCGACCCACTCAAAACCGTTGCCATGCATGTCGTAAAGCCCGAAATCATTGGGCGGATGCAGGCCCACCGGTGCCATCGTGCGCTCGGGCCATATGGAAGAGCAATTGATGCAGACCGCATTGTTCTTCCCCACCTCATTACCCCATGGAAACCGCGTCACGGATCCGGCCCGGGCGGCGTATTCCCATTCTGCGTCCGTTGGCAAACGGTAGGTGTGCCCTGTCTTGGCGCTCAGATAAGCGGCATAGGCTTTTGCATCGCTCCATTCGGTCGGCGTCATGGGCTGGTCGTCGCGATAGCCAGGCTCCACTTCAGGAAAATACGGCTCGCGCCCGGTGATCGCGAACCAGTCCGGATCTTCCTGTGCCTTTTTCCATTGCCCATACGTGATCTCATAGCGGGAAAAGGCCAACGGGCGCGGGATGCGCACCAGATGCCTTGGGCCTTCCCGGTTGGCGTGTTTTAGCTGTTTTCTGAAGGGCTTATAAATAAACAAATGCGCATAACGCCCCCTTTCAAAGATTGGAGAACCAAGCAGAAAGTAGCCTGCAGGAACCTCGACCAGCTCCGGACATTCCGCGCAATCCCGAAAGATATGACCGGGTTTAACCAGATGGTATCCGGGTTGATGCAATGGAAGGAATTGAGCCGTTACAAAAAGCGCACCATGTTGCAGACGTGACAGATCGGGTTCAGGCAATTGTTCCTGCGCGTCGGTCACCCGCATGGTGAACTCAAGATCACGCAGTGCCGTGTTCGCTTTCACGAACAGTAAAAAGCACACGATCAATATCACGAAGACTACCAACACCCCGGACAACATGATCCAAAACAGCCGCAGCATCCATCGGGCAACTCGCCCGAGAAACGAGCCCCTCGATAACTTGGAAGGCGTTCTCTCAGATTTCATTGAAGATTCCTCCCTGAGCACCTTGGATTCTGGCGGAGGCTTGATGTGTGGCTCCAACCTCGAAAGCACCAACCTCTAATGCCTGAGCCAGCGCGTGGTTACCCTTCGTATGCGCCGCACATGCCAGTGCTGCGCCATAGGCTTCAAGCACCGAGGTCTCGTGCCAGATATCCAGAAACGCCTTACGCGCGGCAGTCCCCTGCCCTTCGCGCCGGTCGGGTTGATGTTGCAGGTCGCGCATTGCGGTGATCAGGTCGTCCTCGGTTTCAAACAGCGACCCGCCGCCTGCGCGTTCGACAATCTCAGGGAACGGGCCCAGCCGCCGGGCGATCACCGGCGTGCCCAGCCGGAAGCTTTCGATCAGGATGATGCCGAAGGTTTCATAACACACGGACGGTACGATCAGACCGATGGCCCCGCGGTAATAGGCGTTGAGCTCTTCCAGCGTCTTGCGGCCCAGAAACTTGATCCGGTCATTGCCTGCGGCCTGTTTTTTCAACTCATCCGCATAATCCCCGTCTCCAAGGATCAACAGATCGGCATCGGGATAGCGGTCAAAGGCCGGGAACACGTCTTGCAACCCTTTGATCTTTTCCAGCCGCCCGACAAACAGGAAATAGGGGCGCTCATGCGCTGCCGGTTCCGGCAGGGCACTCTGATCCAGATCGGGCAGAAAATAGGGCAGCACCTGCATGTCCTGGCGCAGGCCGAATTCGCGGTGCTTGGCGCGGCTGAATTCGCTTTTGGCGATGATCAGGTCCATATGATCCAGCGCCCGGTCCAGCGCCCCGGTATAGCGCCACAGCTGCGGCGGGCGTTTGTAGTTCAGCGCACAGCGCAGGCATTGACGGCCATCGCACAGCTCGCGCCCATGCCGCCACAGCACATGGGTGGGGCAGACCAGCCAGTGCTCATGCGCCTCATAGACCTTCAGCCCCTCACCCATCGCCAGCAGACCCGGCCCGCCGATCAGCGAGGTGTTGTTGTGCCAGATGATATCCGGCTGCCGCTCAGCCAGAATCTGGCGGATGCGGGCGGCGTGCACCACGGGTCGGCCAAGCTGCTGGGTCAGCAGGTTCGACATCATGCCGTTGCGGCTGCGCAATCCGATCCGCCGCACGCCGTCGGGCTCACCCTCAGGCTGGGGTTTGCCGCCGAGGATCAGATAGCTGTCCTCGTCATGCACCACCGTCACGTCATGGCCGCGCGCCACCAGCGCGCGGGCCATGCGCTGAATGCCCACGGCATCGCCACCAAAGGAATAGGGCGGGTAAAATGTGGTGAACATCAAAATGCGCAAAGACTGCATGCGGATCCGTACCGGGCTACTAATAACTATACGGTATGAAACACGATCCCCGCGACAATCGAAAGACACAAGCTATGCGGGCCGCCGGTTCACACCCGGTGTTGCGGACATGCTGCAAACAGGTGCGGGTTGCGACATGCCATGATCACGGCATGGGCAAACAGGGCACGCATGGTATGATCGGTAAATAGTTCAGAAATTTGGCCCGAACCCGCTTCCGATGCAGATCAATCCCCCCTCAGACCCTCTTCATGTTGTCGAAATGGGCACCCAGTTCGGGATGGGCGGCATCACCCGGCATATCCTGGGCCTGAGCGATTGGCTGCAGGCGCGCAACCACCGCATCACGCTGGCGGGAACCGCCGATATCTGGGGCGGGCCTGACCAGCAGCCGGATTTCCTTGACCTGCCCACCCGCTATGTCGCGGGCGATGGGGGCAGCATCATCAACCGGCTGCGCCATACGGCAAGTGCCGCCTGGCGGTTGCGGCGCTGGCTGGCGGACAATCCCGCCGATCTGATCCATTGCCATGAATCCGCCCCCGCACTGGTCGCTAATCTGGCCCGCACCGGGCGGCAAATCCCGGTGGCCGTCACCTATCACGGGTCGGAACCCGAACGGATTGCCGCCTTTGGCCGGATTGCCGCGAAATGCGATCTGGTGATCACGCCCAGCCATCGGTCCGCCGAGGATCTGGCCACCATCGGCAATGTGCCGCGCGACAAGCTGAAGGTGATCGGTCTGGGCGTCTCCCCGCCCCCGGACGACAACGCGGAGGACGTCGCCGAATTGCGGGCCGAGCTGCTTGGGAATGGCGACCGGCTGATTGTCACGCTGGCCCGCCTGTTACCGCAAAAGGGGATCGACATCCTGATCGACTGCGTCGCACGGATGAAAGAGACGCATCCCGGTTATCGCTTCGTCGTCGCCGGAGACGGGCCGGACGAGGCACAGCTACACGCGCTGGCGCGGGACAAGGGGCTTGGCGAACATCTGCAGTTCATTGGCCGCACCGATAAGCCGATCCGGCTGTTGCGGGCGGCGGACCTATTCCTGCTGACCTCACGGTGGGAGGCCCTGCCCTTCACTATCGCCGAGACGTTTCAGGCCGGAACCCCCGCCGTGGCCACCGCCTGTTCCGGCGTGGTCGAACTGATCGACGACAGCGTGGGCGCGGTGGTGTCCATCGGCGATATCGATGCGATCTGCGCGGCAGTTGAGGATGTCCTGTCTGATGAAGGGCGCCGCCAAACATTGGCGGAAAACGCCCTGCAACGCAGCCGCGAGGACCGGTTCGATCCGGATTGGGTGCACCGCCAGTTCGAAAAAACCTATTACGATCTGGCGGGTCGCCAAAAGTGACGGCAGATCAGGGGCGTTTGGTGATGTAGCCCCAGACCTCACCCAGCGTCCACGCCGTCGACAGCAGCATGACGTAAGGCAATGCCTTGAGATAGCGCAGGCCCCGACCCTTGCTGGCCTGCAGCTTATAGTGACGCACCCAGAGCAGCGGCGGGATCAGCGGACCGGCCAGGATCAGCATCAGCCGCTTTGCGTTGCTTTGATTGCGCACCCGGATTTCACCGAACAGACGGCCCCAGTCGAACCGTTCGGGCAGCAATTCGCGGAAGGTTGCCTTAGGCCGGTGATGATGCACAACCACCTCGTTCGACAGCCACAGCTGTTCCCCCTGTTCGATCAGATACCAGTGTACGATCGGCTCGTGATAGCGGTCCTTCCACAGGTGCTGCGTTTCATCCAGCGCCTTGCGGCTGTAGGTCAGGTTCACATCCGAGACCCAGTCGGCGGGGCCGGTGTCGAACGGTCGTCCGTAGCGGCCAAAATCGGTGACGTAAAAGGCCCAGTTCAGCGGGCTGACCGGCTCCAGGCATTCGATTGCGCCGCCGATCACGTTCTTTCCGGTCTCCGCATACAGACGCACGATGGTGCGCGCCCAGTCGGATTGCGGCAGGCCGCGGTCTTCGAGAATACCGATGATGTCACCCGTGGCCGCAGCCAGACCTGCCGAGCGGCGGCGATCATAGAGTTCGTGCTTGCCCGCCTCGGACGTGATCGGACGGATCGGCTCGATCACGCCAAGGTCCAGAAACCGCACTTCGGGATAGTCCTCGGCATATTGGGCAACATCGGCAACGCTGGCGTCATAGGGAATGATCACATCCAGCGGCGGCGGGTCGTCGAAACTGCGCACCGCTTCCAAAAAATCCCGCACATAGCTACCGCCTTGCACGATGGTCAGAACGATGGAAAGAGTCGGATCGCTGCTCATCAGATTTTCATGTCCCCAAGATTTTCCAGTTCAACCGGCTGGCCGCTGCGCGTGCTTTCCGGCACAGCGGCGGCGATCTCGACCGCGCGCAGGCCGGCATGGCCATCGGCGCAGTTCAGTCCTGTCTCGCCCCGGGTCAGCCGGATGAAATCAGCCAGCTCTTCGCCAAAGGACTGAATCGCCGTCGATTTCCAGGATTTCAGCTTCTCGCGCACCATGATTTCCGGGTAGAATTTACGCACCTTTTTGGGCGCACCACCGGGCTTGTCCATGGTGATGACAAGGTTCTGCATCGGCGCATAGGCCCCGCGCACCATGCCGCGCGAGCCATAGACCTCGATCACGCTCTGATAGCCTTTCCAGTCATTCCAGCAGGCTTGATAGATCGCCGGAATGCCGTCCGGATTCTTGAAGATCGCCATCGCGTTATCCTCGGACCCCGGCACGTTCCAGACTTTGTTCGTGGCCACGCCGTAAACGCTGGTGATCTCACCCAGAATGAAACGCGCCATGTCGGTCATGTGAATGCCGACATCCCACAGGGCACCGCCGCCTGAGAATTCAGCCTGATATTCCCAGTCATGGGTGAAATGGCCCAGCCCGTCATGACCGCCATAGACGCGGACATGGTCGATCTCGCCGATCTTGCCCGATGCCGCGACCTCTTTCACATGCGCGAAGGACGGGTAGTAGCGCATGTTGAACCCGGCCCCCAGGGCCTTACCTGCCTTTTTCGCCGCATCGACAATCCGTCTTGCGCCTTCGACCGTCGGGGCCAGCGGCTTTTCAGTCAGCACATGCAGCCCTTCCTCGAAGGCCCGCACGCACAGCGGTTCGCGCACATGGGCGGGGGTCGAGATCACCACCGCATCCATCGGTGTGGTAAAGAACCGGTCGAGATCGGTAAAGGCCGGGGCCCCGTCGGCCACGGCCACAGCCCGGTGAAATTCCAGATCCAGAGCCGCCGCCAATTCGGCGTCAGGCGACTCGTGAATGTTCTGAACCCGCATCTGGCCGATCTTTCCGGCCGCCCCGATCACACCGATCTTCATAAAATTCCTCTTTAACAATCACGGGTGCGCAACTGGGTTACACCCGGCATCTCTAACAACAATTCATCTGCAAGCGGAGTAGCATAGGCTCTGCCTCCACGCTAGGTTTCTGAAAGACAGCGCTTGCCAAAACAGCGGAATCGAAGAGGGGCCTAAAACCGTGAACGTCGCCGGATCGGAACACCTGAAGGACAAGCCCGTCTTCGTGACCGGGGCGACTGGCTTTATCGGCAAACGGCTTGTCCCGGCCCTATTGGACTCTGGCGCCAAGGTCACCGCCCTGCTGCGCAGCCGCCACGGCGCGAGGGCGCTTGAGGCGATGGGCGCGCATGTGGTGACGGGTTCGCTTGGCGACAGGAGCGCGTTGGAAGCCGCCCTGCGCGGTCAGGACGTGCTGTTTCATCTGGCCTATGACATGCGCGCGCCTGCGGCTGACAATCTCGAAGCCTTCGATGCGCTCAGACAGGCAGCTGAGACCGCAAGCGTAGGGCGGATCGTCCATATCAGCTCCATCGTTGTCTATGACGGCTGGCCACAGGAGAACCTGACCGAGGACAGCCCGCTGTCCCAGACCGGGGGCACGCCGTATAGCCGGGCCAAATTGGCGATGGAACAGTCTCTGATACAGGGGAATTGCCTGGTCGCGATCCTGCAACCGACGCTGGTTTATGGTCCCGGCAGCATGCTGTGGACCGACCGGCTGGCCGATTGGATGGCAGCAGGCAGCGTGGTGTTGCCGGACCCCGAAGGGCGGTGCAATGCGGTCTTCGTCGACGATCTGGTTCAGGCCATGCTGCGTGCCGCCGTGCTGGACGGGTTGGGGCAAGAGCGGTTCATCATTTCAGGCGCGACCCCTTTTTCATGGTCGGATTTGCTGACCGGCTATGCGGGCATCATCGATCGGGGCACAGTTCGCCATGCGCCAATCGCCGATCTTGCGGCCCGGCTACCACAACAGGAACCGGGCGAGATCCCCGATACACCGCCGCTGGCCGCCCGGATCAGCGCCGCCGCGCGGGGCTGGGTTGGCCGGGAACGGTTCGAGGCACTGGTGCAAACGGTCAAACGACGGCTGCCACAGCAGGATGAGGTTTACCCGGATCGCTATATGCTCGATCTGTTCTCGACCACCGGTCAGTGTCAGATCGACCATGCCCGCGCCAGACTGGGCTACGCCCCGGAATATGACCTTGAGGCCGGGCTGGCCGCTACCCGCGACTATCTGCGCGCCAGATACGGAAAATAGTTTGTTTGTAATCAGTTACCACATGTTATCAGGGATAAAGACATTTGACCCATATCGCCATTGACGCCACCCCCTGGGACAACGAACGCGGCTTTGGCCGGTTCACCCGCAATCTGGTCGCCGCTCTGGCCGCGCGCGATACCGGCTTTCGCTATACGCTTCTGTTCGATCAGGAGCCGACGCGACCGGTGCCCGATGGGGTCGAAATCCGCGTTGCAGGGTCTGAATTGTCGATGTCCGAAGCCTCATCCGGGGCCAAGGCCCGGGGCGGGGCCGATCTGCTGACAATGGCCAAGGCGGCACGGCGCATCGATTGCGATGTCTTCTTTTACCCGGCCGTCTATTCCTACTTCCCCCTGCCCGCCCGGCGCCCGACGGTGGTGTGTTATCACGACACGATCCCCGAACGCTTTCCCGACCTGATCTTTCCCAAAAAACTGAATTTCCGGCTATGGCAGGCCAAATGCTGGCTGGCCAAGATGCAGGCAACGCGGGTGATGACGATCTCGGAGGCATCGGCCAACGACCTGACGCGTATCCTGCGCATTTCCCGCGACCGGATCGACACGATCACCGAAGGGGCCGAGGCCATTTTCCAGCCGATTGACGATAATTCGACTCTAATACAGGCTAGGCAGGCCTATGACATCCCGCCTGACGCGCCGCTACTGGTCTATCTGGGCGGGTTCAACCGGCACAAGAACGTGCTGCGGCTGATCGAGGCGATGCCTGAAATCCTGAAAAAGGTGCCGGACACGCGTCTGGCCATTGTTGGGCGCACCACTGGCGCACGGTTCTGGGACAATATCGAAGACCTCAAAGCCAGCGCCGCCGCTGATGTGACCCGATCTGAGAGCATCGTCTTCACTGGCGAGATCGATGACCCGGAACTGGCCGCCCTGCTCAACGCTGCCGATGCACTGGTCTTCCCCTCGCTGTGGGAAGGGTTCGGCCTGCCCGCGCTCGAGGCGATGTCCTGCGGCACGCCGGTTCTGTCCTCGGATCGCGGCAGCCTGCCGGAAGTGGTGGGCGATGGCGGGCTGTATTTCGACCCTCTGTCCAGCCAGGCTCTGGCCGATCAGGCCATCCGCCTGCTGAGCGAGCCGGGCCTGCAAACCGAGCTGTCGCAAAAGGCGCTGGCTCAGGCCACGGGCTTTAGCTGGGACAAGGGCGCGGAACTGGCCGAGGCGTCGTTTCGGCAGGCGTTGCGCCCGAAATGATAAAAATTTACCCGGTTTGGCTTTGTCAGAAACCCCTCAACAATGCTGCCGTGACTCAAAAATTGAGCCCTTTTGGGAAACACGGTACTGCAGTCTCGAACCGGGCAGACAAATATGTTGGATTCGCACCCGTTCCGCCCTATCCGTGGATGACGTTCGGAAATTTCGGCGGCCATACCGCGAATTGATTTCAGTCTGACTTTGTACGATCAGGATAGATTATGAACTACGAAACCTCGCACCATCAGTCCCTCAGACAGCTTATCGCGGCGCGCGATGCGCGGGTTGCTGTGGTCGGGCTGGGCTATGTCGGCCTGCCACTGGCGTTGACCGCCTATGACGAGGGGTTCGATACCACCGGTGTTGATCTGAACCCCGACCGGGTGGCGCGGATCAATCAGGGTGCTCAGGTCATCTCGTATCTGGCATCCGACCGGATCGCGCAGGCAGTGGGCAGCGGCAGGTTCCGTGCGACGCAGGATGCCGCAGCGCTGGCCGGGGCCGATGTCATCCTGATCTGCGTGCCAACCCCGCTGACCGATGCACAAGACCCGGACATGCGCTTTGTCACTGCTGCCGCCCAAACCATCGCGCAGCATCTGCGCCCCGGTCAGATGGTGGTATTGGAAAGCAGCGTCTGGCCCGGTGCCACGACAACGCTGGTTCAGCCGATCCTTGAGGCGGGCGGTCTGCGGGCAGGCAGTGACTTCTTCCTGGCCTTCTCGCCGGAACGCGAAGACCCCGGCAATGACAAGTTCGACACGCATAGCATCCCGAAAGTGGTGGGCGCGGACGACTCGCTGTCCCTGCAACTGGTCGAGGACTTTTATCGCGCCATTGTCACCAGTGCGGTTCCGGTCAGCTCGGCTGCCACAGCCGAGGCGGTGAAACTGGTCGAAAACAGTTTCAGGACCGTCAACATCGCCCTGGTCAACGAGTTGAAGACCGCGCTTGAGGCGATGGATGTGGATGTCTGGGAAGTGATTGAGGCCGCGGCCACCAAGCCCTTTGGCTTCATGCCCTTCTATCCCGGCCCCGGTATCGGCGGGGCCTGTATACCGGTGTCACCCGCCTATCTGGCCTGGCGCGCGGCGGATGCGGGATCAGACACCCCGATCATCAACCTGGCGCGGTCAAGCAACGATGCCGTGCCGTCGATGCTGGCCGCACGGATAGCGGCGGAACTGGCGGCTCGCAACGGCTCGGCTTTGGCGGAGACCGGACAACCCCTGACCGGGCAGCGTATCCTGCTGATGGGCATCGCCTATAAGCGCGATGTCGAAGACACCCGCCGCAGCCCCGCGCTGGTGCTGCTGGACGAGTTGGAGAAACTGGGGGCCCAGGTCGACTATCACGATCCCTATTTCCCCAGCCTGCCCGAAGGCGGCGAATTCCCCCAGCTTGCGGGCCGGTCCTCTCAACCGCTGACGGCAGAGACCCTGAAACGCTATGCGGCGGTGGCCGTGATTACCGACCACAGCGCCCCGGATTACGCTCTGGTCGCGCGCGAAGCGACGCTGGTCTTTGACACCCGCAATGTCTTTGAAAAAGCAGGGATTACCGTGACCGGGGGCAGGCTCGTCAAGCTCTGAACAGATCTGGCCTGCGCAACACGACCGACATTTTCAGAACAGATATAAGGTTAATAAAATAACGTACTTTCAATGATGTAACCATCAGAAGTAGAATTCCAGTAATGAGTGACAAGCCCGAGAAAATTTTTGTTGATCTGGACGGGACGCTGATCAGAACTGATCTTTTTGTCGAGGCGATCCTCCAGTTCCTGAAGAGCAATCCGCTGAATATCTTCTCCGTCATCCTGTGGCTGTTCAAAGGTATTCCCTACGCCAAAGAGCGGATCGCGCAATCGGTCAATCTTGAGGCCGAAGCGCTGCCGTTCGAACCCTCGCTTCTTGAATATCTGAAACAGCAGAAAGCGGATGGCAGGCAGTTGGTGCTCGCCACAGCTTCGCACCGCATTTATGCCGATAAGGTTGCCGCGCATCTGGGGATATTCGACTCGGTTCTGGCAACGGATGCCGATCACAATCTGAAAGGGTCCAACAAACTGGTCGCCATACGCGATGCCGCCGGGGATGAGGCCTTTGCATATGCCGGAGACAGCACAGCCGACAGTCCTATCTGGGCCGCCTCTGCGTCGGGCATATTCGTCAATGCGCCAAAATCCGATGTGGCAGCGGCGCAGACGGCGGGCACGGCCGAGAAAATCATCACATCGCGCCCGCCGCTGTGGCAGGCCTTTGTCAAATCCATGCGGCCCCATCAATACGCGAAGAACGCCCTGATTTTTGCGCCGATCTTCACCTCGCAGCAGTATTTGCCCTTCTCATCGGTTCTTGCGTCTTTGCTGGCCTTTATCTGCTTCAGCCTCTGCGCATCGGGAGTGTATTTCCTGAACGATCTGGTCGATCTGGCCGCTGATCGCCGGCACAGCAGCAAACGCTACCGCCCGCTGCCATCCGGCGATTTGTCCCTGCATGCAGGCGTTGTCGGAGCCATCGCCCTGCCCCTTACCGCCTTTGCCCTGACACTGGCCTTCCTGCCGCCTGTCTTTGCGGTTGTGCTAATCGCCTATCTGATCATCACCATGGCTTATTCCTTCTGGCTCAAGCAGATCGCAACAGCGGATGTCATGGTACTGGCCTCGCTTTACACACTGCGCGTCATTGCCGGGTCTGCGGCTACCGGCATCGTCCTGTCGTCCTGGTTTCTGGCGTTCTCGATGTTCGTCTTTGTCAGCCTCGGCTATCTGAAGCGCTATATCGAGGTGGCGGCAGCGCCGGAAGAAGACGGCAATGTCCATGGCCGGGATTATTCCTATGCCGACAGTGAAACCATGTTCAGCCTGGGCGTGGCCAATATCACCGCAGCCGTCGTCATTCTGGCGCTTTATATCAACAGCCCCGAGGTGAAAGAGATTTACCGGACCCCGGAAATCCTGTGGCTGCTGTGTTTGCTGCTGCTCTATTGGGGCAACCGCATCTGGGTTGGGGCCCGGCGCGGGCGGGTTGCCGACGACCCGGTTCTGTACGCCCTGCGCGACAGGATCAGCCTTATGGTCGGTGCGGCCTTTGTGCTGGTCACTCTGGCCGCCAAATATCTGGTCCTTTGATCAAGGCTCCGGTCTGCAGATCTGAACACGAAGGAGAACACCTATGTCGCTATACTGGTCTGCCCTGCTGGTTGCGGTCTGCGCGAACATTTGCACCAACGTCTCGTTCAAGCTGGCCGTACAGCAGCTTTCAGGACCGTTCGACATTCGCGCCCTTATCGCCTCGCCCTGGGCATGGGCCGGTCTGATCAGCGGGTTGCTGCTGCTGAGCAGCTTCATCGTCGCCATCCGCGGCCTTGAACTGAGCATCGCCTACCCCGCCGTCACGGGCCTGGCGATGGTGGGCATTCTGGTCGTTGGTTACTTTCTGTTCTCAGAGACCCTGAACCTGCAGAAAATCGCGGGTATCGGGCTTGTCATCGCTGGTGTCTTCGTCCTGTCTCAGGTCAAACAGGTCTGACCGGCAAAGTTTACCCCACGTCACCGTGCGCAGGCGGAGATTTGCACGTTTCGGCGGCCTTTTCGATCACGCATTGCTCGTGTAACAATTTTACGAAACAATTCGTGCAGGCATTCTGATGCCTCAATAATACGTAGTTTCGAGCGAGTACTGGGGCAGTGCCCCGTCGGGTATCCAATAACCAAATTTTAACCCCTGGTGGTTCAAAGTTTTGCCATGATTCCGTGCCGGAATTGTAAGTGGGTATCTGCCCATGGCATGGCTGCCGCCCACCTGGGATCGCGCTAAGGCCAAGGCCATAACCTGGAGGGCTTGGAAGAATGCTGGGAATTATTGGATTAGCTGTCCTTGTCGGCCTCGGCGCTGGTGGGATGGCTTTGGTCTCCGGTTATTCCATCCTGATGGCATTGGGGTTCTACGCCCTGGCCGGCTGGCTGATCATCGCAGCGGCCATCCTTGTGGCCTGCACCGCCCGGTCGATGAAAACACGCACGCAGAAACAGGGCCACGTCTACACAGGCTGACCCGTCAGTCCCGCCCCGCCACCCGCTTGGCCACATATCCCAAAAACGCCCGATGCGGGTTTCTGATCTGCGGACGCCCTGATGCGGCCCAATAGGCCAGCCAGTCCGCCTCCAACGCATAGACATCGCGGCCCGGTGCCATTGCTCTGGCCTCTTCCAGCGCCTCTGACGGCAGGATCGGCTTGTCCGGTCCCTCGACCACTTGCCCGCGGCGGGAAAACCGGATCAGATCGCCCGGCTCTTCGGTCATCTCGTAATCCGGCAGATGATCGGCGGCAATCATGTCCCGGATCATCTTGCGAAAAACCCGCCGGGGTGAGGCCGAGCCGGATTTCTTCAGCAGCACCTCGACCGAAATCCGCCATTCGGGCTGACGTCCGCAATGTTTGCGCGCCAGTTCATAGATGCGCCGTTCCAGCGGTTTGCGCAGGCGAAAGTAGTCGCGGCTGAGGGTCAGCACCGATTTCGCCAGAACCGCGCGGAACAGCCAGTCGGACAGTTTGACGCTGACGCTGACCATCCGGCCCGCCCGGGTGCGGCGGACAATTTCCCAGCTTTCGATCAGGCCGAAACCGGTGGTGGTTTCCTTCTCGCCCGTGACGATGTTGGTGGTGATCCGGGTTCCGGCCAGCCGCTCGAATGCCTCGCGCAGGCGCTTGTAGCCGTCACCGCTGGTCTCGCGGTTGGTGGCCACCATCAGATCGTGCGCGGTAAGATGCAGCACCTGGCTGACTGTCCGGCCCGCATTGATCGCCGCCATCAGCTGGCTGATGCAAAAGATCAGGATATCCTTATCATGGATCGTCGCCAGCCCCCGCACCGAGGGCGTCACCGTGATCTCGACCCCGTTATGTTCGTAATTGAGGATCCGACGATCCGGCCGGGTCGACAGCGAAAACATGGGATGCTCCATCGAACCCATATCTGTCTTGGGCAGCGCATCGAAGATATCGCATACAAAAAAATCGCCCGTTGGGTGCCGGTCAGGCAACAACGCCCCTGACCCGCTCATACTGCCCTGCCCATATGTCCTGCCCGAATCTTTGTTCGTGGTTTTATTGACGCTCACCGTAGAGTTATCCACAGGAAGCGTAAAGTCGCCGGAACGTGGGTTCAGAGTCACCGCAACGTGGGTTCAGAGTCACCTTATCGTGGGATCAGATTCAGTATAGGTTTCAGGAAATGCGAAAACCTATTATTTTTCATACCCTTAAATAGGATTAAGTTCTGCCGTAACTAAAAAAATAACAGAATTTTAACTGAACATTTTTTTGCCACACGCTCCAAAGCAGCGTTTCGAAGGATTTCTACCCCTTAATTTTGCTTAGAAAATTCGGTTTTATGCTCATAATGCTTTCACATGCCTTCTTTTGTGGTATGTTGGCCAAAACATAGCACATGGGCAGTATTTCAATGCGAGCAGCACCGTCCGAGGGGCTTCCCCCATATTTCAATATCGATCCGGATCTGGCCTATGCTGAGCTGGGGGATCCAACCGGAACACATGATTTCTCGCAAATCGCGGATGCTTGTGCACGAGGCCGTAGCGACCTGGCGAACCGGGGATTGGAAGAAAATGGTCAGAAAAAGCTGCGCCTGTTTTCAACCTGGGAAATCACCAAATATCTGATCCCTGTCGCGCCAGCCCATTTTCGCCGGGTCCTGAAAGGCAATCCGGATTTGCCCCAGGGACAGTCCGAAACCGAAGGTGGCGCCAAGTGGTTTACACTGGATGAGGTTCTGCGGCTGCGGGCGCATTTTGCCTCTGAAGGATCCAAGGCAAAAGAATATCGCCCCTACCGGCCCGAAGGGTTGCCCGCCAAGATCGTCTCGGTGGCGAATTTCAAGGGCGGCGTCGGCAAGACATCGACCTGTGCCCATCTGGCCATGTCCGCAGCGCTGGACGGTTACAAGGTGCTGGTCATTGATCTGGACAGCCAGGGCTCGATGACGTCGATCTTCGGCGGCAAGGTAAACGATGAATGGAAGACAGTGTTTCCGCTGCTTGCCCGTCATTACGCCACCCATCTGCGCCGCGACAATCAGGGGCGTCTTGACCGGGGCGAGGCACCGCATCCGATCGACGATACCTTGTCCGAGGCGCTGAAGGTCCGTAGCAGCGATCTGATCCAGTCCACACACTGGCCGAATATCGATCTGATCGGCGCTCAGCTGAACCTCTACTGGGCCGAGTTCCAGATCCCCGTCTGGCGGATGCAGGGCCGCAGCTGGAAGCTGTGGGATGCGCTGACCGATACGCTGGACGAGGACGGGGTGCTGGACGAGTATGACATCATCTTTATCGATACCCCCCCTGCCCTTGGCTATCTGACGATCAATGGGCTTGCCGCCTCGGATATCCTTCTGGTGCCTATGGGCGCATCGTTTCTGGAATTTGATTCCACTGGTCGATTCTTTGACATGCTGCATTCCACCTTCCAGTCCATCGAAGACGGAGAGAACATGGCTGCCCGTGCGCTGGGACGGCCCGAGATGGCGTTTCAGTGGGATGCGGTGCGCACTGTTATCACCCGCTATGACGGCAGCCAGCAGGCGGAGCTGGCCGGGCTGATGCAGGCCTATCTGGGCCGGACCCTGTCGCCGCACTGGCAAGGTTACACCGCGCTGGTCGGTCAGGCCGGGGAACAGGTCAATGGCATCTACGAGGCGGATTACCGCGATTTCAACCGCGAGACCTATGTGCGCGGGCGGGAAACTTTTGATGCCACTTATGCCTCGTTCAAGAAGCTGCTGATCGGCGTCTGGCGGGGTGAAGAGCGGGCCCGGCGGGCTGAAGAGGCGGGAGCACCAGAATTGTCGCTCTGAGTGCGATGTTTCGCGCGCGAAACACGCCTGCTGTGTCCCCAAACAGAGTCTGACCCGCGCCGGAAAAGGAGAATGTGATGGCAAAACGCAAACGACTGACCCCTGCCCGGTCGGATTACCTGGATGACAGCCGTCCTGCCCAAGGGATGAATTCCATATTCCCGACTGATGCACCACGGTCCGCGCCCCCGGTTGCGCAAGTTGCCGGTGCGACGGCCGCGCAGGCCGCGTTGGAGGAACTGTCCGGAGAGTTGCGCGCCGCCCGTGCCGAAGGTCGGCTGGTGCAGGACCTGCCGCTGGAAGCCATCGAAGAAACCTATCTGGTGCGCGACCGCATGGCCGCCGATGACGCAGAGATGGAGGCCCTAAAGGAAAGCCTGAAGGCGCGCGGGCAGCAAACTCCGATTGAGGTC
Source organism: Ruegeria sp. AB9 (assembly GCF_056542585.1). Lineage (NCBI taxonomy): Bacteria > Pseudomonadati > Pseudomonadota > Alphaproteobacteria > Rhodobacterales > Roseobacteraceae > Ruegeria > Ruegeria sp. AB9. The sequence goes on along the minus strand of NZ_JBQGAA010000014.1, from coordinate 35,167 downwards.
GTGGAACTGGAAGGTGGCCAATATGGTCTGATTTCCGGTTGGCGCCGCCTGACGGCTTTGCGGACGCTGGTGCAGGAAACGGGCGAAGACCGCTTTGCAACCGTGCGCGCGTTCCTCAGACAACCGCAGAGCGCCTCGGATGCCTATGTGGCCATGGTCGAGGAAAACGAGATCCGTGTCGGGCTGAGCTATTACGAACGCGCCCGGATCGTGGCGCGCGCAGCAGAGCAGGGGGTGTATCCGGATGAGGCCGCCGCCCTTCGGGGACTGTTCGCATCGGCCAGCAGGGCAAAACGGTCAAAGATAGGGTCTTTTGTTGCGATCTATCATGCGCTGGACGATCATCTGCGGTTCGCCTCAGCAATCCCCGAGCGGTTGGGGCTGTCGATTGCAAAGGTCCTGAAGGAGGAGCCAAAGCGGGCTGGGCATCTGATCTCAGCGCTGGACGCTGCTGCATCCCCCACCCCGGATGTTGAAATTTCGGCTCTAACCAAGGCGATCAGTGCGGCGCAGCTCAAGCCTGAAAACACATCCAACGCCGAATCCAACGTGCCACTGTCCGAAGAGATCGGCGATATCCGTTTGCAACTCAGCAGAGATGCTGTGCGGCTTACCTTGTCGGGCCGCGGCGTGTCAGATGAATTCTATCTGGACCTGTGTGAGTGGTTAAAGTCCCGGACGGCATGAGGCCCTGATCGCTAAACCATGAAACCAGATGGCCGGTTAATTGCCAGAGGCCTGCAACAGCGCGTCCGCATGGGCCTGCAAATCTGATGTGACGCGCAGAAACTCGGAGATGTTGTTATAGGCCAGAAATGGGATGGCAATGACCGCCGAGGCCAGAAAGAACAGGCGGCCTTTTCCAAGCACTGAAAACCCGGCCAACAGGAACATCGCCGGGACGTAACTCATGGAATAGAGGAACGTCTCATCGCCGTAGAAGAAATGCAGCACGCCTTCGAACAGCAGGTATAAAAGCAAAGCCTGTGCGACCGGTGCATTCGGCCCAGGAGACAGGACGGCCCGGGTTACACCGGTGATGAACACGATGGCCCATAGCATGAGCCCTGCAAGTCCAACCCACGCCAGCGTCTGAACAGGGGAAAACTGCACCGACAGGCGCATCCATTCGGGGAAGACCGGATTGTCCAGAAACGGCACTTCGGGAATGGCGATGGTATAGGCAAAGAAGGCCCGGATCTTGTCCAGCGGTCCCCCGGCCAGATCGTGCAGGACATAGGCGAATTCCGACTTGAGGCGCGGAATGAAAAAGTCCGAGCGTGGAAAGGCGATCCGTTGCAGGGTGAAGATGACTGTTGCGATGGCAAACCCGTCGACCAGAATGCGGAAGGCGCGTTTGTAGGAGTTGCAGGCAAGCACGGTCAGAATGCCGGCTATCCAGTTGGTGATAGTCATCGAGAATGCAATCATGCTGGAAATCGACTGAAATATCGGCGGTATCGTTCCGCGCTGCATCAATGTTCCGAACGCCAGAGCAATCGTAACGGTCAAGCCGGCAAAGGCGTGCACCTCGGGCACAGGCATCCAGAAGATAGCCGCGCTGGACACCGCGCCCAGTGCCGTGAAGACAATGGCGTCAAAACGGGGCAGGCCAAGGCCACGGAGCCCGCCGAACAGGGTCGCGCTCCAAAAGCCTGCCGTGGCCGAGAGCACGCCGAGGACGGCCAGCCGTTCAGAAAGGCCAGCCACGATCAGCGCCTTGGTTGGCGTGTACATGATGATGGCCTGCAGCGGATGGACATTGGTTCGGTAGTTGTTGGCATAGCGATCCAGCATCACCGGATGAACCCGGATCAGATCGGCCTCGAACCAGACCCATGCATCGCGGGTCGGATCGATCAAAGCCAGCGGGATCTGGCTGGCAAGAAACCAGTACCCCGCTCCGACCAGAAGACTGATCACAAAGGCAAGGCCCAGATCGGCCCTGCTGGCGACAATCCAAGCTTTGAAACGTCCAAGGTTGTGGGACAGCGTCAAGCGCGTATCGGGAATGTCATTGACAATTTCGCCCAGAATTCGTCGCAGCATCCGTAACCTCAAACCCGAAAATAACGCAAAACAGTGTTAGTTAGACATCAATTGACCTGAATTCCCACCTTTTAAGCTGCCGTCGGCAAAAGACGCACGCTTATGTTTCGCGCGCGAAACACTGTCTGATGTCATGGGCAACTCCAGGCGGCGACGTCTTCAGCGGTTATCGGATATCTGCTTGCTTCCATCACCTCGGGCACCTGATTGGCGTCATACCGGTCCATGGCCCATTCCCAGACTGGTTCACCTGTGTTGGTCACCTCCAGCGCGCGGCCGGCGCGGGATTCAGTCAGCAGCAGATTGCCATTGGGCAGCTTTTGCCATTTACCCGACCACTTGGTGTAGAACGGCTGGTCTGGCTGTTTGGGGAAGAGGATGGCGCGTTCCTCCGTATGGGGCTGGATGGCCACCACGCGCGATCCGCCCTGCAGATTGCCCGCTTCGGTTCTGTCGTAATTGTTGTCGAAGATGCCGATCCATCCGTCACCGATGAAATCGGGATCGTGCTGAAACAGAGTGTCTGAGTAGGTGTGCCACTTCACCTCCAGCGTATCGGGGTCGAGCACCATGACCATATGAAGATCACGCAGGGACACGACGATGTCTCCCGCATCGAACAGCGGGTATTCATCGGCCATCTCCGGTGACAGTTCTTCTATGTCGTTCAGGTGAAAGATATCGCCGCGATAGCGCCGGCCCGTCCGCAGATACACGTCGCTCAGGTCGTTTTTTTCGAACACTTCGATTGAGCTGATGGACTTCAGAACTTTTCCATCGGCGCTGACTTTCATGAAGTAATCTTCGTAGACGGGGAAGGAAAGGATATTCATAAGTTTTTCATCGCGTTCATCGCGTGAGCGAAGCTCCTGATTGCCGGAGACCCAGAACGAGCCGTCAGCATTTGCCGAGATTGAATGATGCGCTCGAGGCTCTGACAGGGCCCACAACACGTCGCCACAGGCCGATATGCGGGCGATCCCGATGAATTCGAAGTTGAACAGGATGTCGCCGTTGGGAAAAAGATGCGAGCCGTGAATGTACGGGTAGTTATGCCGCCCGCCGAAAATCTCACCGGGGTCGGGCGCCCAGGAATGCAGGACATCGCCGGATGCGTCGATCAGCCGGACACCCGCATGCCAGTCGAATTCCGGAAAATACGAGGTGATAAGCGTAGAACCGGGTGCCATGGCATCGGCGTCGTGAATGCGGACACCCTCAAAATCATATCGCACCGGCATCAGCCGGTCAGGTTCTTTCATGAAGGCTTTGACTTCTTCCCAGGTCTGAACCGCGATCCTGTACGGGGCCAGATACAGATAGGCCGACGCAAGCCCCGCGATGAACGTGATTGCCAACAGACAAGCCAGCGACAGCAATGCAAGCAGGCGATCAGACATAACCACAGAACCCCAATCTACAGATCTATGGGGCAACGTTGGATTTTTGACTGGCGGCGATCAAGCCTAAATCCACTAAATCCGCTGGTTTGGGGCAAGCCTGCCCAGTTGCAGGGCTTTTTGCAGCGTATTTGAGACGGGTTTGCCGCTTTGGGGTCGTGACTTCAAAATGTCTGATCTGGCAACAATGCAGTTGATTTTACCGCATAGTCATTAGAACCTTGCAATATGGGGGCTTGATGTTCCTAAATTTTTGCCAAGAGATTTAATCTTAGACCGCAAGATAGAAGTGTTACCGGGTATTAAGTTTGGTGTTAGGGGGTTTGAAACGCACAGAGTGAAGCACTTCGTTGAAAAATTGCCTGAACGGTTGTTCTGGACATGCCTGTTTCTGACCGTTGTGTTCGCGTCGGTTCTGTATGGAGTTGTCGCGCAAATGAAGCAATGGCCACCGGCGCCTCAGCTTCGGCTCGTGTACAGGACGGTGTTTGTCGAACAATCCCTGACAGGAGCGGCTTTACAGAAACACCTTCAACCCTCACGCGGACAGGGCGATGGCGTTATGATTAACGAGACTCCGGATCGTAAGGACGCCGTCCTGCTGATGGGGTTCTTCGACGGCGAGAACCAGGCACGGCTTGTGAATCGCGACGGCAGTGTGATCCGCAAATGGTCACTAAATTACTTTGAACACTATCCGGATGTCCAAACCCGCCCCTGTGATAGTCTTGGCACCCCCTTAGAGACAGATGTGCATGGGGCATTGCTGACATCGAAGGGGGAGCTTGTGTTCAGCTATGAATACTGTGGGGTGGTCAAGCTGGATCAGTGTTCCAACCTGCTCTGGGCGCTCAACGAGAAGTCGCACCATTCTCTGGTGACGTCTGAACAGGGTGGGTATCTGACGCTCGGTCGTGATGACTGGATCGCCGCCGAGGTTGTTGATCGGTTTCCGCCTTTTTTCACAGCAGCCACGGATGCGCCGATCTGGGAAGATGTGGTGTTGAGGCTTGACGAACAGGGTCAGGTTCTGGAGCGGATATCGATCCCCGACATGTTCATCGGAAGTGGTCTGACTGCGTTGCTGACGACCAACAATCAGGACTTCAAAACGAAGGGTGTGACCCGGAGCGAGGTACTTCACGCCAACAAGATTGATGAGCTGCCATCGGATTTGGCCGACAAGTTCCCGCTGTTCAATGCCGGGGACTGGGTTATTTCGATGCGGGGGCTGAACCTTGTAATAGTGGTGGACCCGGCCACGCGAACAGTGAAATGGCATCAGACCGGCCCCTGGATCCGACAACACGACCCCGAATTCCGCCCGGATGGCAAAATCTCGATCTTTAACAACAATGCATACCTGACGTCCTATACGCGGAGTGACAAAACACGGTTGGATGCGCCTCGGGATACCAACATCATGACCATCGACCCAGCCACCGGGAAAACCGAGGTTGTTTTTGGCAGTAAGCCCGGTCAGGAGATGTTGTCTGTCATCCGGGGTCAGCATGAGATTTTGGACGATGGTGGAGTTCTGATCACAGAATTCGACGCTGGCCGCGTGTTGGAAGTGGATGATTCTGGCGCAGTGGTCTGGGAATATGTCAACAAATACGACGATGAATTTGTGGGTGAGATCACCAATGCAAAGCTCTACCCATTGAGTTATTTTGAAACTGATTGGAGGGAATGCACGCAATGAATTGGATCAAGAAAATCTGGACGGGGGGGTGGCTGATCGCAGGGGTGCCGTTTCTGATGCTGGCAAGTCCGGCGCATGCCTATATCGGCCCCGGTGCCGGTTTGGGGGCGGTCGCGGTCACGGTCGCTGTGGTGCTGGGCGGTCTTTTTCTTCTTGTCGGGTTGGTCTGGTTTCCGCTCAAGCGGCTGCTCCGCGGCAAAAAGGGTCCGACTGACGCAGGTAATGAAACCGACCCGGCGCAATGATACTGGCTATAGCCGTTTCGCTGCTGGCTGTCGCGGGGTTCATTTTCGCCCTGTGGCGGACGAATATCGCAGGAATTGCCCACAATATCGTCGGCGCAAGCATGGCGGGCGTGGCTGCGCTGTTTGACAACCAGCTATCTGACGACGCCAAGGAAGCCGCAGCGCGGCGGGCAGGGGTGCAACTGATCCTGGGCGGTCTGAACCTGACATGGCGCATTGCCCTGGCGCTGGCTGCGGCGGGCCTGCCGATCCTGCTGGCCGATCTTGCGGGGCTTGTGCCCGCAAATGCGGTGCTGGATGTGATGCTTCGGCTGGATTACATCGTCATCGTGTCCGTTCTGGCCTTTGCTGCGGTCAAGATCGTCAGCCGCCTGCGTCGCAGCGAAACACCGCAGGAGACCGGCGGGTCCCAATACTCGCCCGTAGACCAGTTCGTTCACAATCTGGCTTTCTCGGGTCCGACGGTTCAGAAAGCAGCCGCGCGGGTCGAGGCGCGCCTGATACCGCGCCCTCCGATGCCAGAGGTATCGCAACCCATTTTCGTGACCTCCCTTGCGAGGGGCGGCACCACAGCGGTTCTCAACGCGCTGCATGATGCGCCCGAAGTGGCAACGCATACTTACCGGGATATGCCTTTTGTGACAGCCCCTGTGCTGTGGAACAAGCTGGCTGGCGGCCAGAGGCGCGGCGTGCGGCGGCGGCAGCGGGCCCACGGGGACGGAATGGAGATCGACCTTGAAAGCGCGGAAGCGTTTGAGGAGGTCATCTGGAAGATGTTCTGGCCGGACAGGTACAAAGGGGCCTCGATCCCTCTGTGGGGGGTAGCGGACACCGACGAACAGGCCGACCACTTCCTGCGTCAGCATATGAGCAGCATCATCCGGGCGCGCAACGTGCAGGCCGGGTCGCAGAGTGCTCAGAAAACGCGCTATTGCTCGAAGAACAATGCCAACATTGCGCGGATTCCCTATCTGCTCAAATCCTTCCCGGATTGCAGGATCATCGTTCCGGTGCGACGTCCTGAAAGCCATGCAGAATCCCTGCTGCGGCAGCACAACAACTTCAGCAAGCTGCAGTCCCGGGACAGCTTTGTAACCCGTTACATGGCGGATATCGGCCATTTCGAGTTTGGCGACCTGCATAAACCTTTTCTGTTTTCCGGGTTTGGGCCGACGCAGAAAGATACCCACACGCCCGATTACTGGCTGAAATACTGGACCTGCGCCTTTCGGGACCTGCTGGCGTATAAGGACAAGTGCATCTTTCTTCTGCAGGATGATCTGCGCGCGTCTCCTCGGGCCACGATGGAGGGGCTTTATGATACCCTTGGCCTGTCACCCGGCGGGCAGAATTTTGAGCAATATTTTCATTCAAAGCCTGATCTGGCCGAGGCTGAGAGGTTCGATCCCGGTCACTTGCAGGATGCGCTTGATGTCTATGAGGCACTAGAGGAATGCGCCCATCGTGAACAACTGCGGAAAGTGATTTGAGGTACGCAGGGTGCGCACAGCAGACATTATAATCAATGCAATATCTACGATGCTGCGCATTTTATCTTTATTTTGGAAATTACCTTCCAGATGCTGAAATATATTCCATCATACCCGATAAGTATCCCTTATCATGTCTGATTGATTTTATGGGGGCAGCCAGAACCTCGCAAAGGCAATTCTCAGCAAAAAGGACGGGAGGCATGTCCTGGCCAAGGCCGCGTCATGGACTACTCTGGTTCGTGGGGGTCGGGATAATCTCTTTCAGTGCGCGGGCATCCTCGGCTTTGTGTTCGACACTCCAGTGCTTTTCAGGGGCGGGGCCTGCATGCTCGATGCGCAATGCCGAAAATGGCTCACCGGTGGTTTCGACAAACCGATGGCAGAGACCGTTCATCTCGGTGGCCAGCGCCTGCGGGTAATAGCGATGCTGCCTAAGCCGCGCACCTGCATCGCCCAGTTGGGTGACAACGATCTGACCGTTACCGGGATCTATGTCGGCGCAGGTTTGACCAATCAGAACCGCGATAGTGTCTGAATAGCACAGCGCAGCGTCCCTGCCTGCGCCCAGCGAAAAGCAGTTGGATGGTGCCGAAAGGGGCACGGATGCCTCAAGGCAGACGAAAAGCGTGCCTTCGGCCATGAAAACAGAGCCCTCTTCCGGGAAGGCCCTGCAGGGTATCGGTGGTGCCAGCACCGATCCGGCGTAGTCGGTGGCGCGATAAAGGATCTGGAAAATAGAATTCATGTCGATGTCGCGGCCAAACGTGCTTGGGGTCTGAAAGCTGCCGAACCTCTGGTTCTGCTCGGCTGGGCCACCCACGGAACGGATCGGGGTCGATTTGATGTCAAACCCGTCGATAGAGCGGGCCTGTTTCACAATCGCATTGGCCAGATCAACATCCTGCTCCGCCACACGCTGAAACAAAGGCCAGATATGCGATGAGGCCACCGCATGACCAAGGCCAAAGACCAGCACCAGGGCTAGCCCCCCCGCCGGGATCAGCCGAGATGCGGATCGCCCCGCCATCCCATGTGCAAAGACCGTGGTGCAGGCCAGAACAATACCGGCAAAGACAAAGCCCATGAAGCCGATGGTTCGCCCGATCAGATAGGGTTCCGGGTAGAGGAACCAGATCAGAACCGGCAGGATGCAAAGCGCGCCGAACCCGCCAAGTAGCACCCGGAATGCCCCGAACCATCCCCCGCCTGAAAAGGCGCGTGGCGCAACAAGCGCTCTGGCCGCCGCCAACAGAACCATTGCGCCTGCCGCTGCAGCCGTGAGCAGGAAAATACCGCGATAGGGATGCGGCATACCCACAAGCCCGCCGCTATGGATTCGTCTTTCCATTCGGGGCAGAGCAGACAGTTTATCAAGGACCACAGTTTGATCCACGTCGCCCGAGAAGCGAAAATTGGGGACGAGATCCAGAACAGAAATGGTGGCTCGTAACTGGAGTTGATACAGTACCAGAGCAACCACCGAGGCGACAAGAACGCAGCAAAGGCAGAGCAGGCTTTCCCGGTGGCCGTACCGGTCGACGCGGATCAAAACTATGGCGGGGATCAGAAAACCCAAAAGCGCATAGCTCTGATAGAAACCGATCGCGATGGCCAGAAGCTCGGCTGCTACAATGACCCGCAACACTAGACCCCAGGGTGAAGCCCCATGTGCTGGCGCAATCAGTGTCATGGCACCCACAGAGGCCAAAAGACCAAGGCAAAACCATGGAGCCTGCGTTTGAAAATGCAAAACGGCGGTCAAATAGACATGCGAAAACCCGGCCAGGAAGACCAGCAAAACGGACGCTACGGCCATCCCCGACCCGGTCGGGGCAACAGCCATGTGCGCGATCAGAACAGCGATGGCGAACAAGGCTGTAAAAAGAATGAAGATCAGAACCGCAATTGGCGTGTCCCAGGTAAAGATGACCTCATGCGCCCAGTGCGTTGCCCAGCGGCCATGCACTTCGGCAAACCCGGTTTCGAGCCCGGCGGCAAATCTCCATTCATCGGGATTGAAGCCTGATTGCGCGATACCGATCCCGGCCGTTGGCAGGAACATGAGGGCTGCAAGAACCGCCGCCGCAAGATACAAAGCCCAGAAGGGGGCTGTGGCACTATTCATCTTTCAACCGTATAAATCGACACCGTCAAACAATATCTTCCTGCAAAGCCGGACCTGATTTTACCGAAATTCAGGGGCATTTCAAACCTGTCAAAGCCTGATTGAAGGGACGCGATGTGATGTGTCGGGAGATCAGTTCGGGGCAAGTACGTCGATAATCGCATCGGCCAGTTTCTGATGACCCGCTTCCGACAAATGCCCATCCGGGAAAAGATAATCGCCGGTGCCGAGTATGTCCGGCGTGTGCAGGATCTGAAAGTCAGATACTTTTGAGCGCAAAAGGTCGAGATTTGGGACGGTCGAGAGAACTTCTGTGAAAAGCCCACCCCGGCCGCCTGTGTTGACGTCGAAAACAATCAGTTGCGGCGGGGTGGCACCCCAATCCCAGTTGGTCAGAACTTCGATCAGAACATCAGGGTCTTTCAGCTCTGCCATGGGCAGTTCGCTGTCTTCATCCTCGTCCGCGCCGCCGCCGAAACGTCCGCGAACCTCCTGAAAGAGGGCGGGCAGATAATGCCCGAAGCCTCCGCCTGCTTCTTCGTTTCCGGCAACGAGTTGCGCATAGGTCTCTTCCGGCATGGCCAACAATGTGCCTTCGGAAAGATAGCGGCGGTTTTCGTAGCCGTCATTGTCGCTGTACTGGATAATCACCGTCTTAAGGTTGCTTCGGTCGAGCCGGTCCAGCGTCATAAGCTCTCGGGCGGTGCCATAGGACGACACGCCGGTATTCAGCGTCTTGCGCCCGGTTTCAGCCTCGATAATGTCGGTAAAGGTCTTCCCTTGCCCGACGCCCCAGCCCATCGCCTGGCTATCGCCCAGAACCACGATCTCGGGCGCATCAAGAGAGGCGTCGTCATCGCGATAGCCGGCTGAATTCACGTCGATCTCGGTTGAGAAGCCGGTGTTTTCGAAAACGCAGCTTCCGGGTCGCAACGTATAGCCCAGTTCAGAGTCGTAACGCGCACAATCAGGCAGGTATTGCACATACGAGACATTCGCCCAGTAAATTTTCCGGGCCAGCCGGTCAACGGAACGGATACCGGTCGGAGAGTCCCGTGCAACAAGCCAGGCAAGTGCGGCTTCCAGACCCACCAGAAGCACCGCAAGGATCAGGATGTTGATACCAATGACGCGCCACATCCGGTTTCAGTCCAATCTGTCGCCGGTTTTTTCGTTCATAGCTTTCGACTGGCCCTGAGCCTCAATCCGCAACACCGCAAACCCCTTAACAAAGTAACGTTACGCCCATAGCACGGAACGCCGATTCAAGGGAATGGCGTTGTCTGCCCTGCGGCAGATCAGCGGTTTCTGCGTGGCGTTTTTGCGGTCCGGCGCGCCTGTCACCTTTGTGCCGGCGAAAGGGACAAGGGCACCTGTTTGGAGACACCACCGGGATTCCATTTGACTTGCTCGGAAATGCGAAGAAACTGGCAGGCAATGTGCATGTTCGCGGCCCGGTTTTAAGGTTTCATTTGTTCAGGCCCCGACACGTGGGAAAGGGTTACGAGTTTCTTTTTTGAGTTTTATTCCAGAGCGCTATGTTCATTGATCTGCTATCTTGGGAATTCCTGCTGTTTTCGGCGTTTACCATCATCCTGGTTGCGTCTTCGACCGGGCTTGTGCGGACCGTTGGCTTTCTGAGCGCCAATATCGCATTCGTTTTCGCGCTTCTCGGTCCAATCGGTCTGGCCTCGACCCTGCTCTTTGCCGGTTTGGGATGGGGTCTGACCCGCGTGCATCTGACGGCGTCCAGATGGGGGGCAATCCTGTCGGCGACCCTGCTGATCCTCGTTTTCATCTACATGCTGGATTACGAGTTTCTGGGGCTGTTCCTGCCTGACCCGGCGCGCCTGTCCTTTCTGCAGACAGTCGGCCTGAGCTTTCTGTTGTTCCGGATTCTGCATGTGATGATCGATGCCCGGTCGGGTGTCATCGACCGCATCGATCCCGCCATTTACCCCAACTACCTACTGGCATTCACCACGTTCATGATGGGTCCGATCCAGCGGTATCAGGATTTCCGCGATCAATGGGAAGACCGTAGCCGCGCCATCGAGATGACGTATGAAGCCCATCTTGACGCCGGGCTGAGGATACTCTGGGGGCTGGTCAAAGTTTACGTCATCGGAACGCTTTTTTTCCGCTTCGCGCTGCAACCCAACACCGATGTTCTGGCGCTGAGCCCGGGTGAATTCTGGGTTCAGTTGGCGGCGTTCTACTTTTTTCTCTACATGAATTTCTCGGGCTACTGCGATGTCGTGATCGGCATCGGCAGTCTGATGGGCATTCGCCCGCCAGAGAATTTCAACAACCCGTATTTCGCCCAAAACATCGCAGATTTCTGGCTGCGCCAGCACCGGTCTCTGACATTGTGGCTGACCGATTATGTCTTCAACCCGGTGTATAAAAAGGCGCTCAGCTCCAGTTCTTTCGCCGGTCTGCCGCTGGCAGCCGGTATCATCGCGGCGATGTTGACGATGCTTGTCTCGGGCCTGTGGCACGGTACCACGATCGGGTTTTTGATCTTTGGTCTGGTGCACGGGACGTGGCTCGCCATCTACCGGATATGGGATCATGTCCTGACGGCGCGTTTTGGCAAGAAGCGGCTGCGCAAGATCCGGGCAAGCTGGCCCGGACGGATCGTCGGAATGGCGATTACGTTTCACGCCGCCGCTTTTGCGTTTCTGTTCTTCCAACTGGACACGCCAAGCGTGGTTGCGTTTTTGAAAGGTCTTATGTGATGTGGTCGACCCTTTTTCCCAACCGATCCTTTCGGATGACCCTGAAGGTTCTCGTCGCCGTTGGGCTTGTCGGTGTTCTTTTTGTTTTCTCCGCGACGGAGGTTGATTTTGTCTACACGGGTTTCTAGGAAACTGCGCCTTTCGCTTGCGGCCCTTGGCACGATTGGGGCTGTTGTTGCGCTGGTCTTTTCGGCGCTGACATGGCTGGCCATCAGCGCCGAGCGCAGTTTTTACATGTTCCCGTATAAACATGAAAGCTGGTACCGCTTTCTGCTGCCATCGCAATTTGCGGACCGGGACAAGCCCGTCCTGATGCTGACCGGCCCCTCAACGGTGCGCGAGAATCTGCGGTGGGAGCAGATGCAGGAAGCATTTCCCGACTATCACGTCTACCAGGGCGGCCTCAGCCTGGGGACAATCGAAGACGTGATGATTGCGCTGAAACTGATCGAGGCAGCCTATGGCGAAGATGCGCTGCCGGATTATGTCGTCCTTGGCCTCGGCCCCCGGTTCGTTGCCAACCTGCCGCCCGAGCGGCCCTTTGAGACAATCGTCGAAACCTACAGTCCCTGGTCGGTGACAACTGGCCCGGATGGGGTTGAGATACACAAAAAGCCCCTGTTTAGGGCCGCTTTGGCCAAAATCGACTTCCTCGGCAAGCAGCCCGAGCGGTTCAGATCCGCCTTGCGCGCCTGGGCGGCATATCTGGGACACTCGGTCGGGGACTGGCCCCCCGGCGAAGCCCTTTTGCGCGAAGCCGGGGTGCTGAACATGTGGAGATCGCAGATCGAAAGGCAGCGCAGGCTGGTGTCGCCGTATAAATTCTCCAGAAGCACTGGCCTGAGAGAAGAGGAACTTGCCGGCTATATGTCCGGCAGCTGGTGGGAGACTGTTTTTGACTGGGATGCGCAAAAGAACGGCGACGCTGCGACCATGCGCCTGCGCCAGCTTCTGGATTTCCTCGATGCGCATGGCATCGGCGTGGCGGTCGTCAATATGCCGGAACGGTCATATTCCCGTGACCGGTTTACCTTCGATTACGAGGATTACCTCGGCGCGATCCGTGACGGCATCGGGACGGCCCCGTTTCTCGACCTGAGCACCTTCGCGCGGGATGATGAGTTCCACGACGCCGAACATACCATACCGGAAGGATCGCAACGTCTGACGGATCGCGTCATAGTTTGGGTGCAATCGCTGCTGACATAACGTATAAAAGTAAGAGAATAAGATACCGATACTATTGCGATTACTTATATTGGGTGAACAGGTACCCTGATTTTGGGGGTGGGTAAGTGGTTTTAGATGTTAAGGCCGGGCATACATATCCCGGCGCAGATGTTGCCAACGATACGGCGCGGACACAGGTTCTGGGCGCGCTGCGTGCAACTGAATCCATCCAGGATTACCTTTCTTTGTGCCGCAAATGGCGCAAGATCGACCGGGCCACCGGCGATGACGGGCGCAATGAATTGCGCATCGCGCTTCTGAGCGGCGCGACGACCGATTTTCTTGAGCTGCCTCTGCGCGCCGAGCTTGACAGCTTTGGCCTGCGCACCCGCATTCACCGCCCAGATTTCAACACCCATGTTGCCGAGCTTCTGGACCCTGCAAGCGCGACGGTCGGCTTCGCACCGCAGATCGCGGTTCTGCTGCTTGGGCCGTCCGACATCACGGACTGGCCTGCTGTGGGCGATACCGAGGCGGATGTGGCGATGCTGGCCAACCGGTTTGTCGATCTGTGGCTGAACAGTCTCTGTGCAACGTTCAATCGCGAAACCAGCGCTGACATCATACTCGGCAACCTGCATCTGCCGCCGACATCCGCGACCGGTCATCTCAGCCGCCGTCTTCCCTGGGACCGAACCAGCTTCGTGCGGCGGATCAATCAGCTTTTGGCGGAACGGGCCCCGAAATTTGTCCACATACTGGACGTGGAACTTCTGTCTGCCCGCCACGGGGTTCAGCGCTGGTTCGACCCCCGCTTCTGGTATCACGCCAAGCAACCGGTGTCGTTCGACTGCATGATCCCGCTGGTGCGCGACACGGCGGGGATCATCGCGGCCATCTACGGCAAGACCTCGAAATGTATCGTGCTTGATCTCGACAATACGCTGTGGGGCGGCGTTGTCGGGGATGACGGGGTGAACGGCATCAAGGTTGGTCAGGGAAGTGCCGAAGGCGAGGCGTTCCTGGCGTTTCAGAATTACCTGCTGGAGCTCAAGGCGCGGGGCATCCTGCTTGCCGTGGCCTCAAAAAACGAAGAGGCCAACGCGCGCGCACCGTTCGACACGCTGGATGATATGGCGTTGAAATCCGCCGACTTCGTTTCGTTCAAGGCGAACTGGGGGCCCAAGCCCGACAGCATCGCCGCCATCGCAAAAGAGCTGAACATCGGACTCGACGCGATCGTCTTTGTCGATGACAACCCGGCAGAACGTGCCCTGGTGCGGCAGAGCCTGCCGGAGGTGCGCGTGCTGGAACTGGGCGATGATCCTTCAGAATACCCCTATCTTCTCAGCCGGTCGGGCTGGCTTGAGACGATCGAGATCACCAGCGAGGACCGCAAGAAATCCGAACAATACACCGCCAACAGCGCGCGTACGGAACTTGCGGAGAGCGCGGTGGATTATGACAGCTATCTGCGTTCGCTGAACCAGAAAGCCGTGATTCGCCCGTTCGAGCCCGAGCATCTGGACCGGATTACGCAACTCATCAACAAAACCAACCAGTTCAACCTAACCACTCGGCGGATGACACGATCCGAGGTCGAGGCGCTCGCCGCCAGCGACACCGCCCTTACCGCCTATATGAGGTTAAAGGACACTTTTGGTGACAATGGCCTTATCAGTGTGGCCGCCGGAACAGTGGACGGCGATACACTTACTCTCGATCTTTGGCTGATGAGCTGCCGCGTGTTCAAACGGGGCGCTGAATTTGCGATGGCGAATTACCTGATGCAGGAAGCCGCGCGCCGCGGGATTTCGTGTGTCAGGGGCATCTATCGGCCAACGGCAAAGAACGGCCTGGTCGAAACCCTCTATGCCGATCTCAATTTTGAAAAGGGCGGCGTTGCGGAAGATGGCACGACAACATGGGGCCGCACCCTTGCCGGGTTCGAACCGGTTCCCGTCAGCATAGATATAGTGGAGGATTTTGCGTGACCGAAGATGAGGTATGGCAGCGCTTAACGTCGGTCTTTCAGGACGTTTTCGAGGATGACGAGATCACGTTGAGTCCCGAGACCACCGCCGAAGACATTGAGGATTGGGATTCGCTGACGAACATCCAGTTGCTGATCGCCATCGAGAAAGCGTTCCCGGGGCTTGAGTTCAGCACCGGAGAGGTTGCGAACCTGCAGAATGTGGGTGATCTGGTCTCGGCGATCACAAAGCGCGTTACAGCCTGACGCATCCGAAAAGGGCGCGCGATACATTCGGGAACGGATGCCATTCCGCCTGTCCTGCGTGATCAAAGTGTGGGTTGATCTTTGGGTGCAACAGGGGCTCTTCTATTCGTATCCCCTTCATGACAGCCCCCTATTCAGTTGCTATGAACATGTTGTGTTAACACGGGTTTTGAGTACATGCAGATTGAAGATACCGCCTTACCGGGCGTCCTGATCCTGACGCCAAAGCGGTTCGGTGACGAGCGCGGTTTTTTTTCCGAAAGTTGGAACCGAAATACTCTAGCCGCGCACGGGATTACCCTGGATTTCGTGCAGGATAACCATTCGGTTTCGGCCAGTGTTGGCACTTTGCGCGGGATGCATTTCCAGTCGCCGCCCCATGCGCAGGACAAGCTGGTGCGCTGCGGGCAGGGGGCGTTGTTCGATGTGGTGGTCGATATTCGCAAGGGCTCACCCACATACGGACAATGGCTGGGCGTCAATCTGACCGCAGAGAACGGCAAACAGGTTCTGGTGCCCAAGGGGCTTCTGCACGGTTTTGTCACGCGCGCGCCCGACACCGAGATTTGCTACAAATGCACCGATTATTACGCGCCTGATTGCGACGGTGCCGTGCATTGGGGCAGTTGCGGCATCGACTGGGGGCTGACCGGCGACCCGGTACTGTCCGACAAGGATAAGATCGCCCCCGCATTGGCGGATTTCGACAGCCCGTTTGTCTGGGAGGATGCATCGTGAAGCTTCTGGTGACAGGGGGGGCCGGTTTCATCGGCTCGGCCGTGGTGCGGCGGGCAATTGCGGATGGGCATCAGGTGGTCAATCTGGATGCGCTGACCTATGCGGCTTGCCTCGACAATGTGGCCGGGGTGGCAGAACACCCCAGTTATACCTTTTTAGAGGCTGATATTCGGGATCGCGTCGCCATGGATCAAGCCCTGGCCGATCATCGCCCGGACGCGATCATGCACCTGGCGGCGGAAAGCCATGTGGACCGGTCGATCGACGGACCCGGTGCCTTTATCGAGACCAATGTCACCGGAACCTATACGCTGCTCGAGGCGGCGCGCGCCTATTGGGAAGGGCAGGGGCGGCCTGATAGTTTTCGGTTCCACCATATCTCAACCGATGAGGTCTATGGCTCACTGGGACCAACCGGGCAGTTCACCGAAGAAACACCCTATGATCCCCGCTCGCCCTATTCGGCCAGCAAGGCGGCCAGCGACCATCTGGTGCGCGCCTGGGGTGAAACCTATGGCCTGCCGGTGGTGCTGACGAATTGCTCGAACAATTACGGGCCCTATCATTTTCCGGAAAAGCTGATCCCGGTCATGATCCTGAACGCCCTGGCGGGCAAACCGCTGCCGATTTATGGCGACGGCTCTAATGTTAGAGACTGGTTATACGTCGAAGACCATGCCGAGGCGCTGCTGCTGGTGGTGCAGAAAGGCCAGGTCGGGCGCAGCTATAACATCGGTGGTGAAAACGAATGCTCGAACCTGCAACTGGTGCAGACGCTGTGCGGTATTCTGGATCGCCTGCGCCCCGCGGCCACGCCCTATGCCGACCTGATCACCTTCGTTGCCGACCGTCCGGGCCATGATGCGCGCTATGCCATCGATCCGGCCCGCATCCGGGACGAACTGGGCTGGCGGCCCTCGGTCAGCGTCGAAGAGGGGCTGGAGAAAACAGTGCAGTGGTATCTGGACAATGAAAGCTGGTGGCGGGCGCTGCAAAACCGCGAAGGCGTCGGTAAACGGTTGGGCGTGACGGCATGACCTTCCTTGTCTTTGGAAAAACCGGGCAGGTGGCGCGGGAACTGGCCGCTTTGGACGATGTGACCTGTCTGGACCGATCCCAGGCGGATCTGGAACAGCCTGAGACCTGCGTGGCGGCCATCCGCGCCGCAACGCCAACCGCCGTGATCAACACCGCCGCCTATACCGCCGTGGACCGCGCCGAAGAGGAAGAGGTGCTGGCAACCGTCATCAACGGGGATGCACCCGCTGCAATGGCCCGGGAATGCGCCGTCTTGGGTGTCCCTTTCGTCTCTATTTCGACGGATTACGTGTTTGACGGGTCGGGGGACGCCCCCTGGAAGCCTGATGCCCCGACCGGACCGCTGGGGGCCTATGGCCGCTCGAAACTGGTCGGAGAGCAGGGGATCGCGCAGGCGGGCGGCACCTATGGCATCCTGCGGACCTCGTGGGTGGCGTCGGCCCATGGCAGCAACTTCGTCAAGACGATGCGGCGGCTGGGGGGCGAACGGGATCATTTGTCCATCGTGGCGGACCAGATCGGCGGCCCGACCCCGGCGCGGGATATCGCGGCGGCCTGCCTGTCGATGGCGCGCCAACTGGCCGAGGATGCGGATAAGACCGGCATCTACCACTTTGCGGGCGCGCCGGATGTCAGCTGGGCCGGGTTCGCGCGTGCAATTTTCACTGAATTAGACACTGATTGTAAGGTGACGGACATCCCGTCCAGCGATTATCCCACACCTGCGCAGCGACCGTTGAATTCCCGCCTTGATTGCTCCTCACTGGAAACAACTTTTGGCATTAGCCGTCCGGATTGGCGGCAGGGGTTACGTGATATTCTGAGAGATTTGGAAGGCGCATCATGACGACACGCAAAGGCATCATACTTGCGGGCGGATCGGGCACCCGCCTCTATCCGATCACGATGGCCGTGTCGAAGCAGCTACTGCCGCTCTATGACAAGCCGATGATCTATTACCCGCTGTCGGTGCTGATGCTGGCTGGCATTCGAGAGATCTGCGTGATCACAACGCCGCAGGATCAGGACCAGTTCAAGCGCACGTTGGGGGATGGCAGCCAGTGGGGGGTCAGTCTGACCTATGTGGTGCAGCCCAGCCCCGACGGTCTGGCGCAGGCCTTCATTCTGGCCGAAGAGTTCCTGGCGGGCGCACCCGCAGCGCTGGTTCTGGGGGACAACATCTTTTTCGGTCACGGCCTGCCAAAACTGCTGGCCGCAGCGGACAAACAGGCCGAGGGCGGAACGGTGTTCGGCTATCACGTGGCCGATCCCCAACGCTATGGCGTGGTCGCCTTCGATGCGGATGGGCGCGCGAAAGAGATCATCGAAAAACCGTCTGAGCCCCCTTCGAATTACGCGGTGACGGGCCTGTATTTCCTGGACGGCACCGCGCCAGAGCGCGCCAGGCAGGTGAAACCCTCCCCTCGGGGCGAGTTGGAAATCACCGACCTGCTGCAGATGTATCTGGAAAAAGACCAACTTAGGGTCGAAACTATGGGGCGCGGCTATGCCTGGCTGGATACCGGCACCCATGCAAGCCTTTTAGATGCGGGCAATTTCGTGCGGACGCTGGAAGAGCGGCAGGGATTGCAAACCGGCTGCCCGGAAGAGATCGCGTGGCAGTTGGGATGGATCAACGAGGAACAGTTGCGCCAGCGGGCCGAGATGTTCGCCAAGAACGAATACGGTGCCTATCTGGACGGTTTGCTGAAATAAGCGAGCAGGCCCTTGGGCAGGCGCGCGCGAGACTTGCAGTCAGACCCAAAAAATGCACCCTGAAAGCTGATTGACGTAAATTGAAGTGGTGAAAATTTATCGGGTTAATTGTTTTATGTGAACGGTGTGTCGAAAATTTCCTACAGACCGGACATTGACGGGCTTCGCGCTGTCGCCGTCGTTCCCGTTGTCCTGCACCATGCTGGCTTTGCCGCGGTTCCGGGCGGGTTCGTCGGTGTGGACATATTTTTTGTCATCTCCGGTTTTCTGATCACCAGAATTCTGACGCGGGAAATTCGCGACGATCAGTTCTCGTTGCTGTCCTTTTACGAACGCAGGGCCAGACGCATCCTACCGGCGCTTTTTACCGTGCTTGTCGCCTGTCTGGCCGTTGGGTGGTTTCTGCTATTGCCCAGCCAGTACGACGCGCTTGCAAGATCCACAGCGGCAACACTGCTTTTTGTGTCTAACGTTTGGTTTTGGGGCGCGGCGGGGGACTACTTTGGCCGAGGGGTCGAGCTGGCACCGCTGCTTCACACTTGGTCTCTGGCGGTTGAAGAGCAGTTCTATCTTGGATTTCCAATATTGCTGTGGCTGATGACGAAGCAATCGCGCCGCTTTTGGGTCGGCGTGATTACATTGACTTCACTCATATCTCTGGGGTTTTCGATATGGGCGACGACTGCCGCGCCAATTGCCAACTTCTACCTCACGCCGATGCGGGTGTGGGAACTGGGGTTGGGGGCGCTGTTGGCAATAGGGGCTGTTCCGGCGCTCCGTCGCCCGTGGACCGCCGAGGCGATCGGGCTGATCGGCCTGATCATGATTGCTGGCAGCATTGTGCTGATCTCGGAGGATACGCCCTTCCCGGGATTGATGGCCGTGCCGCCCTGCGCCGGTGCCGCGTTTTTGATCTGGGCGGGGATGCACGGCACCTCGGTTGCGGGCAGGCTGCTGGCTTTGCGCCCAGTCGTCTGGATCGGGTTGATCTCTTATTCGCTGTATCTGTGGCATTGGCCGATCCTTGTCGCGGCACGGGTGCAAAACGGCAGTGCGGATCTGCCGGTGATGACAGCACTGGCCTGTGTTTTGCTGTCAGTCCTGCTTGCGGCGGCAAGCCTGTACCTGATCGAGCGGCCCTTCCGCATTCCCGCAGGCAAGGGCGGGTTTTCAAGGAGCCGTATCTTTGCGGGCGCAGGCACCGGGGCGGCGCTTATATTGGGGCTGGCCGTTATACTGGTGGCGAAAGAAGGCGTCCCAAGCCGGGTTCCCGCCGAACTGGCGGCCAAAATGAACAAGTTCAAGGAATCCCACTACCTGATGGATGCCTGCAGACGGTGGGTTGAAGGGGGGGAGCCCTGCAAGATAGGGGCGCCTGTTCAGGCCAATGCAGGCCCCCGTGTTGTCGTGTGGGGGGATTCCCACGCAGGGTCCTTGCTGCCCGGCATCGATTCTTGGCTGAAAGACAACGACATACCGGGGGAAGCCTTTGTTAAATTTGGCTGTCCTGCGCTGCTGGGGGTTCGCCGCGCCGACATGGCCCCCGTTCATGGCTGTGACACCTATAACGAAATGGTGGTGCGCTATATCGAACAACTGCCCGATCTCGAAGCCGTTGTCGTAGCATCGCGTTGGGCTTTGGCGACGGAGGGCGTTCGGGTGTCGGGGGAAGAGGGTAAATCAGCCGTTCTGGCAGCAACTGATGAGCGCCCCACTGGGATTGCGGATAATCCAAGACACGTGGAACAGGGTCTGAAACGGCTTCTTGAGCGGCTAAAAAGTCGTGGCATTGAGGTTCTTATCGTCGGGTCGATCCCAGAGATCGGGTTCAACGTTCCCGACGCCATCGCAGGCAGCGCCGCGTTCGGAACCCGGTTGCGCGTGCCCCCGTCACGGGAAGAGTTTGATCACCGCAACACCCGCTCTTACGCAATTCTGGCGGCAGCCGGTCGGGAGTTCGATGCAGCGCTGGCCCGTCCGGCTGACATTTTATGCGATGAGTTCTGCCGTATCCAACTGGATGGCCGCCCCCTTTACCGCGATGACGATCATCTGAGCGAGTTTGGCGCAAACTGGATTATGCCGGTCCTGCTGGATCAGCATCTATTGCAGAACTGATGCGTGGTGCTTGTACATTGAGGTCGAACTCCCCAACCCTTCAACAACCCGGGTTCTGTGTTGAAAATGTCTGTAATCCAGAGACAGTTCACATCAAAATGCGCTGGCGCCGGTACATTCGTTTCGACGCAGGGCCTGGGAACGGGGATAATCGGGCAGGTTTCAGCGGGCGGCTGTGCCCGGCCCGCGCAAGGTCAGGATTGGTTTGGTGCCCGGAGATGCGAGTGTGATCGGAGAATCTGACATGACCCTGCCATCCCCCGCGATTGGCCGCAATGATCTGGCAATTCTTCTGTTCATTCTGCTGCTCGCTGCGGTGCTGCGGACTGCGGGGCTGAACACACCGCTTTGGTATGATGAGATCTGGACCGTCGACACGCATGTTCGCCTGCCCTGGGGCGACATGATGCGCGAATACTCGATGAACCATCATTACTTCTTCAGCATGAAGGCCAAGCTGTTCTCGCAGATTTTCGGGGAGGAAGCCTGGGCCTATCGTTTCCCGGCGGTATTATTCGGCGTCGGCACGGTCGCCGCGATTTGGTGGCTGGCGAAAGAGGTCGCCAATACCAGGATTGCGCATATCTCCGCTCTGCTTGTGGCCCTGTCCTACCATCAGGTCTGGTTTTCACAGAACGCGCGTGGATATACCGAACTTGCTTTCTGGAGTGTGCTTGGCCTCATCTTCTTTTTGCGGGGTATGCGCTGCCCAACGATGGGAACTTGGATCGCCTTCGGACTGACCGCTGCTGCCGCTGTTTTCACGCATCTGACCGGCGCGTTTTTCTTTGTTGCGCTGGGGCTTGTCTGGCTGATCTCGCTGGTGACCGGGTTTGGGCGGGACGGCTTAAGCCGCGAATGGGTGCTGCAGCCGCTGATCGGCGTTGCCATCGCGCTGGTTCTGACCTTTTTGGTCTATCTGCCGATTTTGCCCAGTCTTCTGGACACCATGGGTGAGATTTCAGCGACATCCGCCGTCGACAAGATGCAGGTGTATCAAAACCCGGTCTGGACCATGGTCGAGGGGTTGCGAACCACAATCGGAAACACCGGCTTCCTGACGCAGATCGCGGCTGTCGCCGGGCTGGTAACCCTTGTCTTTGGCGCAATAGGGATGCATTCGGCGCAGCCGCTGTTTTTCGTGTCTATTGCGATGCATATCGCGGTGACGCTGGTCATCCTCATGTCGCTTGATATGCGGATCTGGCCGCGGTTCTTCTTTGTCGATATCGGTCCGGTCATCGTTCTGATCGTTGTCGGCTGCGGATATGGGGCTGGTCTGGTGGCGCGGCTGTTCAGACGGCCGCAGCTCGGTCAGGTGCTGTTTGCCATAGGTGTTCTGGCAATGGTTGTCGCGTCCCTGTTTCTGGTGCAGCGCAATTATGATGCCCCGAAACAGGACCTGGCCGGGGCTTTCGCTTTTGTGGAAGAAACGCGCGGGCCGTCCGAACGTATCTATGCCATCAATCCCGGCGGTCCGGTTTTCGAAAGCCATTTCGGCGCGGATTGGACAACTATCGGTGATGCGGATGCTTACGCTCGGGCGGTGGCCCAGCCCGGCCCCGTGGCGCTGGTGGTCTTGTTTCCGAACCGGATGTTCCGTGTCATTCCAAGGCTGGAGACGGATGTCGAGGGACAACTGGAATTTGTACGCGCCTTTGCTGGCACGCTTGGAGACGGGCGGGTTCTTGTCTTTCGGCGCAAGTGAATCGGATTGGGTGGGCAGTGTTCAAATTATGAACAATCCGCTCAAAAACAACCGATTGAAGTAAATTCACATCTTCTGCCGGGGCATCTTTCAAAAGGTCTATTTGTCCTGCGTCAGGCCCAGGCTGCTTTCCACGATATAAAGCGGGCGTTTTCGTGACTCCTCATAAAGGCGTCCCAGATATTCCCCGATCACGCCCAGTACGATGAGTTGCAGGCCGCCGATCAGCAAAACCGCGACCATCAGCGAGGCATAGCCCGGAACATCAATACCGTAGATCAACGTCCGCACGATCAGAAAGATGCCGTAAAATATTGCTCCGATGGCGGTGAGCATTCCGATATAGCCGGCGATCCGCAGCGGGACCGTGCTGAACCCTGTGATCCCGTCCAGTGCGAAATTCCACAGCCGCCAGTAGTTGAACTTGGTTTCTCCGGCAATGCGCTCGGGCCGGTCATAATAGACTTCGGCGTGGCTGAACCCGACCCAGGCAAAAAGCCCCTTCATAAAGCGGTTGCGTTCCCGCAACCGACCGACTGCGCCAACGACGCGCCTGTCCATAAGGCGGAAATCCCCGGTGTTGGCAGGGATGCTCACGCCGGATAACCGATTGATTGTCCGGTAGAATTTCGCTGCCGACCAGCGCTTCAGGACGGTGTCTGTGTCACGATTGCGCCGGACGCCATAAACCACGTCATACCCTTCGCGCCACTTTTTCAGAAACTCTGCGATCAGTTCGGGCGGATCCTGCAGATCCGCGTCAATCGGAACAACGGCCGCGCCCGAGGTGGCATCCAGCCCGGCCGTCAGCGCCACTTCTTTTCCGAAATTGCGCGAGAAATTCAGTACCTTGATCCGACCGTCGCGGTCATGCGCCTTGGCCAGCACTTTGGCGGTGCCGTCTGTGCTGCCGTCATTGACGCAGATGATTTCATAGCTTTCGCCCATTTTTTCCATTGCCTCCCCAAGGCGCTGGAACAGGGCGGGCAGGGCGTCTTCCTCGTTGAACATGGGCACGACGAGGCTCAGCGTCGGCGTCGCCGGGTCGGCGGCTGTGGCTGCCCGCGACTGGGGGGTGGGTATGTTCATGTTCAGCGGCACCGTGGCAAATGTCTTGTTTCATATCTTTGGCAATAAATGATCATGGTTTGGCGACAGGTTCAAAGAATTCGGCGAAGAGCCGGGTATTTTTTGTTTTTCAGTGATACTCTTAGCCCAACCGGTTCCGGCGCGGTCCGGCCCGGAACCCGAGAAGAATTGAGGCTCAGTTCCAGCAGAGCAGGGAGAAACAAGTCAGTGCACAGCAATGTCTGGATCGGGCTCACTGCGCTGGCGGCCTTGGCTGTCAGCCTGTTGATCTTTGCGGTGATTGGCACGCCGGTGGGGCATTCCTACGGCTTCAACATGAGCTGGACGGTGGCCTTTGCAGACGCGCTGAGCGGCGGCACGATTTACCCGCGGTTCCTGCCTGCCCTTTGGGATGGGGGCGGGGGGCTCGACTTTTTCTTTTACGCACCGCTTCCGTTCTACATCGCCGCTGGCCCGGCCCAGTGGCTTTGCCCGGGGTGTAGCCCGCAGGTGCTGTTTGGGCTGTCCGGCGGGTTCCTATGTTGGCTGTCAGGTGTGACGTTCTGGATCTTTGGCCGACAGTTTCTACCCCCAAAGCCCGCATTGGCGGCGGCCTTCGTGTGGGCGTTGGCCCCCTATCATGTGAGCATCGACTGGGTGGTCCGTCAGGCGGCGGGTGAGTTTGCAGCCTATGTTTTTGTGCCCCTTGTTGCGCATGGGGTGCTTGTGGCCCTGCGTGACCACCGCCCGGTCTGGTCCTTGCCGGTTGGGCTTGCGGGGCTTGGCCTCAGCCATCTGCCGACCCTGCTTCTGGTCGTGCACGTGATGGTCGTTATCGTCGTCGCGTGGGTTTTGATCCATCGCACCCGCTTTGTGCGATCCCTTGTCCTGCTGGCGGTCATGGGGATTGTGGGGATCGCCCTGTCCGCATTCTATTGGTTGCCAGCTATTATATTGCTTGGGGATGTGTCGCCCGAAGGCCTTTATACAAAGGAGCTCATTCCCGAAAGCTGGTACCTGATCGGGGCGGATGTCCTGCCCGACAGCATGTATAAGCTTGCCCTTCTGATATGCCAGTTGACCGCCGCCGCCGTGGCCGGGCTGGCCGTCGTGATGACGCAGGGAGAGACCAGAAGAAACCTGATCATCTGGGCGCTGGTGCCCGCAATTCTTGTCCTCCTGCTCAACAGTTCACTCTCGCGGGTTCTGTGGGAGAACTGGATTATCGCCAAGGTTCAGTTCCCCTACCGGTTGACGGTGATCTCCGATCTGGCGCTTGCTCTTTCGATTGGCGCGCTCAGCATGGCCTTCGCTCGAGATCAGCGTTCGCGCCGGATTTCGTGGGTCGGTATTGGGGGGCTGGTGATTTCTTTCCTTGCTGTCGGGGTGCTGCTGCCGGACCGCATTACCAAAGGCATTGCCGCGCGCGGGCAACCGATTGCGATGATTGGCGCGCCGGAATATCTGCCGCCACCGGTGTTTGACCCGCTTGCCGAAGACGTCAAAGCCGAAGGGCAGCCGATCTGGCGATTGTCGCGGCATATGCTGGAGCTTGTGACAGAAATCGAAGCTGCGGGGTCCGGTTTCATCCAGCCTGTTCAGGAGGCCCCGCGCCAATGGGTCGTTCGCATTGAAGACCCGGGGCAACCGGAAACGCCGCTGCGCGTTGCGTTGATGTATTGGTCACATCTGGAGGCCGAGACCACAGATGGAACCCCGCTGACACTCTCCCCGGACCCGGAAACCGGCTTTGTCACATTTGCCCCGACAGACGCGGATGTCAGGATCACCCTCCCGCGACACTGGAGCGAATGGGTTGGCGCGCTTCTGGCCGGGTTCGGCCTGATTGCGGCGGTCTTTGTTCTATACCGGGCGCGCAGGAACGAGCCGGACCTAACCCGATTTGCGGAATACCCAGAGGGTTGAAATCACATAGTTGGCGACAAAGGATACGCCAATCGCCACCAGCAGGATGAACCAGAAGGGCAGGGCGGTGACATAACCAAGTCCCGCGACTACAGCGAGCCGCACGACCAGCGAGGAGACCACTGCTAGAAAGTACTTCACGTATCCCCGGACCGAGATCGTACTCTGGCTGGTATGTTCGTAGCTGACGATATTGTGCCCGCAATAATTGATGATCGAGCCGAGGACAAAGCCACAGGTCGATGCGAGGACAGGCGGTGTAAGCAGAGCCACAGTCAGCAGCAGCGCCAGCAGGTAATCTGCGCTTGTGCCCAGGACGCTGATGCTGAGGAACCTGAAAAACAGGCCTTTGTCTTTAAGGTCCGAGATCATGACAGGACCGCAGGACGATGTTCGGTGGCAAGGCGGGGAAAGCTGTTATATAGTTGGTTTTTAAAGGTAATCATTTCACTCAGCACAACTTAGATTCAGGCGTCTCAACGCCGTGTCGGGTAATTTTTTACAAGTGTGGAACCGGCATTCAGGCGATCGACCTCGCTGCCGGGGCGCACCCCGTATTCATGAAAGCCATTGGCGGCTCCGGTCGCATAATAGATGAATTCCCGGTCATAGTAGCCGGGCCTTGATGGGGACTGGTCCTGAACGAAGGCATTATTGAGCACCGCCCAGTCTTTTTGGTTCTGATATCCGTTGATCGCGCTGACAACATTTTGTTCGATCACGACATAGGTTGAGGATGAGACATTGATCCGTGGGATCGTGACCTTGCCGTCATTCGGCTGACGCACCCGGATGATCGAATTTTTGCGGATGGAAAGGTTGTCTGCTCCGTGAACCGAAATGCCATGCAGATGCGCGTTGTAGATCACATTGTTTTCGATCAGGACATTCTTGTGCCGCAAAAGCGGGTCATTTGTATTCTTCCCGCTTTTGCCCATGAAAATCGTTTGGGTATAATCTCCGGCCCCGATGTCGAAGATATTGTCCCGGATCACGATGTTTGAACTGCCCCGGTTCGAGGTCCGCATAAGCTGGATCATGTCCCGGTGGTCGCGGCTGTTGCCACCCCGGAACGTGTGGAACCGGTTGTACTCGATAACCAGATCATCCATTCCGCTAAAGGCCATTCCATCGGCCCGGATGTCGTAAAACTGATTTCGGCTGAGCGTCAGATATGTCGAGTGAATTCCGGTCAGCGCCTTCCACCATTTTCGAAAGGTGCTGTTTGCAATGGTGACTTTGGAACTGTCCATGATCAGCAAACCACGGCCATGTCCGATGCCCGCGTTGTAATCCCCGTCAAACGTGGAGTTGGTGATGGTGATGTTGTGGCTGTTGCCAATGCTGAAGAAATTGGTGCGGTGTTTTTCGCCAGCCGAGTAGGAATAGTCGAACACCAGCCCATCCAGCGCAAGATTGCCGACGCCCTTCAGGCGCAGCTCTGTAAAGCAGGCGGGTGAGTTGGGGTCTGCGGACCGGATCACGACAGGGGTTTTAAAGGCCTGCCTGACGATCAAAGCGCCATAATTTCCGCCAGCCAGCACGATAGTTTCGCCGCCGCTGGCCGTGCCGAGCGCCCGCGAGAGGCCCTGTGCGTCATGGATGATCTGACTGTTCTGGGGTGCCGATGCGGCTTTCACCCCATTGCAGGCCGGGGCCGCAAGCAACGGTGTTGCCGGTGCCATCAACAGAAGAATGGAGCAAAACAAGAGGCCAACAGAGATGTATGTGCGTCGCATGGGCGGTTGCTCTTCATAACATTGGCGGCAGGAAAACATTACGGGCATGCAAAAGCCTTGTCTATGACGGCACCTTCACCAGCCCGCGAGCGCCTTTTAGAACCGGTAAAACGATCTGCCGGCGACGAAACCGTCAAGCCCGACAGTGCGCGCGAATTTATACAGATCACTCGTTTTGTTGATGAAGCCCGAGCGTTTGAAGTTCAGCGACGTGTTGCACAGGACGCCGACGCCGCTGGTCGCTTTGAATTCAGTCAGCAGGTCATACAGCATCGCATTCTGGTCTTTTGTCACGGTCTGCACCCGGGCTGATCCATCCACGTGACTGACGGCCTTAAGCCTTGGGTCGGTCACCTGCTGAAAATGCAGCATGTGTGGCGAGGGGCTTGACCAGTCGAAATGTTTCGACACGTCGTCCTCAAGACAAACGGGGGACACCGGCGCGGGGCCCGCGCGGCCTTTGATCCGGTTCACCCGGTCGCGTGTTTCGGTCGAAAAAGGTGCCGCAAGGATTGATCGGTTTCCCAGCGCCCGCGGGCCGATTTCGCAATTCCCCATGACCCAGCCGAGGACCATTCCGTCCTGCAATGCGGCGGCGACTTCGCTTAAGTTCAACTCGCGGCTGGTGACACCTTCCATCTCGACCCGGTCGTCGTTGAAAGGCTGGCCTGCATATACTGTCCAGTCCAGCTTGGCCCGCCCCGTGAAATGGCGCATGGCATCGACCGCCGTGCCGATTGCACAGCCTGAATCATTGGTGCAGGGGGGGATAAAGACATCGCGGAACAGGCCGCTGTCGCGCCAGCGCGTGTTCCAGCGATAGTTCAGCCCGCATTCCCCGGAAATCAGCAGCGGGTAGCGCTTGGTCAGATTGGCCTTGGCGAAGTCATGGAAGCGGGAAAAGACCGCGTCGGAATATTTGGCTGCAAGGTTGTGGAACCTTGGGGAGGCGACGCCGATGTTGTGGTAGGGCGAGTCTCTGAATGTCTCCTTGTTCAGGAAACCGGACTCTGCGCTGTTGTTTAAAAGCGCGTCAATCAAACCCTTGGCATCGTCATCAGTGGCGGTTGCGTCCCCATGGGCGCTGGCGGATTGCAGTTTGCTGGAAAAGTCCTTTGCCAGTGTCTTGCCCGGTCCCGAAAAAGCGGGGTCCGCAAGCGCGTAGAGAAAGGAAAACCGGCGTCCGGGCGCGGCCAGCACCCGCCCCTTGTGATGTATCTTCAGATCGCGGTCGATTTCATAGAAATCGCCCAGCTCATCTTCCCAGACCAGCACATAACACGGCTCACCCTGTTCGAAGGGCGACATCGCATAGGTCGCCCAGATAAGCGAGCGTTCATGTGAGGAGGAATAATAATCCAGCCGTTTGCCAAAGAAGTTTTTTGTCCCGACAATGGCCGCGCTTTCGTCGATACCGAAACTTCCGGCCCCCGATATGACCGTATGGCTTTCGCCTGGCGTCGACCAGCCGCTCAGCGCTAGAACGTCCGGCAGTTCGTTGAACCATAGCCCGGCGTCCAGCAGCGTATTCGGGTCGATGGGCGAGTTTCGGGGCAGGCTGTCTTTCTCGGCTTCATAGGAAAACATCAGCTGCTGATTGGGTGCGTCAACGCCTGCAACTGCCCCATCATGCCCGGATTTGAAGGAAAGAATTTTCATACCAGCACCCTAATCCAACCAGCCTTTCGTCGTCAGGTGATCAAGGACCGTCCGCGCGACGATCTGATGCCCCTCGGGGGTCCAATGCTCATCATCCAGAAAGTAGACCAATGTCCCGTCAGCGGCGGCTTGCTGCAAGGCAGGCGTTAAATCCATGTAGTTTACGCCGTTCTCACCCGCCCATGCCTGAAGCTCGGTTGCCAGTTCCAAAGGCACCCAATCCTGCACGATGCTGTCATCGGGAAAGGCCAGCAGATCGCGGTAGACATCTATTTTCATCGGAATATGCGCGACCAGAAGTGTCCCGCCGTTTTCCCGAACCAGCGCATCCCCCTGTGCCAAGAGGTCCTTCAGATAGGGCAGGCGCGCCTCGGCCCGTTCAGGCGGGCCATAGTCGAAATACATGGCCGTTTCATCGGACCACGCCGCGTCAGGGAAATTGCCGGACCGGGTCCGCGCATAGTTGTCCTGCTGCAGGTTGCGGGCTGCCAGCGAACTCCACGAGGCCAGGCTGGACGACAGGCTGCCAAAGAACGACCGCTCGCTGAACCGGGCCGGTCCGGCGGAGGCCGCGCTGCGGGCTACAAACTTGTCATGGCTGATCGGGAAGTAGGGCAGATCGTTGCCTTCAAACAGAAACCAGACCACCACCTTGGGCGAATACCCTTCCAGATAATGCAGCATCGCGCTTAGCCCGTGGTAAAGCGAGTAGTCGCTTTGGGCGAGGCTTATGGCCGTATAATCCGAGCTGGCCATGATCTGCTCGGTGACGGTCGCATCCTGGCCGACTTTGTACCCTTCGATAAAGCTGTCGCCGACAAGCAGCAGATCGGGGTTTGCGATTGGGGTGCTGTTGCGGAAACCGTTCTGATCATAGGTATAGTCCGCCTCGTACAGGCGGTTCGTCTGTGCCCCCAGCGTTAACACGGAATCCCCCGGCCGAACCTCGCTGTACTGGTCGTTTGGGGGGCGATGAAAAAAGCCACCCGGTTCGTAGATCCGGTTGTGGGGACCGGTCAGACCAACCCCTTTGGGGATAAAGACCTGCCGGTAGTCGATGATGCCGGTCAGGGCGGGCAGTTCGATCAGCAGGGCAACAAATCCAAATGCCGCAACGCTTAGGGCAACGTTCTGGGCGATGTCCCGGCGCTGGTCAGTCCGGGTTGTGAAAACATAGGCCAGCAGCGCCGCCATGCTGAGCAGGAGGTTGAGGTAAAAGCTCTGCGGCAGATAGACCAGAAAGAAATGCTCAAAGCTTTCGGTGGGCTGGCGCGTCGCTGCCCAGACATAAAGAACAAAGCCAAGCAGGATCAGACCCAGCCACAGGCGCTGACGCCCGAGGTTCAGAAAAGACAGCCCTGCAGTTCCCAGCAGAATCTGAATCCCGATGATCGCGTAGATGATCAACTCGGAATCTATCTGCCCGTCCGAGGCGACCAATGCCTGCACCGACCATTTGTTGAAAACCACACCCGCAGCCACCAGGAGAACCCCAAGCAGCTTCCGGTAGTCGAATTTGGATCGGGCGAGCATCATTTCTGTCTCATGCATCGAAATCAGGCGGACACTTGTTGAACGCGCCGGGACCAACGCGATGAGAGATGCCAGCGCTAGTCAAGCTCGAACGCTTCTTTGTAATCCTGTTTCAGCGCTTCGTCCTGATCGGGTTTCCGCAAAACGCAGCGACCGGCAACCAGCATGTCCAGATCCGTGCCCATGAAACAGCGGAATGCATCTTCGGGCGTGCATACGATCGGCTCTCCCCGGACGTTAAAGGAGGTATTTACCAGAACCGGGCACCCGGTGCGCTGTTTGAATTCGGAAATCAGCGCGTGGTACAGCGGGTTGGTCTCGGCATGCACGGTCTGCACGCGGGCGGAATAGTCGACATGCGTCACCGCCGGAATGTCCGAGCGTACAACGTTCAGCTTGTCGATCCCGAAAAGCTGCGTTTCCTCGGCCGTCATCGCGCGGCGCAGCTTTTCCTGCACATCCGCAACCAGCAGCATATACGGGCTGTCATAATCCAGCTCGAACCAGTCATTTACATCTTCGCGCAGGACCGATGGGGCGAAGGGGCGGAAGCTTTCGCGGTATTTCACCTTGAGGTTCAGCGTCTTTTGCATCGACGGGGACCGCGGATCGCCGATGATCGACCGGCCCCCAAGCGCACGGGGTCCAAATTCCATCCGGCCCTGGAACCAGCCAAGCGCCTTGCCGTCGACCAGCGCCGCTGCCGCCTCGGCGATCATGGCGTCGGTCTCGAATGTCTCGTATTTTGCACCGATGGCGGTCAGGCGCTGTTCAATGTCATCCTGCGCAAACTCCGGACCCAGATAAGATCCTTTCATCTTGTCCGAGGCGCTGTCGCTTTGACGCTCGTTCTGCAGTTCCGTGTGCCAGGCGGCCAAAGCGGTCCCGACCGCACCGCCGGCATCCCCGGCGGCAGGCTGCACCCAGATATCCTTGAACGCGCCGTCGCGCAGGATATGACCGTTGGCGACGCAATTCAGCGCCACCCCTCCGGCCATGCACAGATTGTCGATGCCATATTCCTGCGCGGCCGAGCGGGTCAGCCGCAGAACGATCTCTTCGGTGACGGCCTGAACCGAGGCCGCGATGTCCATGTGAAACTGGGTCAGCGGGTCTTTTTCCGGCTGCCGCACAGGTTCGCCAAACAGGTCCGCGAACTTTTGGTTGGTCATGGTCAGGCCAACGGCATAGTTGAAATACTGCATGTCCAGCCTGAAGGACCCGTCTTCCTTCAGGTCGACCAGGTGCTCGAGGATGACATCCTTGAAGCGGGGCGTGCCGTAGGGGGCCAGCCCCATGACCTTGTATTCACCGCTATTGACCTTGAAGCCCGTGTAATAGGTGAACGCGGAATAGAGCAGGCCGATCGAATGCGGGAAATGGATTTCCTTTTCGATCTTCAACTCTCGCCCGCGCCCGATGGCCAGGGTCGTCGTCGCCCATTCGCCGACACCATCCAGCGTCAGCACCACCGCCTCTTCAAAAGGCGAGGGGAAGAACGCGCTGGCGGCGTGGCTGAAATGATGCTCGCTGAACATCAACCGGTCGCCGGGGCGGAACTCGGGGTCGTGGCGGCGCAGCTCGCGGGCCAGCAGGTCTTTCTGAAACAGCTTCTCACGCAGCCAGACCGGCATCGCCATCCGAAAGGATTTCAACCCGCGCGGAGCGTAAGAGACATATGTTTCCAGCAGACGCTCGAACTTCAGGAACGGCTTGTCGTAAAAGGCGATGTGATCGACATCGCCAATTTTAAGTCCGGCCTCGGCCAAAACGTATTCGATTGCATGAAACGGATAGCCCGCATCATGCTTCTTGCGCGTAAAACGTTCTTCCTGCGCGGCGGCAACCAAAGTGCCGTCGACAACAATGGCCGCGGCGCTGTCGTGATAGAATGCGGAGATTCCGAGAATTGCGGTCACGGTTCGAACCTAAAACAGAGTATAGATGAACGGGGCGATGGCCGACCCCTGGCTGAGCACGATCAGCCCACCGAAAATCACCATCATGATGAGGATCGGAAGCAGCCAGAATTTCTTTCGAATTCTGAGAAATTGCCACATTTCTGCGAGAAACGACATCCGACACTCCTAGAATTGATTTTTCATTGGGCCCACATTTTCCGTGCGCTCAATCCAATATGTATTCGTATCTTTGTTTAGTTTTTGCCTTAAAAGATCTTTGCCCAAAGCGCGCATGATCAGCCCGGTTGGCGTCACGGTCAGGAAGTAGACCAAAGCCATAACGATGGGGGCAACAATCGCGCCTAGAAGCAGGCCGAACTTTGTCCACAGGCGGTTTGCCCCCGACAGCAGCGATGGGCGCAGCAGGGTGATCAGCACAAACGCGGCCGCGATCGCAAGCGCCCAGTACCGCAGATTCCCGCTATGGATCAGCGGCCAAAGACCAATGATGGTGAAGACAGCGGCAAAAACAAATCCAAAGTTGCGGTTGCTGCCACCCTGGACTTCGTGGCGTGCCTCAATATCGATCATAATAAGATCATCTCATTCGGATAACTCTAAGAACTCATACGCTGCCCTGTACAACCAGTCAGGGAAACCAACATTAGTAATTTATACACCCAGGCTGTGGCATTGTCGCAAATTTTTTTGGCAAATGAACGCAATTCACAGGTTTCAAGGTACAGCCGCCATTTTTTCGATCCGTTTGTGCAGGAAAATCGGGCTTATTGTCGTGAGAAGGGAAACAAATGGGGCGGGGCTCTAGGATTGGTCTGATCTTGCGGTTTTAGAGTTTTCTGACAGAGCGAAGTGCACATACGCGCCCGCTTCCCCGGGGCGCGATTGTTTTCGATGATCAGCCTGTGCCGTCCCGATGCCTGTCGACGCAATGAGTGGCGGCGTAGAGAATCCTAGTTGTGTTCCACTGCCCGGTTTCACCCCGTCAAAACTCCTTATTAGTATCGATGTGAGGCTACATGGCGCGCGCAGCAAGAGTTTCCGGGGGGGTGACGTAGCGGAACCCAGCAACTCATTGCCGATGCCCGGCGTAAATACGCGAGGACACGCCTGAATTATGGCGATTTGGTGTCCATTGTTGCGATGGGGGAATCAATTAGGCAAATCCTCTGGCAACCGCTAAGGGAAATGGAACAATTCCCGGTATCGAGTATCGAGTTCACTCGGAAATGAAGGCAATGGGGCAGAATTGTCCCAATACAGGCAACAGTTTCCAAACATAGCCATATTCCGGCCAATCTGTCGCCCTTGTGCGACTGTTCCATCCGTCCTGGGTGAGCGGGATCTTCTGCGCTTTGGGTAAGCGCGTTTGGAAACACAGGTGAAAGATGTCGAAGACCATCACAGTAACTTCCGCAGCAGAGCTGAACCAGGCTCTGTCGCAGGTATCGGGGGGTGAAACCATCCTCCTTGCAGCAGGCGATTATGGCGCGCTGAATCTCGGGGCCAGCTACGCGTCAACCGTCACGATCAAATCGGCGGACGCGAACGCGCCGGCCACAATCTCGTCGATGTATCTGAACGGTGCGTCGAATATCACGTTCGAGGATATGAACTTCGACTATACTTTTGGCGGTGAGGCCAAAAGCTATAAGCCCTTCCAGATTCACAACAGCTCGAACATCACCATCGACAACTCCACGTTCTCGGGCGACTGGGCCTCGGGCGTTTCGGCGACGGATGATGGCTATGGATGGGGCATGGGCCTGCTGGTCCGCACCAGTTCTGATGTGACCATCTCGAACAACGAGTTTTTTGACTGGCTCAAGGGGATGAATATCGGGTCCAGCAGCAATGTGGCGGTCACGGGCAATGACATACATTCGATCCGCTCGGACGGTATGTATGTTGACGGCGTTCAGGGCGTTGTCATTGAAGGCAACTACATCCATGATTTTGAGCGTTCGCTGAATTCCGGGGACCACGGCGACTTCATTCAGTTTTCCAAACTGTTGGGCCCCAGCAGTGACATCACGATCCGCAACAACGTCATCGACATGGGATCCGGGGATTGGGCCCAGTCGATCTTTATGGGAAGCGGTCACTCGGATCCCGGTGACCCGGCCATGTTCTACACGAATGTGCTGATCGAAGATAACATGATCTACAATGCACATACGCATGGCATCTCGGTGGCGGGTGCAAAGGACTTGACAATCGCGAACAACACCGTGCTGGCGGTGCCCGGCGCTTTGACCGGCGGCGTATCGGTTCCAAAGGTTTTCGTGTCCGGCGGTTCGCAGGATGTCACGATCCAGCAGAACGTCGTGTCCGCCATATCCGGATATAGCGGGCAGTCGGACTGGAACGTTACAGACAACGCTTTGGTCAAGCCCCAAGACTATGACAGCGTGTTCACCTATCACGCGACGGGTGCGAAGGACGGATACAACCAGTTTGTCGTCAAACCGGGCAGCATCATCGATAACCTGAATGCGGGTTCGGATCTGGCACAGCAGTTCCCGTTCTCTTACGACAACTGGGTTGGGTCTGCTTCTACCGGAGGGAACAACCAGAACACCCAGCCGGACAGCGGGACGACCCAACCGGACAGCGGGACAACCCAGCCGGACAGCGGGACAACCCAGCCGGACAGCGGGACGACCCAACCGGACAGCGGGACAACCCAGCCGGACAGCGGGACAACCCAACCGGACAGCGGGACAACCCAACCGGACAGCGGGACAACCCAACCGGACAGCGGGACAACCCAGCCGGACAGCGGGACAACCCAGCCGGACAGCGGGACGACCCAACCGGACAGCGGGACAACCCAAC
>NZ_JBQGAA010000013.1:0-132956 GCF_056542585.1 Ruegeria sp. AB9 | reverse complement strand
GGGAAATTCGTTTGGCTGTTGAAAGCCCGGCCGAGGCCGTGCGGGCGCTTTGCTCGATGGTCAAAGGGTTTCAGGAGCATGTTCACGACGGCTATTATCAGGTCTTTCGCGGCGCGGAGATCGATGGGCGCGATCAGGATCCGCAGGAGCTGCGCGTCGTTTTCGCTGACGATGAAACCGAGATGCACATCGTCCCCTGTGCGGCCGGTGCCAAGCGCGGTGGGTTGGGAAAAATACTTGTCGGCAGTCTGTTAATTGCGGCGGCTTTCATTCCTGTCCTTACCCCCACTTTAGGTGCTGCGGGTTTTGCGTTCAAAGCTGGTGCGGCGCTGGCTTTGGGGGGTGCCGCCCAGCTTCTCGCGCCCACGCCCACAACCCCTGACTACGATGAGCGGGAACAGCCCCGGTCGGAACTCTTCGGCAATTCGCTGAACGTGTCCACGCCGGGTGTGGCTGTTCCTGTGCTGGTCGGCGAATGCGAAGTAGGGTCAGTCGTTGTTTCGGCGGCAATCCATGTCGAGGACCGCGCCTTTGTTCCGGCTGCGCCGTCTTCGCCTCCGGGCCCATACTTCCCTAATTTCCCCGCTGGTATCGGGATATTCGGCGGATAGGCTGGCTGCGCCTGGCTTTGACATAGGCCGAAGCAACCCCGTCAGTCGGTGAGTGGGTAAACCCCGACTCTGCGCGGTCCTGACCCTCCAAATTCCTTTCATTGCAGGACGCGGCGCAGAACCAGCACGTAATCACAACGCGCCCGGTGCCCGGGTGGGTGCCCGCCCTTCCGGCTTCACAAGACGCAGCAGGCCCCGAAGGGCCATTGCGTAGAAACTGCTTTTGGGTGTAGCTTGTCGTTGGCCCTAGAAAGCCTGACCGAGATAGACCGCAAAGACCTTTGGCGAGGTTTCCACGTTGGCGCGTGGAGCGGTTGAAACTGTGAACGCTTGGCGGCGCTCACGCACCTGACCAATATAGGTCGGGGTGGTGACGCCATGCAAGACGCTCACGCGAAAAACGTCACGCCTGTCTCTCGGCAGGTTTCTAGCACCCCGGCGCCAGGCGGTTTCTGGCACGGCCCTAGAAAGCCACAACCGAGAGTAAACCAATGAACACATCCAACACGAAGATGACACGCGCGCAG
The DNA here is from genome assembly GCF_056542585.1 of Ruegeria sp. AB9. NCBI lineage: Bacteria > Pseudomonadati > Pseudomonadota > Alphaproteobacteria > Rhodobacterales > Roseobacteraceae > Ruegeria > Ruegeria sp. AB9. The sequence goes on along the minus strand of NZ_JBQGAA010000013.1, from coordinate 131,818 downwards.
ATGCAGTCTGAAGCGCTGGCTATTCAATCCGTCCTGGCAGCCGTCATGGCGCTGCGAACAGTCCCCGATCTGAATGATGAAGGCTTTACGCTTGTCGAAATCGCCCGTGGACGTGCAGCCAAGCTGAACGCCGCTCTGGATAGCGTCAATGCACTGGAGGTGGCGTCATGAGCAAAGTGGCACGTAGAGCCGTTCTAACAGGTGGAATCGCCGCCATAGCCGCGCCCGTCTGCCCATCGTTGGCAGATACGAAGCCTACCGATCCGCTGATTGTCATGTGCGAGGAATCAGATAGGCTGTGGGCTGAGTACCTTCGATATGACAAGATGTACGATGACCAGCTGCTCAGCGCGGGCGAATTCGAGGTCGCAACAGATCCGATTTTTGATCGAATGCACGAATTGGCAGATGTAATCGTGAAGACTAAGGCGACGACATTGGAAGGCCTCTCAGCCCAATACCGGGTTTACATGAGAACCTGTGGAGACGCCATTAAGGATATGTACTGCAAGGAATGGGCCGCTGGAATAGGAACAATCCAAGCCGGATTTGATGCCTTGATCCGGTGAACGACGAATCGAGCATTCACAAGAGCGCCCTCAGAATTGGGGGCGCTTTTCCACATCTCAGGAACATCAGGGATACACTCAGCACTGATTGCCTCAAGTGGGCCTATTAGTGGGACCAAAGCAAGGTCAAAAGTTACAACCCATTGAAAAACAATGATATTGCTTAAAAACTTGGTGCGGGCGGTGGGACTCGAACCCACACGGGCATACGCCCTTCAGATTTTAAGTCTGATATGTCTACCATTCCATCACGCCCGCACGGCGCAGTTCCCGAGGACCCTGCAATTTCCTTACAAGCACAACGAGATGAGAACAATGTGCTTTGGCGCAATCGAGGCAGGAATTTTAGTGGAAAACTATGACCCCTGCTCGCCATCGCAGTAAGGGAGCGGCTGAGCCCCTCCCCCGGTTAGAAGTCACATACCCAACGCTTCTTTGTACATTTCCAACACCGCCTCTTCTTCGGCAATGTCGTCCTTGTCGCGCTTGCGCAATGCAACCACCTTGCGCATGACCTTGGTGTCATAGCCCCGTGCCTTGGCTTCAGCCATGACTTCTTTTTGTTGCTCGGCCAGATCTTTTTTCTCCGCATCCAGACGCTCGAACCGTTCGATGAACTGGCGCAACTCGCCTGCGGTCACGCGATAGTTGGCGGCGGCCTGATCTTCGATGATGTCTTCCATATGCGTCTCTCCCAAAGGCTGAAAATCTGATGCAGGATGCCGGATACAATGCTGCCGCCCGGGTCGCAAGCACCCAATCCCCGGGGCGCACTTGTACGGCGTGATCCGATCCGTTAAGCGCGGGGTAGTTCACAAGGAAATGTGGGGCACCATGTTCGAATTCATCACCTGGGGCGGTGCAGCCCTTTCTTTGGCCGGGCTCGCCGGCCTGGTCTGGTGTATTCTTCGCGTGATGAAAGCGCGCAAGGCCGGTCTGTCGGATGACGAACTGCGCGCGACCGTTCAGGGCGTATTGCCCTGGAATCTGGCGTCTTTGTTCCTGTCCGTCCTTGGATTGATGCTGGTCATCCTCGGGATATCCTTCGGATGACCGCTCGTTTCAAACCGGCAAGTTATCGAACTGCGCTTCGATAGCGTCTTCGCACAAGGCCGCATCCAGACGACGCAGACGGGACGGCACTTCAATCCCTTCTTGCCGCATACGGTTAACAACCTTGCTTACACTCGGTTGAAGCGCCAAGCGCGTATCCAAGCACGCATTCCTGAGCTCTTGTTCAAGCCGTTCGGCTTCGGAATAAAGACTTGTTGTCATAATATCCTCCCAGAGTGTTGCCAGTATCCCAGATATAAGTAACGGGAATAAGACCCGCTGATATTAACCTGAACTTGTGCGGGATATTGCCCAACACATTCGTGTTTTCGGCAATCCGGCGCGGATGGGCTAAAGTTTAAGCAGATTTAATCGTGAATGCCTTGACCCGCATCAAATGCAGGTTCGATGTTGCATCACATTCCATTTTAAATATATGATGCCGACAACCTGTACGGAGGAAATCATGACACCCGCAGTGAAAGCGTTTTTTGACGATCAGACCTTCACGGTGTCCTACGTTGTTCACGAGCCGCAAGGGCGGGCCTGCGCCATCATCGACAGCGTTCTGGATTTCGATCATGCATCGGGACGCACGGCGACAAAATCGGCTGACGCAATCATCGACTTCGTGCGCGGTCACGATCTCAAGGTTGAGTGGATTCTGGAAAGCCACGTTCACGCCGATCACCTGTCTGCGGCCCCCTATCTGCAGCAGGAACTGGGCGGCAAAATAGGAATTGGCGCTCAGATCGTCACGGTGCAGGACACATTCGGCAAAGTGTTCAATGAAGGAACCGAGTTCCAGCGGGACGGCAGCCAGTTCGATGCCTTATTCTCGGAAGGTGACAGTTTTCATATCGGCCAGATGCGCGGCGATGTACTGCACACCCCGGGCCATACCCCAGCTTGCCTGACTTATGTCATAGGCGACGCCGCCTTTGTCGGCGACACACTGTTCATGCCCGATTTCGGAACAGCCCGCTGCGATTTTCCCGGAGGGTCCTCAGCGACGTTGTTTGAATCGATCCAGAAAATCCTGTCGCTGCCGGACGAAACGCGCATCTATGTCGGGCACGACTACAAAGCGCCAGGCCGCGATGAATACGCGTGGGAAACAACGGTAGGTGAACAGAAAGCGCTCAATGTCCATATCGGGCAAGGGCGCAGCATCGAAGAATTCGTGGAAATGCGTGACGCCCGGGATGCCACGTTGGCCATGCCGCGCCTGATCCTGCCCTCTCTGCAGATCAATATGCGAGCCGGTCAAATGCCGCCAGCCGATGAGCAAGGCGATGTTTTTCTGAAACTGCCGGTGAACAAAATCTAACGCAAGTATAGTCGATCAAAAAGGAATAACCCACATGAACATCGAGTGGATCTGGGGGCTGTGCGGCGGTTTGCTGATTGGCCTGGGCGGAGCTGTGTACCTGCTTGGAAATGGCAGGATCATGGGTGCCAGCGGGATTCTGGGTGGCCTTGTCGATGGTAAGGCCCGTGATACCGTGGCCGAACGGCTGGTCTTTATTGCAGGGCTTATCGGCATGCCACTTCTGCTGCGCCCCCTGATCGCACCCGAGGTCCAAACGCATCTCACCAGCAATCTGGGCCTTGTTGTTCTGGCCGGGCTTCTGGTTGGTGTCGGAACACGTATCGCCAATGGCTGCACGTCTGGTCACGGGGTATGTGGCATCTCGCGGTTTTCTCTGCGCGGCATCGTTGCCACCGTTTTCTATATCCTCGCAGGGGGTGTGACCCTCGTTCTGCTGCGTCATGTTTGGGGGCTGATCTGATGCGCCTTTTCATTGCTCTACTTGCCGGATCACTGTTCGGTGCCGGATTGTTGATTTCGGGTATGACAGACACGACCAAAGTTCAGGGTTGGTTGGATGTATTCGGAAACTGGGACCCGACCCTGGCCTTCGTGATGGGTGGGGCCATCCTGCCGATGCTTGTGGCCTGGAGATTGACGACCGGACGCAAAGCCCTGACCGGAGGCAATTTTCCGCCCCCCGCAAGGCCTGAGGTTGATCGCAGGCTCATCGTGGGTTCGGTTCTTTTTGGGATGGGCTGGGGCTTGGCCGGACTTTGCCCCGGACCAGCGATGGCCTCACTGACTTATGGTGGATTTGGCGGCCTGGTCTTTTTGACCGCGATGGCTGCGGGCATGTTCATGGCGCCAACGCTGGGCGCGCAACTGGACAGAGCTGCAAACGCGGCCTAAGGATTTGGCATGGAGATTCGACCGATCACGCCCCGCTATGCCGTTTCGCCGCAAATCACAGTTGACGATGTCCCGGCGATTGCCGCGGCAGGTTTCGTCAAGGTGATCTGCAACCGGCCCAATGTTGAAGTTCCCACGATTATGCAATCCGACGCAATCGGTGAAGCCGTTCGTGCAGCGGGTATGGAATACGAGGTGTTGGAACTGACCCACCAGACCATGACGCCCGAAAATGTAATGCGGCAGCGCGACTTGGCAGAGAACTGCAATGGCCCGGTTCTGGCGTATTGCGCTTCGGGCACCCGGTGTTCTGTAGTCTGGGCCCTTGGCCAGTGCGACCGCATGAGCACGGACGACATTCTGAGCGCGACGACAAATGCCGGATACCAACTGGAAAACCTGCGTCCTGCATTGGACCAAATTCGCAGCAAGGCGGATTAAGCTTTATTCGGCGCTGGTACTTGTATCGGCAACGCCAAGGCCCGCCAATTGCGAAATCTCGGCGACCACCCGTTCAGAATCATTCAGTGACAAACCGTTTTCCACCGGAGCCAAGCCCTCGTCCCCAGTTGCCGGAGGTGTCACTTCCATGGCTCCTACGGCGGGTTCATCAAAATTGTCGTGCGGCTGCATTCTTCCTCTGCTTTCAATAAACTCCTGCGCATCAAACCCCGATAAGGTGGGCAAAGCTGCATGTTCGTTCATTCGAACGGCCCGCAAGCCACCACATTGACCAAGACGACCGATGCCCGTTGGTGTTCGGTCGATGGTCAATATCTCGGTTCGGTCCAAACGTGCCCCACGCAATGGCAGAACATTTCCGACTTGCATTGCTGACAAATCGGACAATGGCAGCGACATCCGGCACAAAACGGCGTTCAGGTCCGCCCGAACAACGCCCGATGACTGCTCAATTCGCGGACCGGCTGGTTCTGCGCCTTCATCAAAATTGTCCGGCATAACAGGATGATCCGGAAGAAAAACTGAAATTTGCCCCTGCTGCACCCCGTTGGCCAGATCAACCGTCAGATCGAAGACGCGGTATGTATCTTCGGACATGGCCAACGACAAGCCGCGCGAATCTTCCAAACGTGCGAAAAACTCATATCCAGCTAGGCAAATCTGCTCGGCCGCAGCGTCGATCAAACCGGCTGCAAGGGTCAGCGCGGCTTCGATAAATGGCGCCACCATGGCGGCGTCTGTATCCGTGAATACCCTTGGGTCGGGATCGCCGGGCATTACTTCACCGATGGTCTGGGTTTGCACAATCGCGGACACCGCGTGCGGATTCAGACAAGCCGCAGCGCGGCCTTCCGGCCCATCAAACACCAACAGCAGCCAATCCCGACCAACAGGTTCGACCAAATCATCCTGAGAGCGGCAGGTTTGCTTTGCCCCGATGACAGCCAAGGCTAGGTTCAATCGGTCGCGCGCAGCCCGCGCAAAACCCAAACGCAGCGCCCGCAGGACTGAACGCGGACGATCCCCCAGGTCTTTTTGTCCAACGGACAGTTTGCGCGCCAAAGCGGCACTGACGGTCTGTGACATGACGCCCGATCACCAATTGTTCCAACAACTGGCTACAGGTTTACCCTGTCGAACGTTACGAAGTTCTTTATGACTTGGTCACTGCGCAGCCTGCTGAAAAGCCAGAGGCATGCTGACCCTGAAAGCCGCACCGCCCTGCCCGGGCAGGTATGTGATCTCACCACCCAACCGCTGCATAATCTCGCGACAAATGGCCAAACCCAGGCCCGCGCCCCCTGCTTTGTCGACGCCGACCCGGGCAAATTTCTCGAACACCATCGAACGCGCGCCGGGTGGAATGCCACTGCCATTGTCGATGAAATCGATGATAACTCGCCCACCGACGTCGTGGGCTGATATGATCAGTACCGGCTCTTCCGCATCACAGTATTTCTGTGCGTTCGAGATCAGATTGATGAACACCTGCCCCAACCGGTCCAGATCAGTATGCAGAGAAATCCGTTCTGCGGAAAGAGTGCGCCGGACCGCGATCTTCCGGTCCGCTCCTGCCAGCGCGCTGGACACAGAACGGTCCAGAACCGAACGCAAACTGTCATCGCTGAGGTTCAAACTGACCTGTCCGTTTTCAAGAACGCTCAAATCCAGCAGGTCGTCCAGAAGCCGGGTCAGGCGTAGTGCCTCATCGTGAATGATTGCAGCATAACGAGTCTGTTCCTCTCTGCTCAGGCCATCAGTATCCCGCATGATCTCAGAAAACGCCCGGATTGAGGTCATTGGCGTACGCAACTCGTGACTGACCTGGCTTAGGAAGCTATCTTTTTGCTCGGAAATCTGTGTGAGCTTGGTGTTTGCTTCGCGCAGTTGGCGCGCCGTGCGGGTCAATTCGGACGACTTCTCCTCCAGCTGACCCGAATACTCCAACAGCTGTGCCGATTCATCCGCCACCGCCAGCAGGTCTTCAACCGAAACCGAAGACCCACCCACGATCTGAGCGATCATCGCATGTGCCGTGGCGGTGCCAACCGACCCGCTCAACTCTCGCTCCAGACGGTTGAGAAATCCTGGCGTCGGTTCCGGCATATGCGACCGACCACCTTGTTTTTCGGCCTCGGCGTGAAAGAACTCCTGCGCTGGAGCAGTACCAAGAATACGCTGTGTCATAATCATTAGGTCTTCGCTTTGCGCCACCGACCCGGACCAGCCACGAGGTGAAACCGAGTGATCGAAAACGTTGACGAACTGCGCCCCCTGCAAGCGCTCAAGAGGGCTGGGAAAACTCAGCAGGGACGCCACGCAAAATGCAACTGTATTCAGGGACAGGGACCACATCACAGTATGGACCATCGGATCGATCCCTTCGATCCCGAACAGAGCATGAGGGCGCAACCAACCAAGGCCGAACAACCCGTTTTGCAGCACGGCCTCTGGCATCCAGGGCTCGCCCATACCTGGCAACAGCAGCGTATATATCCATAGTATGAAGCCAACAGTCAGCCCGACCAGCGCCCCTGTGCGGGTTGCACCGCGCCAGAACAGCCCCCCGACCAGAGCAGGCAGAATCTGCGAGATACCTGCAAAGGCGATCAATCCAATCGAGGCCAGTGCCGCGCCACCTCCCGACAACCGGTAGTAGAAGTAACCCAGTGCCATAATGACGGCGATGGACACACGGCGCGCTATCAGAACGATGCTTCGCACATCGCCCGAGACCGACCCCGTGCCTTCATGCGTGTTCAGCCATATGGGCATGACCACGTGGTTTGACACCATCGTCGACAGGGCCATTGCACTGACGATAACCATCGATGTTGCGGATGAAAATCCACCGATAAAGGAAAGCATAGCCAGCCAGTCATTGCCCTGCGACAACGGTACTGTCAGCACGAACAGATCGGGGTTGGCTCCTTTTGGCAAAAGGTCCAGACCCACGACGGCGATTGGCAGGACAAACAGGCTCATGAGCAGCAGGTAGAGAGGGAAGGCCCAGGCGGCTGTTCTGAGATGCCCTTCGTCATCGTTTTCCACGACCATCACCTGAAACATGCGCGGCAGGCAGATAAAGGCGGCGGCGGACAGGAAAATGAAAGTCGTCCAGCGCCCGGCATCGACATTCCACTGTCCGATATCCGAGGCATCGATCCGATCCATCATCGGGCCAACGCCACCTGCAATGCCCCACACCACGAAAACACCCACAGCGATCAGCGCAAACAGTTTGACAACGGCTTCAACGGCGATGGCCGTGACGACACCGTGGTGGCGCTCGTTTACATCCAGATTGCGTGTGCCAAAGAGAATGGCAAACACGGCCAGCCCTGCTGCTACCCAAAACACACTGGACCCTTCGCGATACAGACCGGACGGATCGGCTTCGGCGAAGATCGAGAAGGACAGGGTTATCGATTGCAGTTGAAGCGCGATGTAGGGAGTCCCGCCAAGAACCGCCAGAATCGTCACACACACGGCCAATGTGTTTGACTTGCCATAGCGCGATGACAGCAGATCCGCGATGGAGGTTACCCGCTGACTACGACCGACCCTCACCAACTTGCGCAATCCCCACCACCAACTGACCATCACCAGAGTGGGGCCAAGATAAATGGTGACAAACTCCAACCCGGATCGCGCGGCACTGCCCACCGCACCGTAGAAAGTCCAGGCGGTGCAATAGATCGACAGCGACAACGTATATATCAGAGACGATCGCAGCCATTTGCCCCGACCCGCCGCAGCCATGCGATCAGCCGCGAAGGCTACTGCGAACAGAAAGACAACATAGCCAAGGCACACCAGGATCAGAACGTTTATTGTAGCCATCACTCAGCGTCCGCGTCACGTTCTTCGCGAGCGCCCATACGGCGGGCGGCAATACCAAAAACCAACCCCACCAGAATCAGCACCCCCCAGCAGACAAAGATATAGTACATCGCCGAAGACAATGAGACCGCCGCATCCCCGCTGGATTGGTCGGGCCACAGCAACGGAAGGGCCAGCAGAGCCGCCCCCAAGAAAGGCAGAAGCCGCGCGGCATCCGTCAGCCTGCGGCGGCGATAGCTTTGACGCTCGAGAAAAAGCGAGGGTCTTGGGACCGGTGGTTTATCCTTATTGCCCTCGCCAGACATCATAATCGTGTCGCCTGCGCGTGAAGATCGCGCACGGCAGTTAGAACTTCGGCGTTAGAAAACGGTTTGGTCATGAAACGGCTGACACCTGCGTTTTCGGCCATTTCCCGATCACGCGATTGACCGCGCGCCGTCAACATCAAAACCGGCAAGCCTGCCAGCTCTTCCATCTCTCGGATATCCCGCAGAATATCCATACCGCTCTTACCCGGCAGCATGACGTCCAGAATGACCAGATCGGGCTGAGCCCCCTGAATCACCTGAACTGCGTCCGTTCCGTCGCCATGCGTTTCGACTTGCCATCCCTCGCGGGTCAGCAGGAACCGGATTGCTTCGGCAATGTTTGGCTCGTCCTCGATCAACAGAACCTTACGGCTCATATTTTAAGTTCCTCCCCATAACCGGTCATCCATCCCGGAACCGGTCCCCGTCAGATTAAGCGTTCTGGCGGGAAAGTGTCAAAAACCTTCGCTCAAAATCGACGGTTCACGGCGGGCTTTGCACACACTGCTGGGGCAGACACGGCAGTTCGGCCCAACCTGCGTTACCGGGGCGTCACCTGTCGTTTCCTTGACCGAACGAACCAGCATAACCGAGCGATAGGCGGGTTCCTGATCGTAACCCGACACGGCGTAAGGCCAAGCGTAGGCAAAACACTCGAATTCGGCAGAGGCCCGACCCATTTGAACAACTTGTTTGCGAACCGGAACCAACGGGCGACTTAAGGCTGTAAACAAAGGCCATAGCGGGCAAACTTCTCCATGCCTTGGCAAAGCAAAACCCGGAATCGGTTTGAGAAACAAAATGCTGCCGGAGGCATCGCACAACACCATACCAACCGGCGGCGCCAACACGCCATCAGGCAAAAAAGCCAGCCGTCTGAGAACGGTGGCGACGTCCACCGAGAAACGGTGCGCCAACGCGACGGGATCTGATTCGCCTTCCAGCAGATTCGACCTGAGAGCATCCAGCGGCAATGCCGTCGCATCAGTGCGGTACATTTTCAGAACCTGGCGCGCCACCGTACGGGCAGCTGACGTATTGAGACTGCTCAGATCAACGGCGTCCACATCTTCCCCTTCTTCAAGTTCCGGAAAACTGTACCTACGAGATTCGAAGAATGCTTCGACCTCCTCAAGCGGAACACCACGCGGGTCCACTGACGAGTCGCTCTCGTCCAGAAAGGTCACAAGCGCCTTGGAACTGCCCGCCAACCGCTCTGCATCCTGATGCAGGTTCTTGTGAAACCGCTCACGCCATTCGGCTTCGATATCCTCGGTGTCTGCAAGAATTGCGGCCGTTGAACGAATCGCAGCAGCGGTGGATAGCACCTCGTGCATGGACGCAGCCAGATGAGGGTCATGGGTCAGACGGTCCGACAATGTCTCGACATTCCGCTCAAGCGAAATAACCCGGCGGTGCATCTGCGCAAGAACCCCTGCCCACCCGGGAAACCGCCCGGCGAATTCTTCCAACCCGTCAACTTCAGCTTGTTGTCCGACTGCATCATCCGCAGCCTCCCGCAAAGCCGACACAAGAGTCGCCTCAATCCCCTGGGTCAGGACAGAAGGTTCAATCGCCAATGCAGACGCTATGTCCACCAGCAACTTGCCCCCTATCCGGCGACGGTTATGTTCGATCAGGTTCAGATAAGACGCCGATATCCCGGCGAGACGCGCAAGTTCCGCCTGCCGAAGCCCGGCGATCTGTCGCCGTTCCCGAATGCGGCTTCCTGTCAACATATCGCGCATGCTTGCATTCTCCTGACCAGAGCGTGGTCATTTGTTTTCAGAACATATCATGTGTTTCTGCTGTTTACCCACAAATTTTCAAACCGTATTTACAGCCTTAACAAATGCGTCAAAACGCATGAAACCACCATGGCGCATTGTCGGACATAAGAAATCGCATCCCCCCTTCTATTCCGCGTGGTTTCCCTGCACGATAGGCAAATGAGTGACCCCGCTTTTGAATATGCGCCGATCGGGCTTGTTGAGCTGGAAAACCGGATCATCAGACGCTGCAATCTGCAATTCTCCCGCACCTTTGGCGGGGAAGAGGCCGATTACCGAAACATGCCGCTGCTGCATCTCTACCCCTCGGTTGCCGATTGGGAGAGGATCGGGGAACGCAGCCTACAAGTGATGCGTGACACCGGATACTACACAGACGAGCGCGTCATGCGTCGCCGAAATGGTGATTTGTTCTGGTGCCGCGCCCGTGGCCGATCCTTAACGCCAGATGACCCGTTCCGGCATGGAATTTGGAGCTTCTCCGACATCTCGGAAGAACGGCCAATTGTCGAATTGACCGTTCGTGAACGCGAAGTGGCCATCCTGTCCTGCCGAGGCCTGTCGGCCAAGGAAATCGGTGTGGAACTTGGGCTGAGTTACCGCACAATCGAGGCCTATCGGGCCCGCCTGCTTGAGAAATTCGGCGCGCGCAAACTGCCCGAACTTGTCGCCAAATTGTCAGGGATGCCCCTGTGACCTGCCCAACCCTTTAAATTATGCGAGAATCCTGCCTTTGATGGTGCGAGTCGACGCTTTTCATGCACCGCCGCTTAGCCTATAACCCTGCGTAATTTGATCAGAGCCCGCAAAAAACAGACGGGCCAAAGGGGAACCGTCGAGGACACTCATGACAGATACCAAACACGAAGCGGATGTGGCATTCATCAAAGCTCTGGCCGAGTTGCTGCGCGACAACGACCTGACCGAACTGGAAGTCATGCGCGAATATGGCGACGATGACAGCCTGAATGTCCGCGTCAGCCGGATGACCCAGACTGCAGCCGCTCCGGTTCAGGTCGCAGTACCTGCTGCGGCACCGGCCCCTGCGGCCGCTCCCGCAGCTGCCCCGGCCGCAGCTGAAGCACCTGCTGCTCAGGAAGATCCGGCCAGCCACCCTGGCGCTGTGACCTCTCCAATGGTTGGAACTGTCTACATGCAACCCGAGCCCGGCGCGCCTGCATTCATTTCGGTCGGCGCTTCCGTTTCCGAAGGCGACACTCTGCTGATCGTCGAAGCAATGAAGACAATGAACCACATCCACGCGCCCAAATCGGGTACCGTCAAGCGTGTTCTGGTCGGTGATGGCGACGCTGTGGAATTCGGCACCCCTCTGGTCATTATCGAGTAAGGCGGGCCCATGTTCGACAAGATTCTGATTGCCAACCGAGGCGAGATCGCCCTGCGCGTTATCCGCGCCGCCCGCGAGATGGGGATAAAGACGGTTGCCGTCCACTCCACCGCTGACAGCGACGCGATGCATGTGCGCATGGCGGACGAATCGGTGTGCATCGGCCCTCCGCCCAGCCCACAAAGCTATCTGTCGGTGCCCGCTATCATCTCAGCCTGTGAAATCACCGGCGCACAGGCGATCCATCCCGGCTACGGCTTCCTGTCCGAGAATGCCGAGTTCGTGCAGATCGTCGAAGATCACGGCATCACATTCATTGGCCCCACCGCCGAACACATCCGCATCATGGGTGACAAGATCACCGCCAAGGATACGATGAAGGCTCTGGGTGTACCTTGCGTGCCCGGTTCGGATGGCGGAGTGCCTGATCTTGCGGCTGCCAAGAAGATCGGTGAGGAATTCGGGTATCCCGTCATCATCAAAGCCACCGCAGGTGGCGGCGGTCGCGGCATGAAAGTCGCGATGAACGCAAATGAAATGGAAAGCGCCTTCATGACCGCGCGTGCCGAGGGCAAGGCCGCCTTTGGCAATGACGAGGTCTATATCGAGAAATACCTGACCACGCCGCGCCATATCGAGATTCAGGTCTTTGGCGACGGTAAGGGCAAGGCGGTGCATCTGGGTGAACGCGACTGTTCCTTGCAACGCCGCCACCAGAAGGTGTTCGAAGAAGCCCCCGGTCCCTGCATCACGCCAGAGGAACGGGCCAAGATCGGCAAGGTCTGCGCAGATGCTGTCGCCAAAATCAACTATATCGGCGCCGGCACCATCGAATTCCTGTATGAGAATGGCGAGTTCTATTTCATCGAGATGAACACCCGTCTGCAGGTAGAACACCCGGTGACCGAAGGCATCTTCGGTGTCGATCTGGTGCGCGAACAAATCCTCGTTGCTGCCGGCGAAGATATGTCATTCGGGCAAGACGATCTGGAAATCAACGGCCACGCCATTGAGGTTCGGATAAACGCCGAAAAACTGCCCAATTTCTCGCCCTGCCCCGGCAAGATCACCGCGTATCACGCGCCGGGTGGTTTGGGTGTGCGGATGGATTCTGCGCTCTACGACGGCTACTCGATCCCGCCCTATTACGACTCTCTGATCGCCAAACTGATCGTGCAGGGTCGTGACCGGGCAGAAGCGCTGGCCCGTCTGGAACGCGCACTGGGAGAATTGATTGTCGACGGCATCGACACCACGGTTCCTCTGTTTCATGCCCTGCTGCAAGAACCCGACCTGCACAGCGGCGACTACAACATCCACTGGCTGGAGCGCTGGCTTGCGGAGAATATGGAACAGTAATCATCATGGACCGGAGGGCTCGTGCCCTCCGGTTGCCTCATACCTGACATGAGCTTGTCCCCCGAACTTTTGCTGCATGGCTATTCCATCGGTATATTTCCGATGGCAGAACATCGCGACGACCCCGATCTGTTCTGGGTCGATCCCAAGCTCCGCGGCGTCTTTCCACTGAACGGGTTTCACATTTCTCGGAGCCTTGCACGCCGTATCCGAAACTGCGGCTTCGATATCTCAATCGACCAGGACTTTTCCGGTGTCGTCGACGGCTGCGCCGACAGGGCCGACACCTGGATCAATGCCGATCTGCATGACCTTTATCGCCAATTGCACCATACCGGCCACGCGCATTCACTGGAGGTTTGGGCAAACAACACCCTCGTAGGTGGCGTCTTTGGCGTGACCTTGGGGGCGGCTTTCTTTGGCGAAAGCATGTTTTCACGACGTAAAGACGCGTCGAAAATCGCCCTCGCCTATCTTGTGGACCGCCTGCGGCAGACGGGTTTCCACTTGTTTGATACGCAGTTCCTAACTGCGCATCTGGCGTCTCTGGGTGCCATTGAAATCCCGCGCGGTGCCTACAAGAAAGAGCTGGAAGAGGCCTTGAACCTCAGCGCCGATTTTACGGCGCCCCTACATCAGTCCGCAGCTGGCGTGATACAGCGAATGACCCAAACGTCATAACGCGCGTGATCCAGCGCGTTTAATGCCGGGGATGTGGCAATCATCCAGCCGTCAAAAAGCTGATCGGCCTTTCCGGTCTCCCAGATTGTCAGATAGGCAAATGCGTCACCCGTTGGGTTGTCAACGGGGTAACGACAATCCCCCAAAGCAACATCCAACCCAAAAACCGCCCCGGTTTGGCCGGTCTGCAATTCGACATCGACGGTCTGGCCGTTGACCTTATCCAAGCCACGCAACATGGCCCCGGGGCCAGACTGAACTTTCTGCTGCGCGGCCGCGCCGGTGCCAGCCAGCAACAGGGCCAGAAACGCGGCGCGGATCATTCGCCGCCGTCTCCGGCTACAAACTTGACCAGAAGCGAAATCAGGCTGACTGCGCCCTGCGTATCCTCGATCTCATCACCGGGGTCAAAGAAGAAAGGTGATCCTCCGGGCATCACCTCGACAAAGTTGCCCCCCAGCAGACCCTCGGAGGAAATCACGATCGCGCTGTCGTCCGGAACCAGAATTCCGTCGGCAATGGTGAAGGTCGTATCAGCGCGGTAAGTGTCCGGGTTCAGGCTGACACCCGTCACGGTACCTATCTTGACACCGGCAAGGCGAACATCCGTGCCGACCCCTACTCCCTCCAGCGACCTGAAAGACGCGCCCAGTTCATACCCGGCAGCACCCTGCGATAAGCCTGTTGATTGGCTGGCATAAACACCAAATGCCAGGGCACCGGCCAATACGACGCCGCCGACAAGAACTTCGGTCCAGTTATGGGTCGACATTTTCGCCTCGTTTATTCCGGGCTCCAGGCCTCATAGTCCTTACGCTCAATCGGCTCTGCGCGACGCAGCGATCCGGCAGGAGCATAGGCCAGCGCGGTGCCGGTCAGGTTTTCCTGATGTGGTTTTTCCCACGATTTGTGCGGCAGCGGTCTATCAGTCGGAGGCTCGTCCCAGGTGCGGTGCAACCAACCATGCCATTCAGGGTCAATCCGGCTGGCTTCCGCCTCGCCATTGAATATCACCCAACGCTTGCTGTCATCGGCATTGCGATAAAACACGTTGCCTTCATTGTCTTCGCCCACTTTCACGCCTTTGCGCGCGGTGTAGATCTGAGTGTTCAGAGTTGACCCATTCCACCAGGTCACGGCTCGCAAAAGACTGTTCAGGATTCCCATCGGGTGCCTCCGGCATTTCGTCGAGGAAAGGTATGGACCAAAGGCCCGCCAAGGTCCAGTGCCCCTGAGGCCACCTGCGTCACTCCGGCAAAAAGGCGGTCACTTCGATCTCGATTCTGAACTTTGGATCGATCAAACCACATTCGATCATTGTCGCTGCTGGAGGATTGGCTCCAAAAGCTTCGGCCAGAATCGGCCAGCACGGTTCAAACTCGCTGCGATCAGGCAACATGTAGGTAACGCGAACCACATCTTCAAAGCTTGCGCCTGCCTCTGCCAATGCCTGTTCAATAATAGCCAGCGCCGATCGGCATTGTTCGACCGCACCTTCGCCCTGCCCAACTGTACCGGCCACATGAACCCAACCACCCGCGACCACCGCACGGCAATATCCAACCTTGGCCTCGAACTCACCGCCCGAAGAAATGCGTTGAATCTTCATAGTCATATACCTTTACCGCTTGGAAAACCGCGGAACCTGCCCACGCTCACACCCAAAAATCTTCCCGAAAGTAACGAAAGATCCCCGGTTTATCTGGCTGAAAATACTTCGGGGAAGATGCCCGAATGGTAGCGGGGGCAGAGCCCCCACAACCGGTTCAACACATGAAACCACAGCTGTGGTCAAAGGCCGAGTTTAACCGGCCGATGCCGATTCCGGTGCAGCATCGGCATAGATAAACAGAGGCTGAGACTCGGAGGTTACCGCCTCTTCGTTCACAACGACTTCGCTGACATTCTTCATGCCCGGCAGTTCGAACATGGTATCCAGCAGAATATCTTCCAGGATCGACCGCAGACCCCGCGCGCCGGTTTTGCGCTCGATGGCCTTTTTGGAAATGGCTTTCAGAGCATCATCCGTGAAGTCGAGTTCAACATCTTCCAGTTCGAACAGACGCTGATATTGCTTGACCAACGCGTTCTTGGGCTTGGTCAGGATGGTGACCAATGCGTCTTCATCCAGATCCTCAAGCGTTGCCAGAACCGGCAGACGACCGACGAATTCCGGGATCAAGCCAAACTTCAACAGATCCTCGGGCTCCAGATCCTTAAAGATCTCGCCCACACCGCGGTCATCATTGTCGCGCACATCGGCACCGAAGCCCATGGCCGAGCCTTTGCCCCGCTGCGCGATAATCTTGTCCAGACCCGCAAACGCGCCGCCACAGATGAACAGGATGTTCGTGGTGTCCACCTGCAGAAATTCCTGCTGAGGATGCTTGCGTCCACCCTGTGGAGGAACGCTGGCCACGGTACCTTCCATCAGCTTCAACAAAGCCTGCTGCACACCCTCACCCGACACGTCGCGCGTGATCGAAGGGTTCTCGGACTTGCGGGTAATCTTGTCGACCTCGTCGATATAAACGATTCCGCGCTGCGCACGTTCGACATTGTATTCACTGGCTTGAAGCAACTTGAGAATGATGTTTTCGACATCCTCCCCCACATACCCGGCTTCGGTCAGCGTGGTCGCGTCCGCCATCGTAAAAGGGACGTCCAGAATACGCGCCAATGTCTGAGCCAGCAGTGTCTTACCGCAACCGGTCGGACCTATCAGCAGGATGTTCGACTTCGCCAGTTCGATATCGCTGCCCGCTTTCTGCGCATGGTTCAGACGTTTGTAGTGGTTGTGAACAGCAACCGACAGAACCCGCTTTGCTGTGGCCTGACCGATCACATAATCGTCCAGAACTTCACAGATATCCTTGGGCGTAGGAACACCGTCAGATGACTTCAGCCCGCTGGCCTTGGTCTCTTCACGGATGATATCCATGCACAGCTCAACACATTCATCACAGATGAAAACGGTCGGGCCCGCGATCAGCTTACGAACTTCATGCTGGCTTTTGCCGCAGAAGCTGCAGTAGAGCGTGTTTTTCCCGTCGCCGCCTGAATTCGTCGCCATGATCTACCTTTCGGGCTTCGTCCCTGCACCCCTTTCGGGGCGCGCTTTCGCCTGTATGTGCAGCTTAGGCCAGCACTCTGGCGGCTACAATCTCAAAATGACCCCCGCGCCGGTGACGCGGGGTATTGGCCTCAGGCCTCTTCCGTGTCCATTTTCGCGCGGTTCTCGACGATCTCGTCGATGTGACCCCATTCTTTCGCCTCTTCCGGGCTCATGAAATTGTCACGGTCCAGTGCTTTTTCAACCGCCTTTTTGGTCTGACCGGTATGACGCACGTAGATGTCATACAAACGATCCTTCAGCTTTTGGGTTTCAGCTGCGTGAATCATGATATCGCTGGCCTGGCCCTGATATCCACCGCTGGGCTGATGGACCATGATGCGACTGTTGGGCAGCGAAAAACGCATTCCCTTCTCACCACCGGCCAAAAGGACCGAGCCCATCGAGGCCGCCTGACCGATCACCAATGTTGAACATTTTGGCTTGATGTACTGCATTGTGTCGTAAATCGACAAACCGCTGGTCACCACTCCGCCGGGCGAGTTGATGTAGATCGAGATTTCTTTGTTCGGGTTTTCCGCCTCGAGATGCAGCAACTGCGCCACAACAAGATGGCTCATCCCGTCATGAATCGGTCCGTTGATAAAGATGATCCGCTCTTTCAGCAGGCGAGAAAAAATATCATAGGCACGCTCGCCCCGGCTGGTCTGCTCAACGACCATGGGAACAAGCGTATTCATGTAGGTATCTACGGGATCGAACATTCGCAACCTGCCTGTTTTGCTATGGATCGGGACAATATCCCAACAAGTGTTACCTGAGTCTTAGTGTCGGCTCCGGGGGGCTGCAAGGGGGACAAGTAAGAACGCGGACCGAATATTGATCGTCATCAATCTTCGAAGAGAACCACCCGTTGTTTCCAGGACCGATCAGCCGGGCGCGTTCAGGAGTTTCATGGGTCAATTTGCGTTGAGGGAACGTTCAATCTGAATTCCCCTTCACTCATCACGGTATTTTGATTCATACATATAGAAATAAATGTACGAAACATGTACTGAAAGGGCTCGCACTCACAGCCCTTTCCGCCGCGGAAACAACGCCCGGCCAACGGGTTTGCAAGGAACAAAATCGATGGCACTTCCCCAGCTGTCCCAAGACATGTCACGAGAAGATTTTGACCGCATGGTCACTAACGCAACGCGCGCATCCAATTTCCTCAAGGCAATAAGCCACGAAGGCCGGTTGATGATCCTGTGTCACCTCGTATCCGGCGAAAAATCTGTCACGGAACTGGAAGAATTGCTTTCCGCCAGGCAAGCCGCTGTTTCCCAACAACTTTCCCGCCTGCGACTTGAAGGGTTGGTGACACCGCGCAGGGAAGGTAAGGCCATCTATTATCGTCTTGCGGATGAGCGTCCGCGCCGCATGCTCGAAGTCGTTTACGAACTTTTCTGTGGCGACGCAGAAACCTAAGAACTGGCTGCGCCTGAAAAAAGGTGCTACCGAAAAACGATCGAGCACTAAGGAGACGAATATGATCCGCGTAATTCTGATTGGTCTGAGCCTGTTTGCGCTGACGGCCTGCGAAACCGCAAAAGGCGCTGGCAAGGACATCGAAAAAGCCGGAGATGCCATCCAGGGCGCAGCAACCGATGTGCAGGAAAGCCTATAACGCACCTTATTTTGCGTCACTCGCGGAGCACACCTCAATATATGGTTGAAAGAAGCATCTGATCGCGGTAGCTTAACCTCACAGGTGCATAGACGCGGCATTGCATCATCTGACGCTAAATTGGGGCTCTTTTGCACACGCAGAAGAGCCCCGTTCCCTTTCGGCAGGGGTGAGTGGTAGCCTGTATGAAACCGAAATACGGCAAAGGAAAAGGCGTCAGGTGCGCAGACGCGGTCTTTGCATACATCCTTTCGGACACTCCTGACGCCTTACCGGGTCGTTGCGCCCCGAAGGACACTTCGATCCAGTTGCCCAGCCCCCTAAGAGACTGCAGCTGCTACTTTGACCCCGAAGGAACATCGCAGCGTGCATCGGCCTTCTGAGAAGGTAGCCATCCGACTTGGGTACGAAACCCATACTCGGCTGATAACCCACCGGTAAGTCATTGCAGTTCAACACAAATCCTAAGATCCGCTCTCTCTGCCAAGACCCCCGGGCCTTTGCGTTCCACTTTCAGTTCCGAAGAACCTGTGCGGTGATCAGACTGTTGCATTACGCCTCGCATCCGACAAGAAAATAGCACTGCAGCATGAAATTTAAACGGGGATAAATTGTTTATATCTGCCGGGAAATCTTTGTGGATAATCCGAGAAATTTTGAATCCACGCATGTTTGAACCGGGAAATGTTCAGACTTAGGTCAGACACACGATTTTCACCCAATGCTGCAGATGCAAAGGCCGCCGTACGCGCCATTAGGTGAAAATTGCACGGTTTGTACAACTCTCGGACCACCAATCTTTCGAATCGTACACATGGAGATTCGCCGATGCGTTGCACCATTTCCCATGCCCGTGCCCATCTGGGCGCGCTCGTCACCCGTGCACAGGACCCGCGCGAGGTGATTATTCTGACCCGGCACGGCAAACCGCTGGCCGCTCTGGTCTCAATTGCCGAGGTGAACCGGATCTGGCATTTACAGGATGATGATGAGATCGGATGGAAGCACCCGCTGTCGGGTATTCGCGGGATGTGGTCGCGGGGACGCAACATTCCGGGGATGGAACCGGGACCGGACGGCACCTATGTCACCGCGCGCGAGGCCGCGCTGAAAGTTCGCGAGATCCAGATGACCCGTGCCGAGGAACGCCGCATTCTTGCGCGGGGCGGTCTGGATCCTGTCGAAGGCGGAGAACTGGCCGCCCGGCCCGCCTCCTCGCTGTGGAGACGATGGTTCAGTTTTGTGAGAAGCGGCCCGACCCGACCGGGGTAACCTACTACCCTCCACCGCAGTCTGTGTGCAGCGGCGGTACATACCCCCTACAATCCGACCGGGCCGGACACGCTTCAGTTCACCTGACGTTCCAGAACGGTGCTGTAGGTCGTTCCTCGACGCAGGCTACGGAAGTCCGCATAGATTTTGCCGTCCTGATAGCGGGCATCGATCAGGGCGTTCACACCGACCTCGGGATCGGCCGAACTTTCGACGATGCTGACCCGGGTCGGATCATCCAGGCTGATGGTACCGGTCACATCCATGACTCGCCAATCCTGTGAGGCATTCGAACGCCACTTGCTGGGGCCCCAGAACACGTTGTCCTGCTGCTTCTGGATGTCCAACACCCACTCGGCATCGTTAAAGCGCGGGGCGTCCCCGGTTGTGGTCCGGTTCGGGCCGACGGTGGTATAGCTTCCCGTCCATGTGCCGCGCAGGTCAGGCATGGTATCGGCCAACGCGGCCGTTCCAAGGGTGAGGGTCGTGGCCAAAGCGGCTGCTCCGGCAGTCATATATCTGGTCATGGGCTCTCTCCTTCTGTCTGGTAAACAGATTGGGAGAGCCCGGGCGGGTTGCAACTTACCTAAGGGAAACTTCATGATTGGTTCAGAGGAGGCTTAGACTTGGAACTCAGGCCCAGGCCAGAGCTGTCCCAAAAATGACCAGCGCGATGCCGATCCCCTCGCGATAGGAAAAGTTTTCGCCGAACAGGAAATACGAGGCGATAGCAATCAGCACCACCTCGGCCCCCAGAATGCCGGTATAGATGATGCCCAGCCGTTCGTTGCGCAGCGCGGCGAGTTCCAGCGTTGCGGCGGCCAGCAATGTAGCGACGATCAGAAGGGTCAGACCAACACCGGGAAGTTTCCACCAGAACTTCATCGAGATCATGGCAACGGAATAGAGACCCGCCGAGCCGAGGGCGATGATGGGAATCATGGATGTTGACATAGGGGCCTCCTGCCGAGGTTGCCGTGGGGTCAACACTAGCAGGTCGGCAGGGTTTAGGCTGTGAGGCTGGTCACAGTCGGTCAGAACACAATCGCGATAAGTTCGACCAGCCCGATCAGACCGAGCAATACATTCGACGTCAGGATCAGCCCTTTCATGTTACGCGCCTTCAACCCCCGGGCGAAACTGGTCTGCGCAAACTCCTCGGTCATGTCACCCCTCAGATTCTCGACGTCTTCCAGCGCGGTTTTGCCGGCAAGAACACCATAGGCCGTCACCGCGATCACCAACACGATCAACGGCAGAGCAACCCCCTCGGGTCCAAACCCGATGATTGCGGCGATGGCGACATAAGCAAAGATCGAGGTGCGCATGACGTCGTAATAATGGTCGAGACGATGCATCGAAATATGAGAACGCAGCTGCGGGTCCATAACACTTTCCCCTGTGAAAAACTTGTTTGGAATGAGGGGAGTGTATCACTTTTTTCGGGATTTCAGAAATATGGACATTCCTGCCCGGATAGTAAGGCGGGCTTCAGCCCGCCTTACAAACTCAATGGCAGTGATAGGGCTTTGAGCCAGCGTGGCAGCATTGCCCCGGAGGTGAGCTTTTCCGGCACCCGCCGCCATGCGCGAAAGCCGTCGTTGCGGTAAATGTGGTGATGATTGCCAATAGAATTAAATGACGCATTTGAAACTCCAGTTTTACTCATAAATCAATACGTTAACAAAGGTTAACAGGCTGGAGCTTTGCTGCAAGTGTCATTTTGATATTTTTTGACTTTCTGGACCTGCACCACCGACCACGAACGGGCGGAGCCGCCCGGGCGTAAACGCGCTTGCAACGGTTGATCAAGGGCGATGAGGGCCGCGACCGACCCGAGGGGAGGCGCAAACGCGCCGCCCCATGGGGGCGGGTCGGCGCGGCCCGGCGGTGCCGCCGGACGGGAGGTCAAAAAAAGAATATTGCCTCGGCATAGTCTGTATAAGCTAAGTGATCTCCGTCTCGTTAAACCCAAATCTATCTTCAGCTCTAGACAGCTTCAAAACTTGGACACGTGAATTCACTATTTCTTTGATAGTCTGAATAGTTTTCTCTTCCGCTCGCAGGCCAATTATTACGCCTTGAACTTCTAGTGAAGGAATGTGGTGATACTTCGGGTCCGCATTAGAAGAGTCGAATAATCGCCACTCATTTTCATAAGACCAATGCTTACTTTTCCGCAGATAGATCGCCTCCATAACCTTTTCAGGTGTCGTTGAATCTTTGAGTTTACCCGTGTATTTATTTGCAAAGCGCATTATGTCGAGCGTTGTTAATACCGGTCTGAAATCTTGATATACAACTTTAAACGGCACGATATCGTTAACGTAGTCGACCGCATCCGCACTTAAACGATATACTAAGCAAATTCCTTTGTGGTCGTTTGCATAATGAGCCCACATCGGGATATTCTGTCGCTCTTCAGAAAAACACGCAAGACGCCCCAAACGGCCCTGATCTTTAATTATCTTTTGCCCGGCAGCAATTTCAGCCTTTGCCAGCGTAACGCTTGGTCGCAGCTTTCTCGCATGCCAACGATATTCACCTCTGGTAAGCCGCCTCTTAACTAATTTCTCTATCCGCTTTTTTGAGAGTGATGGTTTTCGTCCATGTATGCTCTTTAGAAGTTCTAGCACACTTCTAGTATTGGAGGCCTCATAAGAAGGCCTGAAGTCGAAAGGGTCGTTCAAGTTACTAACGGAACTTAGAAATACTTTCCCTTGCAGGGCTTTTTCAATTTCATCCTCAAAATGCGATGTTCCATTCGGCCTATATCTGTAGAGCCAATCGGGAAGCGGTGCCAACACTAAACCTACTCCAAGGCTTTTTATTCAACAGTCAAAGATGAAATTTAAAAGAAAACAGTGCAGGCTCCATTTTTAACGCAGAATCAAAAAAATAGCAGCGATACCATAAACCACATTGAAAAAAATGGACAGCCTAGCTGTCCATCTTCAACGCTGAAATAAACGCCTCCTGCGGGATATCCACCTTCCCGAACTGGCGCATCTTTTTCTTACCCGCCTTCTGCTTGTCCAGCAGTTTGCGTTTCCGCGTGGCGTCGCCTCCGTAACATTTCGCGGTCACGTCCTTGCGCAGGGCCGAGAGGGTCTCGCGGGCGATGACCTTGCCTCCGATGGCGGCCTGGATCGGGATTTTGAACATGTGGCGCGGGATCAGGTCTTTCAGTTTTTCGCACATCGCCCGGCCCCGCATCTCGGCCCGGTCGCGGTGAACCATGGTCGACAGCGCATCGACAGGTTCGTCATTCACCAGCACCGACATCTTGACCAGATTATCCTGCGTGTAGCCGGTCATCTGGTAGTCGAACGAGGCATAGCCCTTGGTCACCGATTTCAGGCGGTCGTAGAAGTCAAAGACCACCTCGTTCAGCGGCAGGTCATAGACGACCATGGCGCGGGAGCCCGCATAGGTCAGGTCCAGCTGGATACCACGGCGGTCTTGGCAGAGTTTCAGCACGTCGCCGAGGTATTCATCAGGCACCAGAATGGTCGCCTTGATGCGCGGTTCCTCGATATGGTCGACCTTGGAGGGGTCGGGCATGTCGGCGGGGTTGTGCAGCTCGATCATCTCGCCGTCTTTCATGTAGACGTGATAGATCACCGACGGCGCGGTGGTGATGAGCTCGATATCGTATTCGCGTTCGATGCGGTCTCGGATGACCTCAAGGTGCAACAGGCCCAGGAAGCCGCAGCGGAAGCCAAAGCCCAGCGCGGCCGAGGTTTCCATTTCAAAGCTGAAGCTGGCGTCGTTCAGGGCCAGTTTGTCGATCGCGTCGCGCAGGTCTTCGAATTCGGAACTGTCGACGGGGAAGAGCCCGCAGAACACCACCGGTTGCGCAGGCTTGAAGCCGTCCAGCGCAATTTCGGCGCCGTTGCGGTCATTGGTGATGGTGTCACCGACGCGGGTGTCGCGGACCTGTTTGATCGAGGCGGTCAGAAAGCCGATCTCACCGGGGCCAAGCGAGTCCACCATCTCCATCTCGGGGCGGAAGACGCCGACGCGGTCGACATGATGCAGGGTGTTGTTCGACATGAACTTGACCCGCATCCCCTTTTTCAATGTGCCGTCCATGATACGGACCAGAACGATGACGCCGAGATAGGCGTCGTACCACGAATCCACCAGCATCGCCTTGAGCGGCGCGTCCAGATTGCCCTGCGGCGCGGGCAGTTGCTGTACGATGGCTTCCAGCGTTTCATGGATGCCCTGCCCCGTCTTGGCACTGACCTGAATGGCGTCGGTCGCGTCGATGCCGATCACATCCTCGATCTGTTCCGCCACGCGGTCACAGTCGGACGCGGGCAAATCGATCTTGTTCAGCACCGGCACGATCTCATGATCAGCGTCGATGGCCTGATACACGTTGGCCAGCGTCTGCGCCTCAACCCCTTGGGTCGAGTCCACGACCAGCAGAGAGCCTTCGACCGCGCGCATGGATCGCGAGACCTCATAGGCAAAGTCTACGTGACCGGGGGTGTCGATCAGGTTCAGCACGTAATGCTCGCCATTATCGGCGGTGTAATCGATGCGAACCGTGTTGGCCTTGATGGTGATGCCACGCTCGCGCTCGATATCCATGCTGTCGAGCAGCTGTTCCTTCATGTCGCGGTCCTTGACCGTTCCGGTCTCTTGGATGAGCCGGTCAGCAAGGGTGGATTTGCCATGGTCGATATGCGCGACGATGGAGAAATTGCGGATATGAGCGAGGTCTGTCATGGGTTGGGGATATGAGAGAGATTGAAGGGCGGGTCAATAGAGACGCGTCAGAGTTTTAGTGCCTGGCTTGTTGAACAAAGCGATTGCCGGCGGGAAAGATCAAATTGCAGGAGGTACGCGTGGGCGATTTGGGCTATGAAGAATTGAAGGAGAATCTACTAGTCCTCCCAACTGTTGCCGTTAAGGCAGTTGCTGCGCGTACAGCACTACAAGAACTTCCTTATGCTTTTGAGTTGTCAGGTCACAGCTGGAATAGAATCGGTGGTCAACAATTTCTGCTAGCTTGCTTCAGAGCAAGTATTGTTTCCGGGCTCGCGGCCACAAGGCCGAATCCGGAGATACTGGCTCTCAATGCCGATGTGGTCACCAACCTAAATGCTGCCTCCGTAAGAGGCTTAGTCGGCAATGGTCCCAAAGAAGCCGATAGCACCTTCTACGCGGCCCTCTCTTCTACCTTCGACGTTAGCGACATGATTCAAGAGCTCTGTAATCACCTCACAACTTATCATTGGGATGGCTTGCAAGAGCGCAGTACCGACGCCTCCGCCCTTACCGTTGCACCTGAAAACATTGAACAAGTGTTCGCCTCCAAACTATGGTATGGCGAGGCACCTGAACATTACGCTAGCTTGTCCCAGCAATTCTTCGACAATGCCCTCGGGACGCCGTGGGAATTTTGGGCTGAGTGGTACGAGGGGATGTTGAACGGCATACCATTGGAATGGGAGCTACAGCGACGAGTTGCGCTGATTGACGATGGTGTTTGGAGGGTAGGCCCCGAAGCCGTCGCGGAAGAAATCGGGCGCATTCGGGCGCGATGGGAAGTCGAGAGAACTCTAACGCGACTAAAGGAAAGCCTGAGCGTTCAGACACCCGCGCGTCACGGTATTGGAGGGAACAACCCTCCTGAGAGCATTCAAGATGAGCGTTTGTCCAGCGCGGTTACATTGATTTGGGAGGCAGCCGAAGAGCTCTCGACCGCGATGGAGCAGGAAAGTCCTGCTCGCGAGTGGATTGCGGCAATCCTTCAGAAGCTGAAGGTTGGTTGTTTGGCATTTGCCAAGTGGATTGGACGCAAGGCTGATCTTGCGGTGGATACGGCCATTGTTACAGCGATCAAACAGGGCGGGCCGCTGGTGGGCGGCTACTATGCGCTCGACAAGCTAATCAAAGCTATCGAAGAATGGTTGCCGTTCTTGCCCTAACCGGTGCCTGCCTGAAGCCCGACCTGCGGGTTGGTGAGGAACGCGCTGGCGCTCACGCAATCACTTTTTCGCACCACATGATTGATCCCGAATCCAGTTTGATTCATACTCCCGCGCAGACCGAGAGGGGCATCAGACCCCTCCGGGCAGGCAAAAACGAGGCATGAGCATGAAACAGTTCCTCTTAATCGCATTTTGCGCCACGTCGTTGACGGCGGTGGCTCCTGTCGCGGACGCGGCGCAGATCAAGCGGGCGTGTCTGGCGTCGGACCGGTCGGCGGCGACGCGGGATCGGTGCAGTTGCATTCAACGGGTGGCCAATCAGGCGCTGACCCGCAGCGATCAAAAGACAGTGGCCAAGTGGTTCACCGATCCGCATCAGGCGCAGGAATTGAAGATGTCGAAAACGGCGCGCGATGATGCGCTGTGGGATCGGTATCAGAACTTTGGCCAGATGGCACAGGCGATCTGTAGCTAACCCCTTCAGAACGCTTGACCTGATCCACGCTGCGCCCCAGAAATGGCGCAGCGAAAGGTGTATCTTATGGTGATGAAAGGTCTGACCCTACGGGGCCTTGAGGTATTCGAGGCTTTGGCGCGGACGGGATCGGTGGCGCAGGCCGCCGAGATCACCGGGCTCAGCCAGCCCTCGGTCAGCCAGCAGTTACGCAATCTGGAAAAGGCCCTTGGCACCGAACTGGTGGACCACGGGCGCCGACCGATGCGCCTGACACAGGCAGGTCGCAGTTTCCTTGCGCGCGCCGAGGCGGTTCTGGCCGAGCTGCAAATGGCACAGAGCGAGCTGTCAGTCATGGACCTGGGGCATCTGACCACGCTGTCCATCGGATTGATCGACGATTTCGACAATGATCTGACCCCGCGGCTGGCCACTTTGCTGGCCGACAGCCTGACCCGGTCGAATTTCAAGCTGATCACCCTGTCGAGCCTCGATCTGTTCGAGGCATTGGCCGAGCAACGCCTGCATATGGCCGTGACCGCCCATAGCGGTGAGGTGCTGGAGGGGGTGGTCGAGTATCCTCTGGTCCGCGATCCGTTCATTCTGGTGGCACCACAAGGATCTGGCGGGGTTGACGCCGTGCAGGAGAAGCTGCCGTTTCTGCGCTATGCGCGCGAGCAGCTGATCAGTCGGCAGATCGAGGCGCATATGGCGCGCGGCACGCAGGAGTTTGAGGAGCGATTCGAGATCGGCTCACACATGGCGCTGATGGCCATGGTTGCGCGAGGCCTGGGCTGGGCAATCACAACGCCACTGGGCTTCATGCGCGCGACACGATTCCATGAGGGGCTGGAGGCCTACCCTGCCCCGTTCGGGGATTTCTCGCGCAGTATATCACTGCTGGCGCGCACGGATTGGTCCGACCAGGTACCTCAGGAGGTCGCGGGCATGACACGGCGTCTGATGCAGAAACAGATCGTGGACCCGGCGCTGGCCAAACTGCCCTGGCTGAACGGGCCGCTGCGGGTGATCGGCGGTTAACTGTCCAGATGGGCGGCAAGGCCCTCGACCGCCGCTTCGATCAGGTCCAGGGCGCCATCAAAATCCCTTGTATAATACGGGTCCTGAACATGGTCGGCCCCAGTTTCAGGGGCAAAGTCGGTCAGCAGGCGTACGGGCGTGTCGCTGCCGGCGGGGCGCAAATCCTCGATATCCGCGATGTTGTTGTCATCCATGCCGATGATCAGGTCGTACCGAGTGAAATCGGCGGCGGTGAACTGACGGGCACGCAGGTCACTCAGGTCGATGCCCCTGACCTTTGCAGCTGCCTGCATCGGACCATAAGGCGGGTTACCCGCGTGCCAGCCCATGGTTCCGGCACTATCGGTTACGTGATGCGGTGCACGGGCGCGAAAAACGCCTTCTGCCGCAGGGGAACGGCAGATATTGCCCAGGCAGACAAAGAGGATACGGTGTGACATGGGCCATGGTGTAACGTGCGGAGGTGAAATGGAAAAGATCGTCATTCTGACCGGGGCCGGAATTTCCGCCGAAAGCGGGCTGAGCACCTTTCGTGATGAAGGCGGATTATGGGCGCAACATCGGATCGAGGATGTCGCAACGCCGGAAGGATTCGCGCGCGACCCCGCACTAGTTCAGAGGTTTTACAATGCCCGGCGCATTCAGGCCGCCAAGGTTCAGCCCAATGCCGCGCATGAATCACTGGCCCGACTGCAACGGGACTGGCCCGGAGAAGTTGTAATTGTCACCCAGAACGTGGACAGCCTGCATGAAGCGGGCGGAGCGAAGGATGTCATCCACATGCACGGAACGTTGGCTGGCGCGTTATGCGCGGCCTGCGGACATCGGTGGACCGCCCCGACTGAAATGGCGGTTGGTGAACCCTGCCCCGCCTGTATGCAGCCCACCGCCCGGCCTGATGTGGTCTGGTTCGGCGAGATGCCCTTTTACATGGACGCGATTTATGATCATCTGGCCAGCACGTCGCTTTTTGCTGCCATCGGAACCTCTGGTCAGGTTTATCCGGCGGCGGCATTTGTACACGAAGCTCAGGCGGTGGGTGCCCGAACGATTGAGATCAATCTGGAACCGACGCCGGGCGCATCGGGGTTTGACGAACGTGTAATTGGCAAGGCGACTCAGACAGTGCCGCGATGGGTCGACCAACTGCTTGCGCCGCACTCTTAAGGTACAGACAACGCTTGCTTAATTTGTTTAAACTATCTCCGAAACGACTGGAGGACGAGCCATGACTGATCAAGACCCCCGGACCGGTGAAATTCTGGATGACGGCAGCATGGCCGGGCGCGACATGCTGGGCGAGCAGCTTTCCAGCCTGTGGTGGACCTTTCTGCTGCGCGGGGTGCTGGCCGGGCTTGTTGGTGTTGCGGCACTGTTCTGGCCGTCGAGTAGCATCGCGATACTGCTGCGGCTGGTCGGTGTGCTGCTGATCCTCGATGGCGGTCTGACGCTATTGGGGGTCGGGAGGCGCGGCGTTCTGGGCGGCGCGGCAATTGGCGCGCTTCTGATCGGGCTTATCCTGCTGATCTGGCCGGAAGGCACTGTCAAGCTGGCCTTTTTCCTGTTGGGCGCATGGGCCCTTATCATTGGAATCGGATCTCTGGCGGCCTCCGGGCAAATGCATGAGAGAGACCCCCAGCGCGGTTCCATGCGTGTATCAGGGTTTGTCGCGCTTGTCGTAGGGCTCATTTTGATGATCTGGCCAGCGGTCGCCCTTGTTGCGCTGGGATGGGGTATCGCATTCTCGGCACTTGCCATTGCCGCCGTCATGTTTTGGCTGGCTTCCAGATTCCGTCAGGCCGGCGACCGTGTCGGCATGAAGACCGTCAACAAATAGCATTTGCGACAGCTATAAGAAAAACAGGTCGGGCAGAGCCCGACCTGACGCATGGATGACGGCCGCAGCGCGGCCTGAAGACAGACGTTGCCTTAGTTCGAATGTGATCCGTGGCCGCCCTTGTCCTGACGCTCCAGATCGACTGGGATTTCGACTTCGATCTCGCCAGCCTTTTCAAAGATCAGCGTTACAGGAACCATGGCATCCTGCTCAAACGGAGCGGTCAGCCCCATGAACATCACGTGGTCGCCGCCGCGTTTCAGCATGTGGGTCTCGCCTGCCGGAATGGCAAAACCTTCTTCGACATGCACCATCTTTGCCACACCGTTATCATCGACCTTGTGAGTGTGCAGCTCGACCCGGGCTGCGGCATCCGAAATCACGCCGACCAGACGGTCGTCTGCATCACCTTGATTCTCGATCATCATGAACGCGGCACCGGCTTTGGCGGTCTTTCCCGACGACCGCGCATAGGCGTCATCGACTTTGATGGTGCCTTCGGCAAACGCGGGGACGGCCAGTGTCACAGCAGCCAGAGTTGCAAGCAGAGTAGTTTTGAGGGACATCGTGCCTCTCCTGTATGTCAGAATTGAAAAAGATTGGTTTCAAACAAATACAGGTGGCGCGCGGGCCGGGGTGCCGGGAACTGGCAAGGCGATCTGATTCACCAGATGTCGCAGCGGCGCAGGCTGCGTCTGCTCCGGCGCCATAGGCATTGATGGATGGGCGACAGCAATCGCTCCCATCAGGGACAGCGCATAGTCCGGGCAATAATGCGGCGGTGCGGTTGGTTGCCCGTCTTCGTCCATATAGACAACGACCGGTCCGGTGCCCGTGCACAGCACCATCTGACCCACGGCCCTGTCCATACCACGCGAAACAGCAAGACCCTGCCCGGTCAGAACCAAAAGCAGGGACAGAACAAAAGGTAGGAATCTTGTTATGGCAGGTCTCATCCTGACCCGGGTATAGGTCAGTCAGCAGAGTAGCTTCAAGCGCCAAAGGGTCGCGCTTGAAGCTGGTCTCAGTAATCAATTCCCGGTCTTTTCACCTTGCTTGTATTGAAGCTGGTATGTGACCGGTTCACCCTGCGCTGCATCCGCGTGCAAGCCGAAATTGCTTTGCGAAAAACCGCGGCCAGAAACAGGAAAAGGTAGAAACTTTTTAACGTCATAATGCGGCCCCCGCCTGATGAATGACTGTGACGTTAGGTCAGTTTCAAATCTCTGTATGTGAAGAAATTCACCAATGAGCAAAAATAATTTCGAATTTGGGAACAATGCGAAGTGACTACGATCAACTCAAAAAGAAAAAGCCCTGCACCACGGGGTACAGGGCCTGAAATATCATAAGCGAAAAGGCTTAGGCCGAGGCTTGTGCCTTGGCGATTTCCTTTTTCACTTTCAGAGCGTTCGCGGACAGCTCATCGTCCTTGGCTTTGGCCAGGAACGCGTCCAGACCACCACGGTGATCAACCGAACGCAACGCAGCTGCCGAGATTCGCAGCTTTACACCGCGGCCCAGAGTCTCGGACTGCAGGGTTACGTCGTTCAGGTTCGGCAGAAAACGACGACGAGTTCTGTTTTTGGCGTGGCTGACATTGTTGCCAGTCATCGGGCCTTTTCCGGTCAGTTCGCAACGGCGCGACATGGTTTCTTCCTTTGTTTCTGGAGGCCGGGCACAAAGCCCTCGGCCAAATCACAAGGGGCACAACCCGAAGTCGCGCCCGAAAACTGGTTGGATGCGTGTAGTGGGAATCACGGGGAGGGTCAAGACGGCCTGCGCGAAATCTTTCATTTTGCGCAGTCGGATGGGCCTCTGCCCCGGCCAACCCCTCACGTCAGTGAGCTGAGCAGTTCTTCGGCTGCGCTGACCGGGTTCAGATGCCCGGCGGAGACTTCGGCGTTCAGGCGCTCCATTTCGGCCTTGGCTTGCGGCGTGTCGAGGCGGGCGAGAAGGGCGTGGCGCACTTCCTGATCGAACCAGTAACGTGCCTGCGCGGCGCGGTTGGCCTCCCAGATACCATTGTCGCGGCGCCATTGGACCAGGGATTGCATCTCATCCCAGGCTTGTTCCAGCCCATGTTCTTCTACCGCTGATACGGTCATCGCCTTGGGGAAGCTGTCGGGGTCCTGAGGGCGTTTGCGCAGCAGTCGCAGCGCACCGGCATAGTCAGCGCAGGTCCGTGTTGCAGTGGCCTTCAGGTCGCCATCCGCCTTGTTGATCAGGATCACATCGGCCATCTCCATGATGCCGCGTTTGACGCCCTGCAATTCATCGCCGCCTGCGGGGGCCAACAGCAGCAGAAACAGGTCCGACAACTCGGACACTACCGTTTCGGACTGCCCTACGCCGACTGTTTCAATCAGCACCACGTCATAGCCCGCAGCCTCGCATAGGGCGATGGCCTCACGGGTACGTCGGGCAACACCGCCAAGGTGGCTCTGGCTGGGGGACGGGCGGATAAAGGCGTTCTTTTCGCGGCTCAGGCGTTCCATCCGGGTTTTGTCTCCCAGAATCGAGCCGCCTGAACGGGCAGAGCTGGGATCGACCGCCAGAACCGCGACGCGCAGCCCCTGCCCCGTCAGCATCATACCAAAGCTTTCGATGAAAGTGGATTTGCCCACCCCAGGCGTGCCCGACAATCCGATCCGCAGCGCCTGACGCCCCGATCCGGCAAGCTGCGCCAACAGCTCGCTGGCCTGTGCGCGATGATCGGCGCGGTTGCTTTCCACCAGAGTAATTGCGCGCGCCAGCGCCCGGCGCTCGCCCTTCAATATCCTGTCGCTGAGGCTGTCTGTCTGCATTCTTGTCCCAATCCTTGAGGCAGGAATAGTTGCCGTGCTCCGGGGGCATTTGTCCAGACCGGAGGCAGCAGGAAATACGATCAATGCCAAAGCTGCGTCATTTCGTGCGGGGCGAGCAACCGACAGCCGCGCGGGAACTGGACGCCACTTGCGCGATGGCGGATAAGGGCCGGATGACGATACGCCTGCCCATCAACGACGCCATTCCGGAACTGCTGAGCACTTTGCGTGCGCACGGTCGCGCAGTACTGCAGGCACCACCCGGGGCGGGCAAGACCACTCGGGTTCCTCTGGCAATGCTTGAGGCGGGCCTGTGCGACGGCAGGATCATAATGCTGGAGCCCCGGCGGCTGGCGGCCCGTGCCGCGGCCGAGCGGATGGCAGAGACATTGGGAGAGCGCGCAGGCCAGACCGTCGGTTACCGCGTGAGGGGTGATGCGAAAGTGTCCAAGCACACCCGGATCGAGGTGGTGACCGAGGGCATCCTGACGCGGATGCTGCAATCTGACCCGGACCTGCCTGGCATCAGCGCGGTGATCTTCGACGAATTCCACGAACGCTCGCTGAATGCCGACCTGGGGCTGGCCTTGTGCCTTGAGGTAACTGGCGCGCTGCGGGACGACTTGATCCTGCTGGCCATGTCCGCCACGCTGGATGCGGACCCCGTTGGGCAGTTGATGGCGGCCCCGCTGGTCACATCAGAGGGACGCAGCTTTCCGGTCGAGACACGCTGGCTGGATCGGCCGTTGGGGCCACAAGCGCGACGACTGGATGCGCTGATCGATCTGGTGACGCAGGCCGAGCGAGAGACCCGCAAGACAGGCGGCGGATTGCTGGTATTCCTGCCCGGGGAGGGTGAGATCCGTCGCGCGGAAGCTGCATTGAACGGACGATTGCCCGACAGTTGCGTGGTGCGCCCGTTATTCGGAGCCATGCCTTTTGCGGCCCAGCGCGCGGCGGTTGCCCCATCGGAGCAAGGCCGCAAAGTGGTGCTGGCGACATCAATTGCCGAAACCTCGCTAACGATCCCAGATATCAAGGTTGTCGTGGACATGGGGCAGGCCCGACGGGCGCGGTTCGATCCGGGATCAGGCATGTCGCGGCTGGTGACCGAACGGGTGACACGGGCCGAAGCCACACAGCGCGCAGGACGTGCAGGACGTGTGGCCGAAGGGGTTTGTTACCGGCTTTGGTCGAAGGGGGAAGAAGGCGCGTTGGCCGCCTACCCGCCCGCCGAGATCGAAGCGGCGGACCTGACCGGGCTGGCGCTGGAGCTGGCCCTGTGGGGTGCTGGCGCCGCCGACCTGGCCTTTTTGACTCCACCTCCCGAGGGAACGATGGCCGAGGCGCGGGCCTTGCTGACAATGCTGGGCGCGCTGGATGCCAATGGGCGGATCACCGATCACGGGCGGGCGCTGGCGGCGCTGCCGTTGCATCCCCGGCTTGGGTATATGCTTGTGTGTGCCGGGTCAAACGCGGCGCCTTTAGCCGCGCTGATGGCAGAGCGTGACCCCCTGCGCGGCGCGCCGGTGGATATCACCTTGCGGCAAGAGGCGCTGCGCGACCCGCGCGCCTTTCAACGAAACCGCGTCTGGCAGGTAAACATGGGGGCCGTGGATCGGATCAATGCCGAGGCCAAACGATTGCGGAAACAGACCAAGGGCGAACCCGGTGACCTCAGCCCTGCCGCCATGGCCGCGCTGGCCTATCCCGACCGCATTGGGCAGCGGCGAAAGGGCGATGCACCGCGTTACGTGCTGTCGGGAGGAAAAGGCGTCGTTCTGGACAGCGGGGATTCACTGGCCAACGCCCCGTTTCTGGTTGTTACCGACACCGATGGTAACCCACGTGAGGCGAAAGTGCGGATGGCAACCCAGATCTCGGAGCGGGACATCCGCGATCTGTTCGCGGACCAGATCGATTGGGTCGAGAGCTGCGCATGGTCAAAACGTGAGCGGCGGGTTGTGTCGCGGCGTCAGGAGCGGTTCGGCGCAATCACGCTGGATGACCGTATCTGGAGGGACGTCCCGGACGACACCGTGGCGCGCGCGATGCTGGATGGGGTGCGCGACCTGGGCGTGCGGCTGAACGGTGCCGCCGCACGGTTGGCGGCCCGGGTCGAGTTGGTGCGTGCAGATGACGTCGAGCTGCCTGATTTCTCGGTCGAGGGCCTGATGGACGCACTGGACGACTGGCTACTGCCCATGTTGTCAGGTGTCAAAAGCGCGGAGGACTGGAAGCGGTTCGATCTGCTGCCTGCCCTGCGCGCGCGGCTGGATTGGGCGCAGACACAAGAATTGGACCGCCGCGCTCCGGGGTCATTTGAAACGCCGCTGGGGCGCAAGGTACCGATAGATTACAGCGCTGCCGTGCCCGAAATATCGGTTCGCTTACAGGAAGTGTTTGGTGTGACCCGGCATCCGGCGATTGGCGGCCAGCCTTTGAAGATCACTCTGCTGTCACCAGCACAGCGCCCGATCCAGATAACACGCGATCTGCCCGGGTTCTGGGCGGGATCTTATGCGGATGTGCGCAAGGACATGCGCGCGCAATACCCCAAACATCCCTGGCCCGAGGACCCGACACAGGCCGATCCAACGCTGAGAGCCAAGCGCAGACGCGAATAGAGCTCTCAGAAAATTCCAAACTTTGGCTAAAAAACCACATATTCAGCAAATAAACCCTCAAATATCGGTCAAATTCGGTAAAAACCGGAAGATTCAATTGAAACTCACCATTTCTATTGTTAAATCGTATCAGCTTTGAAGGCACAGTGTGGATCGACAAAAACTGATGAGTGCATGGCTGCAAAATATCTGGGAAGAGTTTGGACGACCTCTGTTCCTGCGCCCACGACGGGTGCAGTTTGCAGCGTTGTGCACCCGCATTCACGACGGTCAGGACGAAGTTTTGTTGATCACCAGCCGTGACACCGGACGTTGGATCATCCCGAAGGGTTGGCCTATTGATGGCTTGAACGGGGCGGAAACAGCCCTGCAGGAGGCTTGGGAAGAGGCCGGAGTGCGCGCGGATGCGGTTCATAACGATCCCGTCGGCCATTTTACTTACGACAAGATCCTCAAAGACGGATCGGCGCAGCCGGTTTTGACCAGTGTCTACCGGATTTCGGTGCGCGCTCTGGCCGAAGAGTTTCCCGAGGCCGATCAGCGCGA
Source organism: Ruegeria sp. AB9 (assembly GCF_056542585.1). Taxonomy (NCBI): domain Bacteria; kingdom Pseudomonadati; phylum Pseudomonadota; class Alphaproteobacteria; order Rhodobacterales; family Roseobacteraceae; genus Ruegeria; species Ruegeria sp. AB9. Next base: position 96,904 of record NZ_JBQGAA010000013.1, on the reverse strand, counting down.
ACGCAGTTGGTTTTCGCCAGCTGACGCGGCCACACGGGTACGGGAGCCCGAGTTACAAACCTTGCTGCGCCAAGTTTAACGAGTTCGCAACTATTTGATGACGCCCGGCTTGCTCCTGTAGCGGGAAACCGTTAGCTGCGGGCGATCTTCCAACACCTGACCAAGTTCATGTCTGACACGAATCCAAAACCACGCTGGCAAACGCTGGACAGCGACCTGCACCGGATTTCGCGTGTCGAAACCGCTAATATCCACGTCTCACGCCACTTGCTGGCACCGGGGATCGCGCTGGCTTTCATGGTGCTGGCCGGACTGACCGCGGCAGTTCTGTTTGGCCAGTCGGATGGCAGCTATATCGTCGTCGCGGCGGCTGCGTTCGGGGCCTATATGGCGATCAATATCGGCGCCAATGACGTGGCCAACAATATGGGCCCTGCGGTTGGTGCGAACGCGCTGACCATGGGCGGCGCCATTCTGATTGCCGCCATTGCCGAAAGCGCGGGAGCATTGCTGGCGGGCGGTGATGTGGTCTCGACCATCTCCAAGGGGATTATCGATCCGGCCTCGGTACAGAACAGCGATGTGTTCATCTGGGCCATGATGGCGGCGCTGATATCGTCGGCCATGTGGGTCAATCTGGCGACCTGGGTCGGTGCCCCGGTGTCCACCACGCACTCGGTCGTGGGCGGGGTTATGGGGGCCGGGATTGCAGCAGCGGGTCTGAGCGCGGTGAGCTGGGGCACAATGAGCACGATTGCGGCCAGTTGGGTGATCTCTCCGGTACTGGGAGGAGTGATCGCCGCCGGTTTTCTGGCGCTGATCAAGGCCAAGATCCAGTATCAGGACGACAAGATTGCCGCGGCGCGCAAATGGGTGCCCATCCTTGTGGCGGTGATGGCAGGGGCCTTTGCGACCTATCTGTCAGTCAAGGGCCTGAAACGGATCGTGAAAATCGATCTTGAGCTTGCGCTGCTGATCGGGTTAGGCGCAGGGCTGCTGGCCTGGTCCGTTACTGTCCCCTGGGTCCGGCGCAAATCCGAGGGGCTTGAGAACCGCACACGCTCGCTGAAAACCCTGTTTGGCCTGCCCCTTGTGATCTCGGCCACGTTCCTGAGTTTCGCCCATGGCGCCAATGATGTGGCCAATGCGGTTGGCCCGCTGGCAGCGATTGTTCACGCGGCTGAGTTCGGCGATTTCGCCTCGAAGGTTTCGATTCCTCTGTGGGTGATGATCATTGGCGCGTTCGGGATTTCGTTCGGTCTGTTTCTGTTCGGCCCCAAGCTGATCCGGATGGTAGGCAGCCAGATCACCAAGCTGAACCCGATGCGTGCCTTTTGCGTCGCCCTGTCGGCAGCAATCACGGTGATTGTAGCCAGTTGGCTGGGTCTGCCGGTCAGTTCGACCCATATTGCCGTTGGTGCAGTCTTTGGCGTCGGCTTCTACCGCGAGTGGCATTCTGAGCGTCGGCGCAAGCAGGCAAACCTGCAGCGTACTGCCACCCAACAACTGGCCCCGGAAGAACATCGCCGTCGTAAGCTGGTACGGCGGTCGCATTTCATGACCATCGTGGCAGCATGGGTTGTGACCGTGCCAGCCGCAGCAACCATGTCGGCTGTAATCTACTGGGTGCTGACCGCATTCGTCTGACGGATGCCGTCAGAGCCTGATCTGTTCCGGTGACAAAGGGTGATCGGGTGCATGTTTGATCAGGTCTGACACCTGCGTGCAGATGGGCGTCGGCACTCCGGTTTCGCGGCCCATCCGGATGATATGACCTTGCAGGCTGTCGATTTCCGTTTGGCGCTCGGCCATCAGATCGTAGGCCATGGACGTTCGCGCACTCGGATCGATTGTCAGCATCCGGGCCGCAATCCGTGTAAACAGCGGTGTCGGTAGTCGTAGAATATACGGGGTCATCCAGGCCGGAAGCGGTGTGGTCGAGGCCACCGGGTGCCCCGCCGCTTTGAGTACAGTCAGCGCCTCGGCCATCTGATCCGCCATAAGATTGCGCCAGTCACGGTTCATCAGCTGATCTACAAGTGTCAGACCGGACAAGGCGTTGAGTGCGTTGTTCAGGTTGATCACCAGCTTGCCCCATTGCACGGCCTCGATCTGGTCGCTGGACGTGACGGGAAAGTCCGGGCTGCTGAGCTGCGCGGCCAGATCGCCTGGGCCGCTCTGGATGACGATCTCTCCAGACGTGGCCCGGTGATAGGTGGCAGGAGCAGTTGGCACCACATTGAACGGAACCATTCCGGCACGTACGTCGCGTCCCGGAAGAGCATCGCGCAGTGTTGCAGCGGCCTCAATCCCGTTTTGCCAGGACAGGACGGGCGCGTCCCCAGGTGCAAGGGCACTTATTTGATCGGCCATGTCCGATGTGGCACCTGATTTGACAGTTACAATGACGAGTTCGGCCTGACCCAGACAGCCTGGATCTTCGCTGAGTGTCAAAGACCCGGTCGGGACACTGTAATCAACGCCATCAAAATCCGTGACTGTCAGCCCGTGCTCACGGATCGGGTCCAGCACACGGGCACGGCCCAGCAGGGTCACGGTGTGCCCCGAGCGGACCAGCAAGGCGCCGCAGTAACAGCCAATGCTGCCCGCGCCTGCGAGGACAAGTTTCATGATACCCCCTCCGGTATACCCGGAAAGGATCACCGCAAATGGCCCGTTACACAAGCCCACTTGCCCTTGACGTCGCGCGCTAGCGGGCCAGACGGGGTTTTGTGCGCTCAAGTTCTTTGGAAATAGGGATAAATTCCTGATCGTCACCCGGCGGCAGGCGGAACGCACCATTGGCCCAATCGGCGCTTTTCCACTCACGGGTTGCGGTTTCGATCTTTTCCTTCGAAGACGAAACGAAATTCCACCAGATATAGCGGTCTTCATTCAGGGTCGCTCCGCCCAACAGCATCAACCGCGCACCCAGCGTGCCCGCCTTGACCGACAGCTTGTCGCCGGGGCGGAACACCATCATGCGGCCCTCGTCGAATGTGTCGCCTGCGATCTGGACCGAGCCTTGCGTGACATAGACGCCGCGATCTTCATGATCATCAGGCAACGGGAAGCACGCACCGGGTTCAAGCTGCACGTCCAGATAGAAGGTTTCCGACAGCATGGTGACCGGGCTGGTCTCGCCATAGGCCGAACCCAGAATCAGCTGCGCGCTGACGCCCTTGTCCTGAATCTGCGGCAGCGCGGCCTGTTTATGATGTTCGAAATCGGGGGCCATATCCTCATGCGCTTCTGGTAAAGCGATCCAGGTCTGGATACCAAAGAGGCTGTGTTTCTTGCCTCGCGTTTCCTCACTTGTACGTTCTGAATGGGTCACGCCGCGACCGGCGACCATCCAGTTGACTTCACCGGGATGGATCATCTGATGAGTACCAAGACTATCGCGGTGTTCGAACTCACCCTGATAGAGGTAAGTGACGGTGCCCAGCCCGATATGAGGGTGGGGGCGCACGTCGATGCCGCCTTCGGTGACGAACTCGGCGGGGCCAACCTGATCGAAAAAGATGAACGGCCCCACCAATTGTCGTTTCACCGAGGGCAGCGCACGCCGCACCTCGAACCCGCCCAGGTCACGGGCGCGCGGGATGATCAATGTCTCCAGTGCCGGGTTTTCCGAGACGCAGTCAGGATTGTGGGTCGGATTCCAACTCATTTCAGCGCTCCCTTCATTGCAGATTGCCAAGTTAGCCTTCGTTCGCTCATGCAGGAGATAACCGCAGAAAGCGATTAATAAAGTGCGCAAACGCACAGATTGGTTGCGTTTGCCGGTCCGACTAGTGGGGCCACAGACGAGGGAAAAAGGGTCCGTCAATCCGATCCCCCTCGCCATAACCTGCTGCCTCGAACTGCGCACGCTCTTCTTTGGCCCAGTCGCCGCGGTATCGGATAATACCATCAGGTGCAGTCATGCGAAGAGTAAAGCGGCGAACCGTTTTCGACGGGGTGGTTGATGACAGTCCGCCATGTAGCGTTCGCATGTCGAAGAAAATGCAGTCCCCAAGCTCCAAATCCCATTGCAGCAAATCAAATGCGCCAGGGTCAGCATTGACGTCGGGTGGCGGGTGATAGGTCTGCCCGGCAATTTCGGTGGGCTGATAGCTGGGATGGCCATCGGCAAACCGCACCCGCATGAACAGCTTGTCCCATAGGTGTGAGCCTTTTACGAAAGCGATGCCGTTTTCTTTTGTCACCTGTTCCAGCGGCAACCAAAGAACACACATCGTGCCTTCGAAATCGAAATAAGACAGGTCCTGATGAAAGGGTGGGCGTGAGGTAGAGCCAGCTTCGCGAAGGAACCAGTTGTCCATGACAAGATTGATGGACGGTGCCCCCAGCAACCCGGCGGCAAGCGGTGCGCAGGGCGAGTTGTGAACAAATTCGGTGAATTGGGGGATTTTGTTCCAGGCCCAGTAATCCTCGAAATAGCCGGGGGCGTCCGGATCTTTGGTGTGGCGGGTGAAATTGTCGGTTGGATTGTCAAGATCGGCGTCGATGCCTTCGCGCAGTAATGACATCCAGTCGGACGAGAATTTCGACCGGAGAACAACGGCCCCATCGCGTTGGAACGCAGAAATGTCTTCCTTTGTAACCAGGTCTGCTGTCATCGTGGAATGACCATCTCGATGTGGCTCAGAGGCCCTGAACATCGCACTACAAAGCACGATACGTCAAAGAAATTTGATTGGCCGAACCCTTCCGGGCTCACAGAACCGTGAGAGCGTTTAGTTCAATACGCACGCAGCCTCGGAATTTGACAGAAGCATGCTATGATTCAGATTGAAGCCACAGACTGACCTGAATGGATTGCGTATTGGAGGTTTCTTGATGACTGATGCGTTGCTGTCCCGTCGTTCGCTGATCACCCAAGGTGCTGCCGTTCTGGCAACCGGAGCTTCGGGTCTTTTGGTGCCTGCTCGTGCGAGCGAGCTGGCACCTACCCGATCGATGCGCGGTGGCTCGAACAACTATCGCCCGGGAGCGCCAATTGTCGAGCGGATCGGTGGCGGCGGGTTCTGGATGACCGGCACCGTGCGCCGCGCAGGAGACGGGGCCCCCCTGCCCGGTCAGCGCATCCAGATCTGGGCACATACGACCGAGGGGCATGAACGCGATCAGCGCAGCCATGGGGCAACGTTGACCGATGCCAAGGGGGAGTTCCGCCTTGAGATGCCGCAGATCGTGCCTGCCTTTGGTCAGGCGCATGGGCATCTGGCTTATGACAGCGGAGAGTTCGAGACAGTGTTTCTGCGGCCAGTCATGGCAAGTTCGAAAGACACAACTCTGGCCGCGCATTTCGTGTTGCAGCCTGTCTGAGTCTCGGTGCCGCGCAATGCTGTAATCTGGGGCGCTTTGATCGTCGCCGTCACCGTGCCGTTCGTCGCGGCCGCGTTCAGCCCGCTGTTGGCGTGGCGGCAGCCTGTCTACATCGTTGCTGGATTTGCCGGGATCATCTGTATGTGCCTGCTGCTGATGCAGCCTTTGTTGGCGGGGCGCTGGTTGCCGGGGCTGTCCGCGATGGCCAGCCGCCGCTGGCATCGGGCCTGTGGACTGGCGTTGATCGTGGCGATTGTGATCCATGTGGCCGGGTTGTGGCTGACCAGCCCGCCGGATGTTGTAGATGCGCTGCTGTTCATCTCACCCACATCGTTTTCGGTTTGGGGCGTAACCGCGATGTGGGCGGCGTTTGCGGCGGCTTTGTTAGGGATATGCCGGCAGCGGTTGGGCGTGCGGTTTCGCATCTGGCGGCTGGGCCACACAGGGCTGGCCGTTATCACCATCATCGGCAGCGTTGTGCACGCGCTGCTGATAGAGGGCACTATGGAGGTTGTAACCAAAGTTGCGCTGTGCGTGTTGGTCGTGTCGGCGAGCGCCGGGACGCTCGCCAGAATGCGGGTTTGGCAGATTCGGCGTTAAACGCCGAGGCACCAGCGCATAACCGCCTTTTGAGCATGCAGACGGTTTTCGGCCTCATCGAAAATGACCGAGTTGGGGCCATCCATGACCTCGGATGTCGCCTCTTCTTCGCGGTGAGCGGGCAGGCAATGCATGAACAGCGCATCCGGTTTAGCGTGTGACATGAGTTCAGCGTTGACCTGATAGGGGCGCAACATGTTGTGGCGGCGTTCTTTGGCCGATTGGGAATCGTGCATCGAAACCCACGTGTCGGCGACCACCAGATCGGCGCCCTCGACCGCTTTGTGCGGATCCCGTTCGATCACGATTTTCGAGCCTTTTTGGCGGGCAAGCCCCATGAACTCCTCTTCCGGGTCAAGCTGAGCCGGACCAGTAAAGGTCAGATCGAACCCGAACTGACCGGCGGCGTGCAGGAATGAGGCGCAGACATTGTTGCCGTCACCGGTCCAGACCACCTTTTTGCCTGCGATCGGGCCTCGGTGTTCCTCGAACGTCAGAACATCCGCCATGATCTGGCAGGGATGGGTGCGGTCGGTCAGGCCGTTGATCACGGGCACGTCCGAGTATTCGGCCATCTCGGTCAGGATGGTTTCGTCAAAGGTCCGGATCATGATCATGTCGACATAGCGCGACAGCACGCGGGCGGTGTCGGCGATGGTTTCGCCGTGTCCCAGTTGCATATCCTTGCCGGACAGCACCATGGTCTGTCCGCCCATCTGGCGCACGCCCACGTCAAATGACACACGTGTCCGGGTCGAAGGCTTTTCGAAGATCAGTGCCACCATGCGGTCTTTGAGAGGTTGTTCATCGTCAGGAGCTGCCTTGGGACGGCCCAAGCGCGCCTGTTTCATCACGCCCGCCCGATCGATCATGGCCCGCAGATCGGTAGAATCGGTTTTGTGGATGTCGAGAAAATGGTTCATTTTGCTTCGCTTTTGGCTGATGGCGGGCGGGGTTCCCCCCTTGCGCCCAGAATATTGGGAAAAGATGAAAGCTCAGGCAGTTGCGTGCTGGGTTTCGATCTGTTTGGCGGCTTTGTCGAGACGGATCATGGCCTGAGCGATATCGTCTTCGGTCAGGGTCAGCGGTGGCAGCAGACGGATCACGTTGTCGGCGGCGGGGACGGTGATGACCTCGTTGTCATAACCCGCGTTGACCACGTCACTATTGGTCGGCTTGCATTTGAGGCCAAGCATCAGACCAGAGCCGCGGACCTCTTCGAATACCTCGGGGTGGTCGGCGATCAGGCCCTCGAGCTTTTGGCGCAGAAGCCCGGCCTTGCGGTTGACACCTTCGAGGAAAGCAGGTGTTGCGACCTGATCCAATACAGCGCAACCAACAGCACAGCCCAGCGGGTTGCCGCCATAGGTCGAGCCATGGGTGCCCGCAGTCATGCCGCTGGCCGCGTCTTCGGTGGCCAGAACCGCGCCCAGAGGGAAGCCGCCGCCGATGCCTTTGGCGATCATCATGATGTCCGGGGTGATCCCTGCCCATTCATGGGCGAAGAGCTTGCCGGTCCGGCCAACGCCACATTGAACCTCGTCAAGGATCAGCAGCAGCCCGTTGTCATCGCAAATCTGGCGCAGCGCTTTGAGTTCGGCATCGGGCACGGGGCGGATACCGCCTTCGCCCTGAACAGGTTCGATGAGGATGGCGGCGGTCTTCTCGGAGATCGCGTTGGTGACACCGTCGAGATCGCCGAAGGTCAAATGCACAAACCCGGGCAGCAGTGGGCCAAAGCCCTTGGTCATTTTCTCGGATCCGGCGGCGGCGATACCAGCGGACGACCGACCATGGAACGATCCGTCAAATGTGATAATTTCAACCCGCTCGGGCTGGTCTTTGTCATAGAAATACTTGCGGGCCATTTTTACGGCCAGTTCGCAGGACTCCGTACCGGAATTCGTGAAGAACACCGTATCGGCAAAAGTATGTTCCACCAGCTTGTCGGCCAGAGCCTGCTGCTGCGGAATGTTGTACAGGTTCGAGACATGCCACAACGCATGGGCCTGTTCGGTCAGCGCAGCCACCAACGCCGGATGCGCATGGCCCAGCGCGTTCACAGCGATCCCGGCACCAAGATCCAGAAAACGTCGGCCATCCGCCTCGGTCAGCCAGGCGCCTTCGCCCTTCACGAATGTCAGGGGCGCACGGTTATAGGTCGGCAGAACGGACGGGATCATGGGATCATCCTTTTCAGGTAGTATGAGCCTCGTGAGTGATACACGAAGGCCCGGTTCGTCAACAGATTTGGTGAGGTTTGTGCCGAATTGGAGGGCACACAAGATCAAACAGGCCGGTTACGCAAGGATGCGTCGGCGTCGGAGCAACTGGATATGCACGAGTTTGATCATGGCGCCCGTATAGCGATGCTCGCGCGGGTTGGGAAGCCGGTAATTTGCACCGGTCATATTTTGGGCTTGCCAAAGCCTGTGCAACCGCGCACCGCTTGGCCATGTTTGAACCCAAAGGCCATAATCCACCGCTTGCCGCTGCGCTTATCTTTGTCGCTACCGCCTTTATCGCGGCGACAACGCTTTTGGCCAAGGCGCTGGGGACGGATGCCTTGGGGCCGCCCATGCATGCGATGCAGATCAGTCACGGGCGGTTTCTGTTTGCCCTGCTCGCCATCCTGTCAGTGGTTGCAATCCTGCGGCCCCGTCTGGTGCGGCCTCATTGGGGGCTTCATGTCGGGCGAACAAGTTTTGGTTGGGCCGGGGTGACATTGATGTTCGCCTCGGTCGCCTTCATTCCGATGGCGGACGCGACGGCGATATCTTTTCTGAACCCCGTCTTTGGCATGGTTCTGGCTATTCCGCTGCTTGGGGAACGGGTCGGCCCGTGGCGTTGGCTGGCAGCGGCCGTTGCCCTGACGGGCGCGCTGATTCTGCTGCGCCCGACACCCGCCAGCTTTCAGCCCGCCGCCCTTTTGGCGCTGGCGGCAGCTGCGCTGATCGGGATGGAACTCATCTTTATCAAGAAGCTGTCCGGGCGCGAGCCACCAATCCAGATCCTGCTGATCAACAACTCGATGGGGCTGGTGATCGCCACGACCGCAGTCAGCTTCGTCTTTCAGATGCCAACCCCGCAACAATGGGGTGCATTGGTGGGAATCGGCGTGCTGATGGCCTGTGCGCAGGCGTGTTTTGTCAACGGCATGGCGCGGGCGGACGCGTCCTTTGTGGCCCCGATCAGCTATGCCACGCTGATCTTTGCCGCCCTCTATGACTTGGCGGTCTTCGATGTTATCCCCGACTGGATCAGCCTGATCGGGTCTGCGACCATCTTGGCCGGCGGATTGATTCTGGTCTGGCGTGAAGCGGTGCAGCGCCGGACCTGAGAAAAAACCTGGCAGGTCGGCTCAGGGGCGACCTGTATGTCGCAAACTTTCATGAACCGCGATCCAGTGGGCACATTCTGGACAGAGTTGGTTTGAGAGTTTGCCATGCACGAGCGCCGTATTCCTGAATGGGTGCGCCACGCACCCGCCCCTTCGGTCCGCGACTTCGGAATTCTGGCCGGAAGCGAAGCCATAGTGCGCGGCATCCTCATCTCGGTCTTTCCGCTGGCGATGTATCGGGCGCTGGGGGACGCGTCCTCGGTGTCTTTCCTGTATTTCCTGGTTGGCATCATTTCGTTGCTGGTCGGGCTGATGGTGCCTTTCCTCATCCGCTTCATTCCACGCAGATGGGCGTATTCCGTGGGTTGTGTGATGTTCATCGGCAGCGCTTTGCTGGCGATAGAGGGCAGTCCGGAGGCCGTCGTCAGCGCGCTGGCTCTGAACACCGTGGCCACTGTTATCACTTTTGTTTGCTTCAATGCCTATGTGCTGGATTACATCAGCAAGATTGAACTTGGCCGTTGCGAGACCAGCCGCATGTTCTATAGCGCCCTTGGATGGACGGGCGGCCCGATGGCTGGTGTCCTGTTGATGGAGCTGTGGGCCCCTGCCCCGTTTGTCATCAGTGCTGTCGCGGCGTCGGCGATGCTGGCGCTTTTCTGGAGGATGCGTCTGGGCAACGGCAAGCTGATCACGAAGGCCCGTGGCCCCACCAAGAATCCGCTGGCCTTTCTGCCTCGGTTCTTTGCGCAACCCAGATTGGTTGCGGGATATCTGTTTGCGATGATCCGGTCCTGCGGTTGGTGGATTTATGTGGTTTACCTGCCCATTTTTGCCATAGAAAACGGGCTGGGCGAGCAGTTGGGCGGCATCCTGTTGTCATGCACGAATGCGATGCTGCTGGGCGCGCCGCTGATTCTGCGCTGGGTGCAGGCACGGTCGCTGAAAACCGCTGTGCGGACCGGATTTGCTGCCGCCGGGGGGTGTTTTGTTTTGGCGGGCATCGTCGCGGGCTGGCCAATCGCATCCGTTGTAGCGCTGGTTCTGGGGTCTGCCTGGTTGATCGTGCTGGATATCTGTGCCGGATTACCGTTCCTCATGGCGGTAAAACCGTCCGAACGCACCGAGATGTCGGCGATCTACTCCAGCTATCGCGATGTCTCGGGCATTCTGACACCCGGTGTCGCGTCGCTTGTCCTGTTGGTGACACCTGTCGCCGGAGTTTTCGCAGCCGGCGGCATGGCCCTTTTCAGCGCTTGGGCCGTCGCCGCGCGCCTGCACCCCCGGCTGGGAAGGCCAAGGCTGGCCTTGCAACCCGGAGCGCTGGTGGAACCGAGTTAAGCCTTGAGTCTGTACCCGGTACGCAGCATCAGCCACGTGATGACACCAACCACAAATGTCGCGAACGCACAGACTGCCATTCCCAGCCACGGAGAGCTGTCCGACACCCCGATCATGCCGTATCGCAAGCCATCGATCAGATAGAACACCGGATTCAGATGGGTCAGGCGGTTCAGGACAGGAGGCAGCGCCTCAACCGAGTAGAAGGTGCCCGACAGGAAGGCCAACGGAGTGACGATGAAGTTCGTAATCGCGGCCATCTGGTCAAACTTGTTCGCAAAGATACCGGCAAACAGGCCCAGCGCGCCCATGAATGCTCCGCCAAGAACCACAAATATCAGTGCGATCAAAGGGTGTTGAGGCGCGATCGAGAGCAAGACCAACAACGCAATTGAAATCACCAACGCAATCATTACGCCACGGGCAATGCCCCCCGCGAGATAGCCCAGCAGAATCTCAAGCGGCGATAGCGGAGGCATCAAAGTATCAACGATATTACCTTGCACTTTGGCGATCACCATCGAGGATGAAGTATTGGCAAAGGCGTTCTGGATCACTGTCATCATCATGATCCCAGGGGCCAGAAACAGGACAAACGGCACGCCCATGACATCGGGTCGGCTGGGTCCGATGGCGATGGTGAAGATCAGCAGAAACAGCCCCGCCGTGACCAATGGCGCCAGCACCGTCTGGGTCCAGACCGCCAGAAAGCGCAGGGTTTCGCGTTGCGCCAGCGTGTAAAGGCCCATCCAATTGACCGCTCCAAAGCGGCGCGCGGTCTGATCTGCGGGATTCTGCATGATTTGCCCTCAACCTGATTCGAAGACAGCTTGTAACTCGGGCTGCAGTGTTTAGAATAGGGGCCTGAGACGATTTCCCAAGGCGGCCCGAATCCGGGGCCGCTTTCCGCTTTTGAAAGGCTAACGATGTCCTGGACAGACGAGCGTGTAGAACTGCTGAAGAAGATGTGGGGCGAAGGCCAGTCGGCCAGCCAGATTGCCAAGGAACTGGGTGGCGTGACCCGCAATGCGGTGATCGGCAAGGTGCACCGCCTGGGCCTGTCCAACCGGGCAACAGGCGCATCCCCGGCCAAGGCGGAACCGAAAGAAAAACCGGCACCCGCCCCCAAGGCCGAGGCCAAGCCCAAACCCGCGCCCAAAACCGAACCGGCACGACCGGCCCCTGCCCCGACCGCTGAGGCGAAACCTGCCGTTCCGGCCCGCCGTCAGATCATCCCCGCAGGTCAGCCGCTGCCACCGCAGCCTTCGGCCAACGAAATCAGCCCCGAGGCGCTGGCCAAGGTCAATGAGGTCGAGAAAAAGGCCAAGAAGCTGACCCTGATGGAACTGACCGAGAAAACCTGCAAATGGCCCGTGGGCGACCCCGCCACCGAAGATTTCTGGTTCTGCGGCCTGCCGGTTGAGGCTGGCAAACCCTATTGCGAGGCGCATGTGGGCGTGGCCTTCCAGCCAATGAGTTCGCGCCGCGACCGACGTCGGTAAAGCTCATGCGCCAGGATCCGACAGCGTTGGAGGATGCCTGGCTTGCCCGGGCGAAACGCCTGCTGGCGCTGGCCGAAACCGGCCAGCATTTCACTAAGGATCCGTTCGACCGGGAACGCTATGACGAGATCGCAGCCATGGCCCGCGCCATGCTGGCAGATTTGGGTCAGGTTCCGATTTCGCGGATCGAAGGACTGGTTTCGAAACATGCGGGCGGCTATGCAACGCCCAGTATCGACATACGCGGCGCGGTGATCCGGGACGGCCGCATCCTGTTGGTGCGCGAGCGCAGTGACGGGCGCTGGGCAATGCCTGGCGGGTTTGCAGATATCGGCAGCTCACCGGCGGAGAACATCGAACGTGAGGTCTGGGAAGAAGCCGGCCTTCGGGTTCGGGCGCGACGCTTATATGCTTTGCGCCACCAGGCGCGGCACCCCTATCCGGCGGATGCACGGGACTTCTACAAGCTGTTCTTTTTATGTGACGAAATCAGCAAAAACGACCCACAGGCTGGCGTAGAAACCAGCGAGGCTGCCTTTTTCCAAATGGATGCACTGCCAGAATTGTCACTGGTACGGAATCTCAGGCGGGATGTATTGGAAGCGTTTGAAGCACTTTCCGCCGATCCCGGCGCAACCGCCTTCGACTAAACCTACTGCGCGGGGTGCGACGGCAGATTGGGCATCGCGACCCAACCGGGCAGCTCGTCGGGAGCGACAGAGACATGCAGACGTTCTGACTGATCCCGCCCCACCTTGCGGTGCTTGCGCAACAGAAAGATCTTTCCCCAGCCGCGCCATGTGCCGACCGACCGGGCGTGGGTATCTATGGGGAAGCGGTCGCGCCAGCCGTCGGGCAAGGGCAACCCATGCATTTCCGCTTTGTCCAGCATCCAGATCAGAGAGATGTTGCTGAGCGGCCGCGCCTCTTCATAGCCGTTCAACTGACCGCCTATATCGCCGTGGGTGCCGCGGAACCAGACTTGCTCGACATGCCCTCTGAACTCGGGCGTGCATTTCCAGAGAACCGGCTCGAACACCTCTCGCGTCTCATCCAGTGCCATGGCGTGATAGCCGTGGCGCGTCGCCGGACCTAGTTGGTGATTGTGAAATGCGTGGCGTTCCTCGGCCCAACGCCAGAGCAGCGGCAGGCGCAATCCCAGCGCCTTGACCGTATCCCAGACGCCGATCATCTCGATCTCGACGCCCTCATGGCAGAATTTGCGGCGGAAATCGCGGGCGGCGGTGCCGCTGGGGTTGCACTCATAGTGGCGGTAGGCCTGCAAAATGTTCCGCTCGGTTGCGTGTTCGGCCTTGAGCAGGCCAATCATGTCGATCACACCAGCCAGACTGCGTACGCCATAAGCACCCCGCGAATAGCCGATGAAAAAGATCCTGTCGCCCGGTTTGTAACGGGACGCCAGATAACCATAGGCGCGACGGATCTGTCGGTTGATGCCCCGACCCATCATCACGTCCAGCGAAGACTTCCAGCTTTCCCACTGTACGCCCGCCTCATAGAACACCGAAACCTTGCTGCCCATCTCGCAACACAGGCGCAGGGTCTGACCGGCGTGGGTTTCAAAACCCGGCTCCAGCTTGGACATGGTGCCATCCAGGATGATGACATGGCTGATCGGTTCGCGGTGCCGCGTCTCGGCAGAATGCTCGGACCGTAAAGGCCGCCCGAGCCATCCCAGAACCTTTCTACTCAGCCGCGACAGTTTCATGCGTCAGCAATTCCCATACTCTGTGAGGTGTGAAAGGCATGTCCGCCTGCCGCACCCCGTGATCCCAGAGCGCATCCTGAACCGCGTTTGCCACAGCAGCCAGCGCGCCCACAGTGCCGGCCTCGCCACATCCTTTCATTCCCATCGGGTTGGAGGTTGACGGAACCGGCGCCGAGGTAAACTCAATCATGGGTATGTCCGCCGCACGGGGCAAGGCGTAATCCATAAACGAAGCTGTGAGCAGTTGCCCATGTGCATCGTGCACAACATGTTCGGTCAGGGCCTGCCCAATGCCCTGCACCACCCCGCCATGTACCTGCCCCTCGGCCAGCATCGGATTGATTAGATTTCCAAAATCGTCAACAACGGTGTAGCAGTCGACCCACGTTTCGCCGGTGTAAGAATCGATAACGATTTCGGCAACATGCGCGCCGTTCGGATAGCTGCGCGCATCCAGATTGGCACGAGCTTCATGCTGTAACAGATCCATGCGCCCGTCGGCACGTGCCATCTCGGCAGCCTCGGTCAGGGTTGGCGTCAGGTTGGAACCCGGCGCGCGGAATGTCTCGTGGTCAAAACTCACATCACTTTCCTCGACCCCCATTTTATCGGCAAGATAAGGCGTGAATGCGGCGATCATCTTGTCAATCGTGACCAGTGTGGCGGTACTTTGCACAGTGACTGATCGCGAGCCGCCGGTTCCTCCGCCATGGGAAAGCCGGTCAGTATCACCTTGAACGACGGTGATCATGTCCGTGGGAATGCCCGTCTGATCCGACAGGAACTGGGCGTAGACCGTCTCATGCCCCTGCCCGTTCGATTGTGTGCCGACGTACAGATTCACGGTGCCATCCTCGCAAAACTCGACCTTAGAGTTTTCGGAAGGGTCCCCCAAAATGCTTTCGATATAGTAACAGAGGCCCTGTCCCCGGATCAGGCCGCGTTCGGCATCCGCGGACTTTCGGGCGGTGAAACCAGTGACCTGCTCAGCCGCTCGGCTGAGAACCATGTCGAAGTCGCCAACATCATAAGTCTCGCCGGTAGAGGAGGTGTAAGGAAAATCGCCGGGGCGGATGAAGTTCTTGCGCCGCAGCTCCCACGGGTCAACGCCAAGCTCGCGCGCTGCGCGGTCCATCGCGCGTTCCAGCACATAGATCGCCTCGGGCCGACCGGCCCCGCGGTAAGCGTCCACCTGCGTTGTGTTGGTGTAGAACCCTTCGACCCGCAGATACGTGGTTTGAACATCGTAGACGCCCATCAGCACCTTGCTGAACAGGCTGGTCTGAATCGCCTGCCCAAAATGGCTGTTATAAGCGCCGAGGTTGACCTTGCTGTGGACCCGGTAGGCGGTGATCTTGTGATCGGCGTCAAAGGCCAGCTCGGCCAGCGATGTCAGATCGCGGCCATGGTGATCGGACAGCATCGCCTCGGACCGGTCGGACATCCAGTGCACGGGCTGACCCAGTTTCATCGCGGCCACGGAAACGCAGAAATACTCTGGATAAGGCATCACCTTCATGCCGAACCCACCACCCACATCCGGAGTGGTGACGCGGATGTCATCGGCGTCGAGTTTCAGCTTTTGCGCCAGTTGCGCCTTCATCGCCCAGACGCCCTGCCCTCCATAGGAAAAGTGCAGACGCCCGTCTGACCAATCGGCCTGACAGCCACGCGGTTCCAGCGAGCTTATGATGACCCTATTGTCCCGCACATTCAGCGACACGGAATGGGCGGCGGCCTGAAAGGCAGCTTCGGTGGCCGCTTCATTCCCCAGCCCCCAATCAAATGCACGGTTATCGGGCGCTTCTGGGTGAAGGATTTCACCGCCCTTATCCACGTCCAGCTTGGCGGGACGCTCTTCGATGTCCATCCAGATCAATTCAACCGCGTCCTGCGCCTGGCTCAGTGTGTCGGCGACAACAACAGCCACCGGCTCGCCCACAAAGCGTACGCGATCCTTGGCCAACATGTGCCGATCGGGCGCTGCCGCCTTGGACCCATCGCGGTTCTGCAAGACGGCCGCGTTCAGAACCGTATCGATACCTGTTGCCGCCAGATCGTCCAGCATCATGATCAGCCGAACTCCGTCAGCAGCCCGCGCGGCCTCAAGATCCAGCGATGTGATGTTACCATGGCCGACCGGACTGCGGAAGAATGCCGCAAACAGAGCGTTCTCGGGCACCGCGTCATCCATGTAACGCCCCTGCCCGGTCAGGAACCGTTGATCCTCGGTTCGTTTGACGGGCTGGCTCTTGCCGAACTTTTCCATGGGGTACCCCTCCTGCGCGATCCTGGAGGCGAGCCTAGCCCGTGCCTCGGCGATGTCCAGCAGGGCTCACGGAAATTCGTTTGCGCCCGATGGATGTTCGGATAGCTTGCAAACATGAGCTGGACCCATGATACCGTTTTTACATTCTCCGCCCCGATGACCAGCGGACACACTGCCACCCATGACGTATATGTCGGCGGTGAAGGCCCCCCCATCCTGATATTGCAGGAGTTGCCCGGGATTGGACCCGAAACACTGGAGCTTGCCGCAAAGCTCAACGCGTCCGGCTTTCGCGTTTATCTGCCTCATTTGTTTGGGACCTTTGGAAAAATCGAGATGGCCAAGAACATGGCTCGACTGTTTTGCGTACGGCGTGAGTTCAATATTTTCGCCCGAGGCAAGCAGAGCCCCATCGCAGGCTGGATGCGTGCTTTGACCCGTGAAATCAAACAGCGCGAAAACAGCGCAGGCGTTGGTGTCATCGGCATGTGCCTGACTGGCAGCTTTGCCCTGACGCTTATGGCCGAAGACGCTGTTCTGGGCGGTGTGGCCAGCCAACCCGCCCTGCCGATCTTCGGTGGCAAGCACCTGCATATGAGCGCTCAGGATATTAGTTCCGCGTCGGCTGGCATGTCTGCAAAAGGCCCCGGTTTGGCGATGCGGTATTCCGAAGACAAGCTCGCACCGAAGAAACTGATGCAAGCGCTCGAGCAGGCATTCGGCGATCTGCTGGAAACGCTGGAATATCCGGGCAAGGACCATTCGTTGCTGACGCTGGATTTTCATGATCCGGCCTATCAACGCGTGGACGCCTATTTCAAAGCCCGCTTTGGCATGGCTTAGACGCACAGGGCCTTCCCCTTGGCGCGCGCATTCGCTATTGCAGGCGCTGACCCGAATTTGTTGACGCAGGACGCATCCCATGGCGATGGAAAAGACATTCAACGCGGCCGAGGCCGAGGCCCGCATCTATGAGGCCTGGGAACAGGCCGGAGCCTTCAAGGCAGGCGCGAACCGTTCGCGCGACGAAAGCTTTACCATCATGATCCCGCCGCCCAACGTGACCGGCGCGCTGCACGTGGGCCACGCGTTCAACAATACGCTGCAGGACATCCTGATCCGCTGGCATCGGATGCGGGGGTTCGATACCCTCTGGCAGCCGGGCCAAGACCACGCGGGTATCGCCACCCAGATGCAGGTCGAAAAGATGCTGGCCGCCACGCAGCAGCCCGGCCGGCGCGAACTGGGCCGCGAGAAATTCCTTGAGAAAGTCTGGGAATGGAAGGGCGAATACGGCGGCACGATCATCGAGCAGCTTAAGCGTCTGGGGTCCTCCTGCGACTGGTCGCGCAACGCGTTTACCATGGCCGGAGCGGCGGGCGATCCGCGCACGGGGCATGAGAACTCGGCCAATTTCCACGATGCCGTCATCAAGGTCTTCGTCGACATGTACGAAAAGGGCCTGATCTATCGCGGCAAGCGGCTGGTAAACTGGGATCCGCATTTCGAAACCGCGATCTCGGACCTTGAGGTCGAGAACATCGAAGTCGCAGGCCACATGTGGCACTTCAAATACCCGCTGGCCGGTGGCGAGACCTATACCTATGTCGAGAAGGATGAGGACGGGAACATCGTGCTAGAAGAAGAGCGCGACTATATCTCGATTGCCACGACCCGCCCCGAAACCATGCTGGGCGATGGCGCGGTTGCGGTACATCCCTCGGATGAGCGGTATGCGCCAATCGTCGGCAAACTGTGCGAAATCCCGGTTGGCCCGAAAGAGCATCGCCGTCAGATTCCGATCATCACCGATGACTATCCTGACCCCGATTTCGGCTCGGGCGCGGTGAAGATCACCGGCGCGCATGACTTCAACGACAACATGGTCGCCAAGCGCGGCGGCATTCCGATGTACCGCCTGATGGACACCAAAGGCGCGATGCGGGCCGATGGCGCGCCTTACGCCGAAGAGGCGGGCAAGGCGCAGGAATATGCACGCGGGCGTGAATTCACCGAGAACGAGATCGACGCGATCAACTTGGTCCCCGATCACCTCCGCGGACTGGATCGTTTTGAGGCACGGGCGAAGGTCGTCGAAGAAATCACCGCTGACGGTCTGGCCGTGATGATCCCCGCAGATCAAGCTGTTTGGGTGTGTGCAAGAAAAATGGAAGAAGGCGAGTCGCCTGACACGCTCGTGCCCTGCGTGGAAAACAAACCGATCATGCAGCCCTTCGGCGACCGCTCAAAGGTCGTGATCGAACCGATGTTCACCGACCAGTGGTTCGTCGACGCCGCCAAGGTCGTTGGCCCTGCGCTGGACGCGGTCAAGGATGGCACGGTCAAGATCATCCCCGAGTCGGGCGAGAAGACCTATTACCACTGGCTGGAAAACATCGAGCCCTGGTGCATCTCGCGCCAGCTCTGGTGGGGACATCAGATTCCGGTTTGGTATGGCCTCGACCTGTCCGCCGAAAGTTTCATTGACGACGAGAATGACGGCAACTTAGATCTAGTCGAGATGGGTCGCTTGCTGAACGAAGGCGGCATGTTGCATCGTGGCAATGTCATGGAGTGTGCACCCAGCCTTGAGGCGGTGACCGAGAAATTCCTGGATGACAATGCCAACATCCCCAGCCCGCTGAGCCACGCGACCGTTATTGAAGTTGCCGACAAGCAGGAGGCGATCCATCAGTTCGCCGAAAGCCTGGCTCAGTACGCGATTGAGCAAGATCCGACCAAGCTGGTCTATCCGGTTTGGCGTGATCCCGACGTCCTCGACACCTGGTTCTCGTCCGGCCTCTGGCCCATCGGCACGCTGGGCTGGCCCGAGCAGACCGAGGAACTGGAGCGCTATTTTCCGACAGATGTGCTGATCACCGGTTTCGACATTCTGTTCTTCTGGGTCGCCCGGATGATGATGATGCAGCTGGCCGTGGTCGATCAGATTCCGTTCCACACCGTCTACCTGCATCAGCTCGTCCGTGACGAGAAGGGTAAGAAGATGTCCAAAACCACCGGCAACGTCATTGACCCGCTGGAAATCGTGGACGAATTCGGTGCTGACGCGCTGCGCTTTACCAACGCCTCGATGGCGGCCATTGGCGGCGTGCTGAAACTGTCCCGCGAACGCATCACCGGCTATCGCAACTTCGGCACCAAGCTGTGGAACGCCGTCCGCTTTGCCGAGATGAACGAAGTCTTCACCGACGCCGTCCCGCAACTGGATGTGGCCGACCTGAAGCCCAAGGCGGCCGTGAACCGCTGGATCATCGGCGAAACCGCCCGCGTACGGGAAGAGGTCGACGCTGCACTGGAAAGTTATCGCTTCAACGATGCGGCGAACGGGCTTTATGCCTTCGTCTGGGGCAAGGTCTGCGACTGGTATGTGGAGCTCTCCAAGCCACTGCTTCAGGGCGAAGATGCCGAAGCACAGGCCGAGACCCGCGCCACCATGCGCTGGGTTCTGGATCAGTGCATGGTCCTGCTGCACCCGATCATGCCCTTCATCACCGAAGAGTTGTGGGGTCTGACTGGCAACCGTGCCAAGATGATCGTCCACGCCGACTGGCCGACCTACGCAGCCACCGATCTGATCGACCCGGACGCGGATCGTGAGATGAACTGGGTGATCTCGGTGATCGAAAACACCCGTTCGGCCCGTGCTCAGATGCGGGTGCCTGCTGGCCTCTACGTGCCGATGCTGGTGACCGAGATCGATGCGAATGGCCAAGCTGCCTGGGACCGCAACGAAGCGCTGATAAAGCGTCTTGCACGGATCGACAGCCTGACTAAGGCGGACGAACTACCCAAGGGCACCATTTCGATTGCAGCCCCCGGCGCATCGTTTGGCCTGCCGCTGGCGGATATCATCGACATTGGTGCCGAAAAGGAGCGTTTGGAGAAAGCCAAGAGCAAGCTGGCCAAGGAACTCGGCGGGCTGCGCGGGCGACTGAACAACCCCAAATTCGTGGCTTCGGCCCCGGAAGAGGTTGTTGCAGAGGCCCAGGCCAACCTTGCTGCACGTGAAGAAGAAGAGGCGAAACTGAACGAAGCCCTCGCCCGGCTGGCTGAAATCGCCTGATCTTAATCTTTTCACAAATACTCAGAACCAAACCCCTCGGTCGCAACTGACGGAGGGGTTTTTCTTTGCGCTCAGTACTTTCCCCCTTGTTCGGGCCGCCCCGCACTTGTTAGCACTTCTGCGGAACAATCCTCTGAGGCCCTGATGGTGCGACATTTCCCTCCGATGCAGACCGTCTCAACTGGGTTGGTTGTAGCTATAGTCGGATTCTTCAGCTCGTTCCCCATCGTCCTTCAGGGGCTGGGTGCGATGGCTGCGTCCCCGGCGCAGGCTGCGTCGGGCCTGATGAGCGCGGCAATCGCGATGGGGCTTGCGGCCATCGCTCTAAGTCTTTGGTACAAGATGCCAATCAGCGTGGCGTGGTCGACCCCAGGGGTTGCGTTGCTGGCCGTTTCCACCGCCCCGGCCGAAGGCTTCTCCGGCGCAATAGGAGCGTTTCTGTGCGCCGGGGCACTGACTGTTCTGGCCGGGCTGTGGAAACCGCTGGGACGGCTGGCAGCTGCAATCCCGACAACACTGGCGCAAGCTATGCTGGCGGGTGTTCTCTTGCCGCTTTGCCTCGTGCCGTTCAAGGCAGCGGTGGAGATACCATGGCAAGCACTGCCTGTGATCCTGACATGGTTCCTTGCCGGGCGGGTCAACCGTTTGTTCGCTGTCCCGGCCGCAGTGGTTGCGGCAGCCATTGTTGTGTCGCTGAACGCTGGCGACGCGCAACTGATGCCGAATCGTCTGATTGCGGCCCCGGTCTGGACGATGCCCTCCTTCTCGGTCGCGTCGGCCTTCGGAATCGGCGTACCGCTGTTCATCGTCACCATGGCGACGCAGAATATTCCCGGTGTCGCGGTCATGCGCAGCTATGGGTTCGCCCCGGTTCCCGGCAAACTGTTTTCGTCTGTCGGCGGCGCGAGCCTTCTGTCCGCCTCGTTCGGAGCGCCCGCGATCTGCCTGGCCGCCATCACCGCCGCGATGTGTTCGAACGAGGATAGCCACCCCGATCCAACGCAACGCTACTGGTCGGCGATCATGGGCGGCGTGTTCTACTGCCTCTTCGGCATCTTTGCCGTGGCGATCACCAGCTTTGCCTCCCTTGCCAACCCTCTGCTGATGGGCACTCTGGCGGGGGTTGCCCTGATCGGGGTATTGGCCAACGCGATTTACGCCGCGCTGGATGTCCCAGCCGAGCGGGAGGCTGCCATTTTGACGCTGGCCATCACCGCCTCTGGCATCACGGTTTTTGGTTTGGGGGCTGCGGTCTGGGGGCTTCTGGCTGGAGGTATCGCCTATCTGGTGACAAACCGAGCGCGGTGATCCCTTTCATCAGAACACTACAGGCGGTATGATACGCGCATGTTTGGAGCCTTGGGAAAACTGGTCGAACGCCAGATCAAAAAAGCGCAGGCCGAGGGTCAGTTGCAGGGTTTGGACGGCGAAGGCCAACCATTGCCCGACCGATCCTCAGAGGCCATGAGTGATCCGGCCATCGCCGCCGGTCACCGGATCATGGCACAGGCTGGTGTTTTGCCAGAGGAGTTCGACATCAAAAAGCAGCTCGACACGGAGCGGCAGAATTATGCAGCTTTGACCGGCCCAGTCGAGCGCAAGGCGGCAATGGCGCGGATTGCCGATCTGGAGATGCGCTACAACATGGCCCGCGATGCGCGGCGGGCCTTTATGCGGTGATCATTTGAAGTCGGGCTTGCGGCCCTGCATCTGCGCCATAACCACTTCCATCTGATCAGGCTTTCCAATCAGTTCCACTTGTTCAGCGGATTCCGCCATCAAAACGTCGGCCCGCGCCTGAGTTTCGGCAACTTCGATCAGGCGTTTGGCAGCGCGGATGGCCGAGGGGCTTTGGCCAGCGATACTCTCGGCAATCGCCAGAGCTTCGGTCAGCGGATCATCGGACAGTTGCGTAACAAGGCCCCAATCGGCTGCCTGCGATGCACCGATGGGGCGGGCTGTGTAGGTCAGCAGGCGCAGCACATCCGAACGAACAAGTCGGGGCAACAGAACCATGCCGCCCATGTCTGGGATGATGCCCCATTTCATCTCCATCACGGCCAATTTCGCTTCGGGGTGCGCGATACGAATATCCGCGCCCAGCGCGATCTGCAGGCCACCACCATAGGCCACGCCCTGAATGGCGCAGATCACCGGTACTGGGACACGACGCCAAATCAGGGCCAGTTCCTGCATCTCGTTGGCGTCCTCATGGCTGCGGGTCATCAGCCATTCGGTTGGGTCCATATGCGCCATCTTTGCAAAGCTTGCCATGTCGAGCCCGGCGCAAAAGCTCTTGCCCTCACCGGACAAAACCACGGCGCGGGCATCCGAGGCGGCGACCTCCTGTCCGGCGGACAGCAGCGCCTTGATCATCGCGTCATCCAGCGCGTTCATCTTATCGCCGCGGGTCAAAGTGACATGGGCAACGTGATCTTGGTAGGTGACGGATACGCGTGACATGGGGGACCTCCCGAAATTCTATTGCGGCAACCATGCCCGGACGGGCTGCGGAATACCACTGCGACGTCAGGGCATATCGCTGATGGGCATCCGTCCGAACCAAGGAGAGTCGAGGGTCATGACATAGAACTTGTCGCCTGCGATCTTGCCCCCGGTCGTGATTCCCAGGCGACCTTGCGGGTCCTGTAACGTACGCAGGATTGTACCCTCGCCATCGAACTGCACCATCATGCCACGATGGATTGGCGCCGGGCGCACTGCCGGACCCAACCTCCAGATCACCTTGCGCAGGAACGGGTATGGCATCAGCGCCTCGGATGGCACGCGGGGGCTGGCGAAAGCCATCCAATAGGTGCCGTCACCCTGAGCCTCAAGGTTGTCAGGATAGCCGGGCAGGTTTTCCAGCAAGATTTCTCGCTGGCCCGCTTTTGGTCCGGTCAGCCACAGCTTGTGCACACGCGCGCGACCTGTCTCCGCGATCAGCAGAAAATCTTCATCAGGTGAAAGGGCGACGCCGTTGGTATAAACAAATCCCTCGGCGATCTTCTCGGTGCGGCCGTCGGGCGTGTGACGGGCGACATAGCCTGTATCGGACTGTTCCCAAATGGTCAGGACCGAGGTCGGCTTGGTCCCGCCCATGGTTTCAGGGTCGAACCTGTCAGAGGAGTTCGAGAAATAGATCGTGCCATCCTGCGCTACGTCCAGCTGGTTGGCATAGATCACCGGCGCACCGTTGATGTCAGCCACCACGGTTTCCAGCGAACCCGGACCAGACCAACGCATCACACCCCGAAAGCTGTCAGCGATGTAAAGCGCGCCATCTGACCCGGCCTTGAGCCCCAGAGGACGTCCACCAAGTTCGTCGACTTCAATCGGTTCCGCCCCGTCGATGCGGTAGAGGATGCCTGACAGGCTGGTTGTGTAGACTGTTCCATCAGGCATCACCGCGATGTCTTCAGGGCCAATCTCTTCCCCCGGCAGTTGGATCAACTGCGCTGCGTCCAGCGCCGTGTTTTCAACGAAATCCCCAGTGAACCCGCTATCGTCCGACATCTCAACAGCAACAGGCTCAACGGGAACGGGCCAGAATAGAAGATAGGCTAGGCCCAGGAGAATAGCGGCAAAGAGAATGCGCATCTGCGCTCCTTTTTCAAATGTCTTTTCCAGCGCACCCAAGCGTGGTGTGCGCTTGCTCAATGAATGGGCTTGAGGTTATCTGCGGACATGACAGGACCTCGATACACCCCGCTTGCCCAATCCCTGCCCGCCACCGTGCCCTTTGTGGGCCCCGAAACGCAAGAGCGGCAGCGCGGTGCGCCGTTTGGTGCGCGTCTGGGTGCGAATGAAAGCGTGTTTGGCCCCTCGTCCCGCGCGATCGAGGCCATGTCGCAGGCTGCCTCTGAAATCTGGATGTATGGCGATCCCGAAAATCATGACTTGCGCAAAGCTCTGGCAGATCATCATGGGGTGACGCCAGAAAATATCGTTGTGGGCGAAGGGATTGACGGGCTTCTAGGGTATCTGGTGCGCCTGATCGTCGGCCCCGGAGATGCAGTTGTAACATCGGACGGGGCCTATCCGACCTTCAACTATCACGTGGCCGGGTTCGGCGGCGTTCTTCACAAGATACCGTATTCAGGCGATCACGAAGACCCCTCGGCCCTGTTTGCCAAGTCTGCCGAGGTTGACGCCAAGCTGGTCTATCTGGCCAATCCCGACAATCCAATGGGCAGTTGGCATTCCGGCGCCGATATCGTAGCCGCGATGGACGCCTTGCCCGATGGCTGCCTGCTGGTTTTGGATGAAGCTTACGTGGAATGCGCGCCAGAGGGAACGGCCGCACCTGTCAGTGTAGAGGATCCGCGTGTGATCCGGATGCGGACCTTCTCGAAGGTCTATGGCATGGCGGGTGCGCGGGTTGGGTATGCCATGGGCACGTCGGATCTGATCGCTGCCTTCAACAAGGTACGCAATCATTTCGGCATGAACCGCGCAGCGCAGGCCGGGGCTTTGGCGGCTCTAAAGGATGGCGCGTGGCTGGAACACATTCAGGCGCAGATCGCAGAGGCGCGGGAGCGGATCGGGGCGATTGCCCGCGCCAACGGATTGGAACCTCTGCCTTCGGCCACCAACTTCGTGGCGATTGATTGCGGGCGCGACGGCGATTTTGCCAAAGCCGTACTGGATGCGCTGGTCGCGCAAGGGATTTTTGTTCGGATGCCGTTTGCGGCGCCGCAGAACAGGTGCATTCGCGTAAGCTGCGGCGAGGTGTCTGATATGGATGCCTTTGCAACCGCTTTGCCCAAGGCACTTGCAGAGGCGCGGGCAAAGACAGGCTGATTTATCACTTTGGGTCCGGGCGTCAGAGGGGGGCTGTCTGCCCCCCCCTTGCGCCACACCGCGATTCCCTCCGAAGGTGTTTTTGGCCAGATGAAGAGGCCGATCGGATCCGGGACACAAGTGGGGGATCAGTTGGCCAGCACGGCAGCGGCAGCTTCGAGGGCCCCTTGGCCGCGCGGGATATCAAGCGCGGCCATGCCCGTTTCCATTCCACCCAGAATGGCCATGACCATCTGCCCGTTAACATGGCCCATATGGCCGAGGCGGAAACAGCCGTCATAGTCCTCCATCCCCAGCCCGATGCCTAGTGTCAGGCCCAGTTGGTTTTCGGTGAATGTGCGCAGGTCTGTTCCACGTCCACCCGTCAGGCGCAGAGCGGTGACGGCGTGGCTGCGGTAAGCGCGGTCGGCGACGTTCAGATGCAACGCGCCTTCTGCGGCCCATTTCTCACACGCTGCCCAAATGGCCTTTGCCAGACGTTCGTGGCGGGCCCAGACCTGCTCGATCCCTTCTGAGTTGATCAGGTCGAGGGCAGCGCGCAGCCCATACAGATGATGTGTAGGCGCGGTGCCATTGAAATACTGATAGAATAGATCGGGATTGGCGCGCGGTTGCCAATCCCAGTATTGCGAAACGCGCGGCATGGTGGCCCGCTTGGCCTGCGCCTTGTCGTTGAAAAAGACAAAGCCAACGCCTGCCGGAGTCATTAGTCCCTTCTGACAGGCAGTGACCGTGACATCGACGCCCCATTCATCCATCTCGAACCGGTCACAACCCAGTGAGGCGATACAGTCTGCCATCAACAGCGCCGGGTGGTCCAGATCGTCCAGAAGCTGGCGCAACGCCGGGATGTCGTTGCGGATCGAACTGGAGGTATCGACGTGTACCGCCAGAACGGCCTTGATCTGATGGCCATTATCCGCACGCAACGCATCTGCGATCCGGTCGAAATCCCAGGCTGACGAAGTTCCGAAGTCGATCAGCTGGACCTTGGCTCCGACCCCCTCGGCCATTTCGGCCCAGCCATGGGTGAACCGGCCCGAGGCAGGCGCCAGAACGGTTTCGCCCGGAGCAATCACGTTGGACAGCGCTGCCTCCCACGTGCCATGGCCGTTGGCAATATAGATGGCGACGTTGTGCTTTGTGCCCGCAACCCGGCATAGATCGTGGGTCAGGGCCGGCATCATGTCGATAAGTTCACCCTCATAGATATTGGGCGACGGGCGATGCATGGCCTGCAGGACTGCGTCCGGCATCACCGAAGGGCCAGGGATGGCCAGATATGTCCGCCCCTGGGAAAGGGCACCTGTCTGTGTCATGGGGTCAACCTGTTTGAATTGACGCCCACCTTAGCGAGGGGCCAAGCGGCGTCAATCCGCCAGCTTCGATGCCTCGCGCGCAAGTGTTTCGATCCCGGCCCAGTCGCCGTTTTCGACCATCTGCTTTGGTGCGACCCAGCTGCCGCCCGCGCAGACCACGTTGGACAAAGACAGGTAGTCGCGGGCGTTGGACGGGGACACTCCGCCTGTCGGACAGAAGCTGATCTGCGGCAGGGGCGCGCCGATGGCCTTCAATGCCGGCGCACCGCCCGAAGCCTCCGCCGGAAAGAACTTCAGCATGTCATAACCTTTTTCCAGCAGCGCCATCGCTTCGCTGGCTGTGGCGGCACCGGGCAGCAGCGGCAGGCCTTCGGCCTCGCACGCCGCGATCAGGGCATCCGTGGCACCGGGGGAAACGCCGAACAGCGCGCCCGCTTCTTTTGCAGCGCGGACATCATCAGGCGTGACCAGTGTACCTGCACCGACCACCCCGCCAGGCACCTGCGACATGGCCTTGATCGCATCCAGTGCTGCCGGGGTCCGCAAGGTGACTTCGAGCGCAGGCAAGCCACCAGCGACCAGAGCCTCGGCCAGTGGGCAGGCCTGTGCGGCGTCATCGACGACCAGAACCGGAACAATTGGCGCAAGAGCACAGATTTCGCGGGTGCGTTGGGTTGTCGACATCTCTTATGCTCCGAATATGCTGGCGCCGGTGTCGGCAGACCCGACATTCTGACGGAACGCGCCAAAGAGGTCACGCCCGACACCGTGTTGATTGGCTGAAAGGTCGGCGATGACGGGTTCGCGGTCCAGAACGCCTTGGGTCAGGATATCCAGCTCGCCCTTGACCGCATCGACACGCAGAAGGTCGCCGTCTTGCAGATAAGCAATCGGACCACCGTCCAGCGCTTCGGGGCAGACATGGATGGCAGCGGGCACCTTGCCTGATGCACCGGACATGCGACCATCCGTGACCAGCGCCACTTTCTGCCCACGGCCTTGCAGGATCGACAAGATAGGTGTCAGCGAATGCAGTTCAGGCATCCCATTGGCCTTTGGCCCTTGGAAACGGACGACTACTATGACGTCACCGGTGAACTCTCCGGCCTTGAAAGCGGCTTTGACCGCATCTTGATCCTGGAAGACACGTACCGGGGCCTCGACGGTCTGATGTTCGGGGGCGACGGCCGAGACTTTCATGACAGCTGTGCCCAGATTGCCGGTCAGGCGCGAGAGGCCGCCGGTGGGCTGGAACGGATCTTTGGCCGGGCGCAGAATCTTGTCGTTCAAACTGTGCCCCGCTCCGTCCTGCCAGATCAGCTCATCACCAATCAGCTTGGGTTCTTTGGTATAGTTGTGCAGGCCCTGGCCTGCCACGGTCAGCGTGTCGGGGTGCAGCAAGCCATCCTCGAGCAGCGTGCCGATCGTGTATCCCAGACCGCCTGCGGCGTGGTAATGGTTCACATCTGCCAGACCGTTGGGGTAAACCCGCGCGACCAGCGGCACCACTGCGGAGATGTCGGAAAAGTCCTGCCAGTCCAATACGATGCCACCTGCGCGCGCCATGGCGATCAGGTGGATCAACAGATTGGTTGAACCTCCGGTTGCCATCAGACCGACAATACCGTTCACAAAAGCGCGCTCATCCAAAACCTGATAAACCGGCGTGTAATTGTTGCCCAGCGCGCTAAGCGACAGGGCACGGCGGGCGCCTTCCTCGGTCAAGGCATCGCGCAAGGGGGTGTTTGGGTTGACGAAACTGGAGCCTGGCAGGTGCAGACCCATGAATTCCATCAGCATCTGGTTGGTGTTGGCAGTGCCATAGAAGGTGCAGGTACCAGGACCATGGTAGGCGGCCATTTCCGCCTTCATCAGTTCCTCACGGCCCACCTCTCCGGCGGCGAATTTCTGTCGGACCTTGGCCTTTTCATCGTTCGGCAAACCACTGGTCATTGGTCCGGCGGGCAGGAACACGGCAGGCAGATGGCCAAAAGCCTGCGCTCCGATAATCAGACCGGGGACAATCTTGTCACAGACGCCCAGGAACAAAGCCGCGTCATAGGTGTTGTGGCTGAGCGCCACACCGGTCGCCAGCGCAATCACGTCGCGTGAAAACAGCGACAACTCCATCCCCGCTTCGCCTTGCGTGACGCCGTCACACATGGCCGGCACACCGCCTGCTACCTGAGCAGTACCGCCGGCAGCGCGGATTGTGTCGCGGATCAGGCCGGGATAGCGTTCAAACGGCTGATGGGCCGAGAGCATGTCGTTATAGGCGGTAACGATGCCCAGATTGCCTGCAGTACCTGACGCCATCGATTGCTGATCTTCGCCTGCCCCTGCATAGGCATGGGCCTGACCACTGCAAGACAGATGTGCACGGGCGGGGCCTTTGGATCGCGCTTGCTCCATTCGTTCAAGATGTGGACTGCGCAGATCGGCGCTGCGGTCGATGATCCGTTTGGTGACATCGGAAATGACTGAGTGAACCATTTTTACCCTCCGATCTGACGCCAACGACGTCCATCGCGATGCATCAGCATCAATGCTTCTTCGGGGCCCGAACTGCCCTGATCATACCTTGAAGGGCGGTCGCCGCGTTGTTCCCACCCCTGAATAATAGGATCGACCCAAGCCCAGGCGGCTTCGGCCTCATCCCCGCGCATGAACAGAGTCTGGTCGCCGCGGATGACGTCCATCACCAGACGCTCATAGGCGTCCGGCGCTTGCGCCTCGGCCCCCAACGCTTCAGCGAAGCTCATGTCCAGCGCAACGTCCGACAGTCGAAAGCCCCCTGGCCCCGGGTCCTTTATCGTGGTGCGCAGGGTGATGCCTTCATCAGGTTGCAACCGGATCACCAGCACGTTGCCATGCAGCGGGCCGACATTGGGGAAAATCGTATGTGGTGGATCACGGAAGAAAACCGCAATCTCGGATTCGCGCGCCCGTAGGCGTTTGCCGGTGCGCAGGTAGAACGGAACACCCGCCCAGCGCCAGTTGCCCAGATGCACCTTGAGCGCAATGAAACTTTCAGTACGGCTGGCCGGGTTGCCGACATGATCGACATAACCGCCCTCGCCTTTTTCGGCCCGGTACTGACCGCGCGCGATGTCGGATTGGGCAACGGGTTCCAGCGCTTCGATCACTTTGACCTTTTCGTCGCGCACCGCGTTGGGCGAGAATTTCGACGGTGGTTCCATCGCGGTCAGACACAACAACTGAACCAGGTGGTTCTGGATCATATCCCGCATCGCACCGGACTGATCGTAATATGCCCCGCGCCCCTCGACACTTACGGTCTCGGCCACAGTGATCTGCACATGATCAACATGGGTCGAGTTCCAGAGCGGTTCGAACAGCGAGTTCGCAAAGCGCAACGCCATCAGGTTCTGCACCGTCTCCTTACCAAGATAATGGTCAATCCGGTAAATCTGATGTTCTTCGAAACAGGCGCGCAGGCCCTTGTTCAGCGCCTTGGCTGAGGCGAGGTCATGACCGAACGGCTTTTCGACAACAATGCGGCTGTCCGGCGTCGCAAGACCAACGTCGTGCAGCCGTTGCGCGATGCCCGAAAACAGGCTTGGGCCAACTGACAAGTAAAAGGCCCGAACGACATCATCGCGCACCAGTTTTTTCAGATCGGACCAGCCAGCTTCACCCAAAGCGTCCACGGGCACATATTCGACATGGACAAGAAACCGATCCAACGTCTCTTTGGAGAAACCCGGAGCGAATTGTTGCATCGATTTGCGAACCTGATCACGAAACCCTTCGCTGTCCATGTCGGAACGTGCCGTGCCAATAATCCGCGCGCCGTCGGGCATTTGCCCGACCTCGAAGCGGTGGTACAAGCCAGGCAGGATTTTCCGCTGTGCCAGATCACCGGTTGCGCCGAACAGCACCAGATCGAATGGCTCTACCGGAATTACGCGTGAAACCATCTCAGGCTCCTTTTGAGTTTGCCGATATCAGCTTAGCACGGTGTGAAACCCCGCAAAACCTGAAATGTTATCGCTAACATTGCCTGCCTGATAAAAAGATGCCACGAAAAAATCAAGCTTAGTTTGAGGAAACCCGGCCGTTTTACGCATTAAGTCTGATTGCGCAGCCATTCCATCACTGCAGGACGCACAGATTGTTCGCCACGATGGCGTGCATCAGCAATGATTTTGCGAACCTCTGTCAGGTTGGATCGCAACAGAAGGCTTTTGACCGGACCAATCGACGCAGGACGCATCGACAGCGTCCGTATTCCCATTGCCGCAAGGCACAATGCCTCAACCGGGCGACCCGCATCTTCACCACAGAAGCTGAGCGGCGTATCCGAGATATCACAGCGTTCCACGATACGTTCCATCAGGCTCAGGAAGCTGACATTCAGCGTGTCGTACCGGCGCCGGACCAGTTCGTTCTCACGGTCAGCGGCAAAGAAGAACTGCTTGAGGTCGTTCCCACCAATCGAAATGAAGTCCACTTCATCAAAGAACTTCTGCGGCGCAAACGCCAGCGATGGGGTTTCCAGCATCGCGCCAACTTCAAGCGTTTCAGGCAGGACATGGCCCAGTCGCTTTTCCCTCTCGATGGTTTTGTTCACCTCCCAGCGGGCTTCACGATATTCCTCGGCCTGAGCGACAAAGGGGAACATGATGGTCAGTGGCCGACCGTTCGCTGCCCTCAGCAGGGCCTGCAACTGCATCCGCATGACGCCGCGCTTGTCCAGACCAACACGAATGGCACGCCAACCCAAAGCCGGGTTCGGTTCGGCCACGTGCTTCATATAGGGCAGAACTTTGTCCGACCCGATATCGAGCGTGCGGAACACCACCCGTTTATCGCCCGCCGCGTCCAGAACGCGCTGATACTGGCTGACCAGTTCGGATCGTTTCGGCATCTGGTTGCGGATCAGGAACTGCAGTTCGGTTCGGAACAGGCCAACTCCCTCAGCGCCTGACGTGCCGAGCGACGGCAAATCAGCCATCAAGCCCGCATTCATCACCAGATTGATCCGTGATCCATCCCGCGTAACGCAAGGGGTTTCGCGGATCGAGGCATAGCGTTCCTGCGCCTTGGCCTGCATCGCGATCTTGTCACGGAAGGCACTGACCACACTGTCTTCCGGGCGCAGGTGAACAACACCCTGGTCGCCATCGACCAGAACATGGTCACCATTCAACGCCTCGGTGGTGATCCTGCCTACATGTACGACCAAAGGAATCGCCAGCGCCCTTGCCACGATCGTGGCATGGCTGCCAACCGACCCTTCTTCGAGGATTATCCCCTTCAGCGCCCGCCCGTATTCCAGCAGATCGCCGGGGCCGATATTGCGCGCGATCAGGATCGGATCGGGCGGCAGATCGGCACTATTTGTCTTGCCCTGCCCGGTCAGGATACGCAGCAGCCGGTTGCTGAGATCGTCCAGATCCGCAAGGCGTTCGCGCAAATAGGGATCGGTGACCTGCCCCATGCGTGCGCGGGCCTGAGATTGCTCTTTCTCAACCGCCGCTTCAGCGCTGAGACCCAGGGCAATATCTTCTTCCATTCGCCGCATCCAACCTTTGGAATTGGCAAACATGCGATAGGCTTCCAGCACCTTCAGCTGTTCTTTGTCGCCGCCCTGCGAAATCTCGAGCATCTTGTCGACACCGACGCGCAACTCTTCCACCGCCTCGACCAGACGCTCGCGCTCCTTGTGCGGATCTTCGGCAATGGGGTTCGTGACGACCACGCGGGGTTCGTGCAGCCAGACATGCCCTTCGGCAGAGCCTTCCTGCGCCGGGCCGCCGCGCAACAGAACCGATTGCTGGTGCAGTGGTGACAGGGCTGCACCTTCACCGACAAAGGCACCCAGCTCGGCCATTTCCGCCAGCACCATAGCCACCACTTCCAGCGCATATATTTCGTCTGCCGAAAACTCGCGCGCCTCGCGGGACTGGACAACCAAAACACCCAGCTTTTCGCCAAGGCGCTGAACCGGCACGCCAAGGAAAGACGAGTACCGTTCCTCACCGGTTTCCGGCATGTAGCGGAAGCCCTTCTCGGACGGTGCGTCGGCGGTGTTCACGACCTTGCCGAATTTGGCAACACGCCCGACAAGACCTTCGCCCATACGCATCCGCGTCTTGTGCACCGATTCCGGTGACAGACCTTCGGTCGCGCAGA
Organism: Ruegeria sp. AB9; assembly: GCF_056542585.1. Classification (NCBI taxonomy): domain Bacteria; kingdom Pseudomonadati; phylum Pseudomonadota; class Alphaproteobacteria; order Rhodobacterales; family Roseobacteraceae; genus Ruegeria; species Ruegeria sp. AB9. Next base: position 64,424 of record NZ_JBQGAA010000013.1, on the reverse strand, counting down.
GTTCGAGCGTTTCTTCATCCCGAAACAGATAGATCGAGCACACCTCGGCCCTGATACTGTCCGCTATCAGGTGGGTAATCCGGTCAAGACGTTCCTGACCGGCGGCTTCGCTCGCCATCTCTTCGCGCAGCCGCCGCAGCAGCTTGCGGGATTCTGTTTCCGTGCCGTCCGCCATGGCCCAACCGATTTAGTGTGTCAGGCGAAACCTTTGGCCGATCAGCTCAGGCCGCCTTGTCCAATTCAAAGGCATCATGCAGTGCCTGAACAGCAAGTTCCATGTATTTCCTGTCCACCAACACGGAAATTTTGATCTCGGAGGTTGTAATAACCTTAATGTTGATCCCCTCGTCCGAGAGCACCTTAAACATCTTGGCCGCAACACCCGATTGCGAGCGCATACCGATTCCGACAACCGAAACCTTGCAGACATCGATGTCTGCAACCAGCTCGGCATAGTTCAGCTCGCCCTTGTCCTTGATCGCCAGCAGCGCTTTTTCCGCGCGCGCGACCTGATCGGTCGGGCACGAGAACGTCATGTCCGTGCGGCCCTCGTCCGAAATATTCTGGACGATCATATCAACATTCACGCCTTCTTCGCTGAGTGCCGAGAAGATGGTCGTGGCAATGCCCGGGCGGTCGGCCACGGAAACAACGGTCATCTTGGCTTCGTCGCGGGAATAGGCCACACCGGCCACAACATTGGATTCCATGATATCCTCCTCGTCGCAGACCAGCGTGCCGGCCTCATCGGATTGTTCTTCAAAGCTTGAGAGAACGCGCAGTTTCACCTTATACCGCATCGCCAGTTCAACCGAGCGGGTCTGCAGCACCTTGGCGCCCAGTGACGCCAGCTCGAGCATTTCCTCGAACGAAATGCGGTCCAGCTTGCGCGCCTTTTCACAGATGCGCGGGTCGGTCGTGTAGACGCCGTCAACGTCTGTATAGATGTCACAGCGCTCGGCACCGAAGGCTGCCGCAAAAGCGACGGCGGTGGTGTCTGATCCACCCCTGCCCAGCGTTGTAATGCGGCCTTCCGGGCTGATACCCTGGAACCCTGCAACCACGGCCACGCGCATACCTTCGCCGAATTTCTGGTTCAGGTTCTCGGTCGGGATTTCCTCGATCCGCGCCTGGCTGTGCGCGCTGGTGGTCATCAGCGGCACCTGCCAGCCCTGCCAGCTGCGCGCTGGGATGTCCATTTCCTGCAAAGTCAGGGCCATAAGGCCGGCGGTGACGTTCTCACCCGAGGACACGACGGCATCATATTCTCGCGCATCGAACAGCGGCGATGTCTCATTGACCCAGCCCACCAACTCATTGGTTTTGCCCGACATGGCCGAGACGATGACGATCACGTCATAGCCTTTGGCAACTTCAACGCCGATACGTTTGGCAGCGCGGCGGATGCGGTCCAGATTGGCGACCGATGTGCCGCCGAATTTCATTACGAGTACGGGCATGGGGGCAAAAGTCTCCGCGCCTTGGATTAGCAGTTCCGTGCCTCATAAGCGAGGGGCACCGCAAGGGCAAGGGCGCAAAGGGATCGCCCCTGCGGCGCAGGGCCGCTTTACATTGTACAGGCGCGGTGTCAGCCTATGGACAACAACCAAATCAAGAGGTTCTTCATGTTTCGCCTAGCCCTTGCCTTAGCCCTTATATCGTCGCCTGCACTGGCCCAGGTCGCGAGTGTCGCCGGGACGGACGGCAAGAACGCGCTGGGTAAAATTCCCTGCGCCGCAAAGGCCGGTGATCCCGTGCAAAGCTGCAATGCTGAATTGCGCCGCCATGACGACGGCACCATAACCGTTGCGGTGGCCCTGGGTGGCGGACATGTACGCAATATCTATTTCAAGGATGGTGTGCCGGAATCCAGCAACTCGACCTCAAAAATCTCACATGAAACGCGCGGCGACTTGATGGTTGTCTACATTGAACCCGGTGAGGTCTTTGAAATCCCCAAAGCCGCGCTGACTTCTCAATAATCGTGCGGTTGCCCGTCATAGGTTTCAAAACAACCTGTGGTGCCAAGTGACAGGGCATCAAATCGTTCAATCAGGCCGGACACGGCCTGATCAACATCGATATCAGCCGCAGCACCGCCCATATCTGTCTGAACCCAGCCCGGATGATAGATGCCAACGGCAACGCCATCATCTTTGAGATCCGTCGCCAGATTCCGCCCAAGGTTCAAAGCCGCCGCTTTGGACGCGCGGTAGATATAACTGCCGCCCGGCGCGCGGGCGTGCGACGCCATTTGCGACGAGATTATCGCAACTTTACCCCCCGCTGCGCGCAGGTTAGGCAACAGGGCCTGAATGGTCAGAAAGACACCCATGACATTTATCGCAAAGCTTTGCGCCCACATGTCAGCCGGGTAGTCGTTGATCGAGTGCCCTTTGTCCAAATACACTCCGGCGTTGCAGATCAGCAGGTCGATAGGCTGATCTTTCAACTGTTTCGCCATGGCCGATTGTTGCACCGGATCGGATACATCGAGGCGAACCTGCATACTGCCGTCCCGCGCCGTTCCAATGACGTTATCCCCCCGGTGGCCATACCGCTCTGCCAGGGTTTGCCCGATGCCGCGGTTGGCGCCGGTGATCACGATTTGCATGATCAGTTGGTCTTTCTGCTAGGGACAAACGGCAACGGCGCCACTGGCACACCGTCTTCGATCAGCGATTTCGCCTCATCCGGTTTCGCTTCCCCATAAATTGAGCGGTCCGGAGCTTCGCCCAGATGGATCTTGCGCGCCTCACTGGCGAAATCCTTCCCCACATAGTCCGAGTTTTCTTCGACATGGCGGCGTATCTCGGCCAAGGCCTTCTCGATCTCGGGCGATGGGGTGGCCACGTCGATCCGTTCTTCCGGGGCGGGTAGGATTTCGCTTTTTATCTGCGCATTTCGCGCCGGGCGGACGCGCGGTGTCATGATCGCCTTTTCGACCTGCGCGCACCCGCATACCGCGCAGGTGACCATATCCGCAGCAGCCAGCTTGTCATAAGCTTTGGCGGATTGGAACCAGCTGTCGAATGTGTGGCCTTCGCTGCATTTCAACGCGTATTGAATCATGTTCAGTCCAAAAAAACGATTGGCGAATAGATACCGATCAAAGCGACAATATCAAGGCTATCTGATACGACATTAATGCGTGTAAGGCTTAAAGTCGCGCAACAATTTGGCAAGCTCGGAGGAATTGACCTTTTGTGCCGCTTTTTTGGGCGAAAACCACTTGCGCTTACGCTCGCTCTTTTCGGGAAAAGCCCGCGATAAAACCCGCACACGCACTGGAAAAACATCTACAAGGCACAAGGATGGGGGTCGGTTCGAACGGTGTTTGTGATGCAGAAACTGCCCCAATCGTGCCCCGTTGCACTGGCCAGACACGCCCGCCTCTTCCCAGGCCTCTTGCAATGCGGTGTCCTGTGGGCTCAGGCCGGGGATGAGCCACCCTTTGGGAATAATCCATCGCCGTGACTTGCGTGTCGTGATCAACAGGATCTCGGGACGACCACTCTTGATCCGGAAACACAAAGCCGAGGATTGCCGCAGAACAGGCTGCTTTGCAGCTTTGGGAAGGTCATGAAGCAACGGTCTTGCATTCATTGAATGACACACCCTTTCAGCCACATACCTCGTCGGCCTGCCAATTCGGCCCAAAACAGACTTATTTAGCGGCCAGCAACTACGAAGATACCACATAGTGTGGCACCCGCCAAGGCAGTCACGTCAAAAGCTGTATTTCTTACATACGAGTCGAGAGCTTCCGCACCAGATCGTCATGGGGGATGTCCGCATCAATCGCTAACCGCCGCAGACCGAAATGCACGCGCGCAATCTGTTGGTAGTATCGCGTGTAGACATAGTTCGTACCACCACCGGCCAACGCTCCGAGCACCGGAACGGATTGAGCTGCCAGTTTTTGCCCCAGCACAATCGAAAAGCGCGGAGCAACTGCGGCAATCAGACGTTGCATCGCCGGTCCGGTCAGGGTCAGGCGCACCGAGAAAAAGCCCAGATCCGCTCCGTCATCATGCGACAACGGTCCCGCCGCCGACAACACACGCACACAGTCGAACTTAACGTTTTCTGCAGATGGGTCGAATCCTTCACGGGCCGCAGCGCCCTGAATCGCGCGCAGCAGCATGGTGGTGGTTGCAGGCAGCTCCATCAGGGCTGTCGAAACGCCGCCCAGCCCCCCGGCCGCGCCCATGGCCGTGGTGACGGCTGTATTCACCCAAGGCTGCTGATCTGGAACAGCGCGACGCGAGCCCTGAGCCGCGTGCATAGCAAGCCACAATGCCTGCTCGGTTGCGCCGGTCAGGCCATTCCGCACAGGTTCCGGCAATTGCTCCAACAGAGCCTCAGCCGAACCGCCCAGTTTGTTCAGCAGCTTGACACCAACACCTCCAGCAGATCGGTAGTGCCCCGCCAAGCGATCCAGTTCGGCCTCGGCATCCACGTTTTCGACAAGAACCACGTTCTGCATTCACGCCCTCCTGCCTATCAACATCGGCGTTACGCAGTGTGGTTTCAATAGGTCAGCGGCTCCAGCGGGTCACGGCCCCCTGAACCCCGGACCAGACGCCGGACACCAATTCCAGCCCCAAAACCCGGTCTGGGTTGGTGGGCGGAGGCATCTTTACCCCCTGCAACCGCGCGAACCCAAACCGCCTGTAATAGGGTTCATCCCCTACCAGCATGACCCGTTGCCACCCGAGGGTTCGCCCCGCTTCGACACCGGCGTGGATCAGGTAACCACCCAGACCTTCTCCCTGATGGGTGGGGTGCACGGCCACAGGCCCCAGCAGCAAAGCATCGTGATCACCGACATGAACAGGCCAGAACCGGATCGCACCGGCCAGAATTCCCTGACCGTCGCGTGCGACCAGAGACAGGCCCGCAACCGGTGGAACGTCATCGCGCAATCGGTACGACGACAAGGCCTCACGACCCGGTGCAAAACACAGATCATAGAGGGCTTCGACCTCCCACCAATCGTCCGGCTCTTCCGGCCTGATCCCGAATTGCTGCACCCTGCCCTCTTTTCCTTGCTGGAATTCGCCCTAGCACTTCGGTACGCCTTGGGCAAACGCTTGGAGATCAGATGTTCTATCGCCCCGAAGACGGCCACGGCCTGCCGCACAACCCGTTCAACGCCATCATCACGCCGCGCCCGATCGGCTGGATCTCGACACGGGATGCGGATGGGATCAACAATCTGGCGCCCTATTCCTTCTTCAACGGCGTGGCCTATACGCCGCCACAGGTGATGTTTGCCACAACCGGCACCAAACACGATCAGAACGGTGGAAAGGACAGCGTCGCCAATATCGAGGCCACGGGTGTGTTCTGTGTGAATGTCGTTGCTCATGCGCACCGGGACGCGATGAACGCAAGTTCCGCAGGCCTGCCAAAAGAAGTCGATGAGTTTTCACATGCCGGGCTGTCACCGATCGAATGCGAAACCATCCCCTGCTCACGGATTGAAGGGGCACCTGCTGCGCTGGAATGCAAGCTGACCCAGATTGTAACCCTGCCCGGTGAAGCGAACCGGGTCGTGTTTGGCGAAGTGACAGGCGTTCATTTGCACGACGATCACATCCGAGACGGCAAATTCGACGTGACCGCGTTCAAACCTCTGGCACGGCTTGGGTACCGCGATTATTCTGTTGTGTCCGAGTTGTTCAGCCTTTCAAGACCGGATGACTAATGCCCCTACCTGAAGCATCGCGCAGATACCCAATTACCTTGCCGGGCGGCTCCGGCTATACGGGGACGGTCTTCCTGTCTCAGGCCATCGACCACCCAAGAATAGACGTCGGTGATTACAGCTATGCGTCGGATTTCGACGCGCCAGAGGATTGGGCGAAACGTCTCGCCCCATATCTGTTCCCGTTTTCCCGCGAAAAACTTGTCTTGGGTAAGTTCTGCCAAATCGCCCACGGCGTCCGGTTCATTACCTCGTCGGCCAACCACTCCATGGACGGTGCGACATGTTACCCTTTTCCGGTATTCGACCCTGAAAAACTGTTGGGGTACCAGCCGGACAGGCGGGATACTGTGATCGGAAATGATGTTTGGATCGCGTACGGCGCTTTGATCATGCCAGGCGCCAAGATCGGAGATGGCGCGATTATCGGTGCTGGATCTGTCGTACGGGGAACAGTGCCACCGTATGCAATTGTGACAGGCAATCCGGCCGAGGTACGCCGGTATCGGTTTGACACCGACAAAATTGAGCGGCTGCTTGCATTGAAGTGGTGGGATTGGCCAGTCGATCTGATCACCGAAGCCGAAAGCGCCCTGCTGACCGGAGATATCGATAGCTTGGAGCGTTTGGTCCATTAAAAAAGGCGGCCTATTCGGCCGCCTTTCACAATCAGTGCCCGCCCAGAATGCCGGTACGGACAGTGTAATCTACTGCCAGCTCATAATCCGGGTCATCATCACTGTCGACCATCAGGTGACCGGCTTTGTTCAGCAGCTTATGGCAATCCCGGCTCAGGTGGCGCAGCATGACGCGTTTTCCTGCCGCTTCATATTTTGCAGCAATGTTTTCGATGGCCTGAAGGGCAGACTGATCCACCACACGGCTTTCAGCGAAATCGACGATGACTGTTTCAGGGTCGTTCGGGACATCGAAGAGTTCGATAAATCCATCAGAAGACCCGAAGAACAGCGGACCCTGGATTTCGTAAACCTTCGCGCCTTTTTCGGTCTCGGAGTCGCGCGTGACGGCGTGAATGCGTTTGGCGTTGTTCCAGGCATAGGCCAGCGCCGAGACGATGACGCCAACCACAACCGCGACCGCAAGGTCCTCCATTACCGTCACAACGGTCACCAGAACAATGACGAATGCATCAGTCATGGGCACTTTGCGCATGATCTTAAACGAGTTCCACGCAAAGGTGCCGATCACCACCATGAACATCACGCCTACAAGCGCCGCCAGCGGGATTTGCTCGATCAGAGGCGAGGCGAACAGGATGAAGACCAGCAGGAAAAGCGCCGCTGCGATCCCGGCAATACGGGTACGGCCACCTGATTTCACGTTGATCATCGATTGACCGATCATCGCGCAACCGCCCATGCCGCCGAAAAACCCGGTCACAATATTCGAAGCGCCCTGAGCGATACACTCCTGTGAGGCTCCGCCGCGTTTGCCGGTGATCTCACCCACAAGGTTCAGGGTCAGCAGGGATTCGATCAGGCCAATGGCCGCCAGAATGACCGCATAAGGCAAGATGATTTCAAACGTTTCCCAGTTCAACGGGACCATCGGAATGTGGAAGGCAGGCAGACCGCCTTCGATTGATGCCAGATCGCCGACGCGTGGTACGTCAAGGCCAAACCCGATCACGATTGCCGCGACCACCAGAATACCGGCCAGTGGCGCCGGAATGATGCGCGTGATCCGCGGTATCACCCAGATCACCGCCATGGTCAGCCCGACAAGACCCAGCATGGTGTAAAGCTGCATCCCAGACAGCCATTCGCCGCCACTCATACCGTGGCCGGTGTTTTCCATGGTTCCGGGCACTTTGAACTGTCCCATCTGGGCCAGAAAAATCACGATGGCCAGGCCGTTTACAAAGCCCAGCATCACCGGATGGGGCACCAAACGGATGAAGCGCCCCCAATGCATCGCCCCTGCAATGACCTGCAGGAGTCCCATAAGAACAACGGTCGCGAACAGATATTCGACCCCGTGTTCGGCCACCAGTGCCACCATGACGACAGCCAGCGCGCCTGTCGCACCCGAGATCATGCCCGGCCGGCCACCGATCAGCGCGGTAATCAAACCAACCAAAAACGCGGCGTAAAGACCGACCAGCGGATGCACGCCGGCCACAAAGGCAAAGGCCACGGCCTCGGGCACCAGTGCAAGGGCCACGGTCAGGCCGGATAGCAGCTCAATCCGCAGGCGTGAGAGGGTCAGCCCCTCATCTGGCACCCAGCGCAGATCGGGTATGGCAAGGCGATTGGCAAAGCTTGCCAGCAAGGCTCGGGGCATCAGACAGTCCTATAGGGTTTTATGTTCGCGCGAAGGCGCTGTTGTAGCGGGCGTGCCGGTATTGAGCTACTGCGGTAGGTGGGATGCAGCCATGCACCTGTTGCATACCCCAGGCTCGCGGCAACGTGATTTGCGGCGCAGGTGTCAAGCAATCAACTGTGAAATCATGCGTTGGATCATCCTGTTTGTCTTCTCAGCCCTTCCCGTCCTAGCACAGGATTTGGAAGGCAATGACACAGCCGGAAACTGGCGGGTGACGCATCACGAGATTTTCGGCATCTGGAATTCGATCTGTGACGAGCGAGAAGAAAACGGCGCGTTGCGACAACGGTGTTACATCCGGCGGGCCGAGGTGTTTTCGCTTCGGCCAAAATTTGCGGCACAGTTCGTGTTTATAACGCCAGAACCAGAAGGGTTTAAAGTTGAGTTCGGGATGGAACCCGGCACCTTCTTCAACCCATTCGGCTTTCGCATCGACAAGGGCGAAGAAACCATCTGGCGCACACGGCGTCCGGGGTGCCTGACCGGGTTGAGCTGCACTTTCGAAGATCAACGCGCCAAGGACGTGTTGGACGCCATGCTGACTGGAGATGCATATCGCTTTGTTTTCCGCGACCGGCACGGGCAGTCGCAGGATCTGACCTGGCCTCTGGACACGTTTGCCGCGGCCTGGGCCGATTTCACTGAGCAATCGCAACAACGCAACCTGTTGGCGAAACAGAACTAGCCCCCTTGTCAAACCTGGGCTCAGCCCGCACAAATCCAACAGCAAATCTAGACATGGAGCAGGACAGTGACCCAAACCAAGATAGCCGTCATTGGCGGATCGGGCATCTATGACATCGATGGGCTGGAAAATGCAGAATGGGTAGAGGTTGAGACCCCGTGGGGCAAACCCTCAGACCAGATCCTGACCGGATCACTGGATGGTGTCGAAATGGCCTTTCTGCCGCGTCATGGGCGCGGCCATGTGCATTCACCAACCGATGTACCCTATCGCGCCAATATCGACGCTTTGAAACGGCTGGGCGTAACGGACGTGATCTCGGTTTCGGCCTGCGGATCGTTTCGCGAGCATATGGCACCCGGCGACTTCGTGATTGTCGATCAGTTCATTGACCGCACCTTTGCACGGGAGAAAAGCTTTTTCAGCAGTGGCTGCGTGGCTCATGTCAGTGTTGCCCATCCCACCTGCCCGCGTCTGTCGGACGCTTGTGAGACCGCAGGCAAAGCCGCCGGCATCAAAATCCATCGTGGCGGCACCTACCTGGCGATGGAGGGCCCCCAGTTTTCCAGTCTCGCGGAATCGAAGATGTATCGCGAGCAATGGGGCTGTGACGTGATCGGCATGACCAACATGCCCGAAGCCAAACTCGCCCGCGAGGCCGAGCTTTGTTATGCCTCGATCGCGATGGTCACGGATTATGACAGCTGGCACCCGGACCATGGTGAGGTGGACGTAGCCGCCATTATCGCCACCCTGACCGGCAATGCCGACAAGGGCCGCGCGCTGGTCAAGGGCCTGCCTGCCTTGCTGGGGGCTGAACGTGCGCCATGCCCGCATGGCTGCGACAGGGCCTTGGAGTATGCGATCCTGACTGCACCTGAAAAACGCGACCCGGCGCTGTTGGCCAAGCTGGACGCGGTGGCCGGGCGTATTCTTTAAGGTCAGTTCTGTGGCAGGCGGTCCTGAACGGTTTGCCACAGACCATGCGACCACAAGTCGTTGTGAGTGCCGCCGGGGATCGAGAAAAACTCAGTCCCTTCTCCCCCCATCTCGGCTAGGCGCGCGCTGTGGTGCACAGGAACGGTTCGATCATCTGTGCCGTGGAAGATCAGCGTCGGCACCTCGATCATTTCGATGATGTCCCGGGTGGCAAACTTGTCTTGCATCAGGGCCGATACAGGCAACCACGGATAACGTTCCGCCGCCACGTCCGCAGTTGCGGTAAATGGCGCTTCCAACACCAGCATCTCGACCTCGGGTCGTTGCGCCGCTACTGACGCCGCCACCGCCGTACCAAGGCTTTGGCCATGCAGAACAACCGGCTCTCCAGAATTGCGCAATTGGTCAAAAAGCTCTAGCCCGTCCGAGATCAAGGCCGTTTGAGAAGGCGCGCCTGCGCTGCCCGGATATCCGCGATAGCTGGGGGCCAACAATCCATAGCCGCTGTTCAGTATCTCTCTGAGCCGGTCCGAGCGGTCGCCCAGATTTCCACTTTGACCATGAAAGAACAAAACCGTCGGGGCACCTTCGGTCGCGGCAGGGGCAGCCCATGCAGTCAGAACCGTCCCATCGGACATGGGCAGCGACAGAACATCGACATCCGCAAGGGCAACCGAGGCTGGATCGGGCAGCTCACCTTCAGGTTTGTACAGCAGCGATTGCTGATTGAAGTACATATAGCCGACGATGCCGCAATAAACGACCATCACGGCCAGCAAGACGCGAAGCAGCAGTTGTTTTACGCTATTGATCCGCCAAAAGGTCTTGGCGTCCGTACTTTGGATCTGCACTTTTGCCTCCTCCAATAACGTGCTCTACGAGTCTGGGCAGGTTCGGTGCCGTTTCAAGACGAACGTGCAAAGCTTCATCCAATCTTTAGCCTGTTGCCACAATGCCCGACTGCGTGAGTTTTGCATCTCGGATGGTTGAACTATAGCAGCGACCCGCAATGTTTGCGCTGAATATATTTTTTCAACAGACACTTAGCGACATTGCAAACAGACAAGCGAAGCCGGATGAAACGACTGGACGCGCTGGACATTGCCCGGTTTCTGGCCTTTTGCGGCATGGTTTTGGTGAACTTCCGTGTCGCCGCGCAGGTCGAGCCCGGATTGGACTTGATTAACGCGCTGGAAGGAAGCGCTGCGGCTTTGTTTGTTGTCCTTGCCGGGATTTGTCGCGCGTTCGGATTGGAACACGCACAGCCTGTGTGGCGATCGGGGCGCTGCTGACGCTGTGGCCCAAGCTCGAGCGGTTCCGGGTTGCGCCGATTCTGACCGCACCGGGGTGACAAACCCTGACCCTTTACACGGCGCATATTCTGGTCGGGATCGGCGTATTGGAAGAAGCCCGGATGCTGAATTGGTCGCTGAGCGCGCAACAGATCGTTTCATATGTCCCGTTTTTCTGCGTATTATCCTCGCTTTTCGCGATGGTGTGGTTCCGCAAATTCAAACGCGGCCCGCTGGAAGCACTGATGCGGCGCGTAACCGAGCGAACAAGGGCTTGACCTTGCCACCCCACAGGGGCTTGGTGTGACAATACGTCTGCAGGAGCCCCCATGTCGCTTGAACTCTGGCTGGCCTTTGTCGCCGCTTCCACAGCTTTGCTGCTGATCCCCGGCCCAACCGTGTTGCTGGTACTCAGCTATGCCCTGTCCAAGGGGCGCAGCGTCGCCGTGGCGTCGGCCACCGGGGTTGCGTTGGGGGATCTTGTGGCCATGACTGCCTCACTGCTGGGGTTGGGCGCGCTGGTGCTGGCCTCGGCCACCCTGTTTTCGGTCCTCAAATGGGTCGGGGCCGCCTATTTGGTCTGGCTTGGAATCAAACTGCTGCGCAGCGCGCCTGCAGGCGGGTTGAGCACAGTCGATACCGGGCGTGACGTGACCGCACGTAGCGTATTTGGGCACGCTGCGGCGGTGACCGCATTGAACCCGAAATCCATCGCCTTCTTCATCGCCTTTGTCCCGCAGTTCCTGCGCCCGGCTGATCCGCTGGGTCCGCAATTCGCCATCCTGATCGTGACGTTTGTTGGGCTGGCCGGGCTGAACGCACTGGCCTATGCGCTGCTGGCCGACCGGCTGCGGCGACTGATTGGGCGCGCCAATGTCATCACAACAATGACACGGTTTGGCGGGCTGACCCTGATAGGGATGGGTGTGGCCACAGCGGTTCTGCGCCGCCCGACCTAAGGTGGGCTTAATCCTCGGCGTGTTCCTTCATGAAGCCACGGATAAACCTGCGGATTTCGCGCGCGGCTGAAGTGTCCAGCTCTTTGCACAACTCGACAAAGGCGTCGCGTTCGTCCTTATCCAGACGAAGGACCAGTTGACTGTTTTTCTTGGTAGATCCCTTACCGTCTTTCCTGACCACGCGCACTGTCCTCAGCGAAATTTTGCAATTGCGGGCGATGCATTGTATATACATAGCATAGTGAATGTCGTTATCAGGCACTTAACAACAATAATAGGGATATGGCAATGAACCTTCATACTGCTCAGGCTTTTCTTTTGCGAGATCAACGCAATTGGCGCAAACCACATCTGTCGTGGTTGCCTGCCTCGCTATACCGATACAAAAGCCTGCCCCGCGCAGTCCTACCCCGTCGCCACTAACGGTGCGCCGGAATAGCACCTTGCATGGTGCCATCCGATGGGCCAAACACCCTTGGGTGTTTTGACGCTAAAAGGGTTGGCCCATGTCCAGAAATAAATCTGTCAAAGATTACATCCGAACCATCGTCGATTTTCCCCACGAAGGGATCATGTTTCGCGATGTGACAACCCTGTTTGCGGACCCCCGCGGATTTCGGATGGCGATTGACCAGATGCTGCACCCCTATGCCGGCGAACGGATCGACAAAGTGGTGGGGCTTGAAGCGCGTGGCTTTATTCTGGGCGGAGCGATTGCGCATCAGCTGAGCGTTGGTTTTGTGCCGATCCGCAAAAAAGGTAAGCTGCCCGGCACCACAATCAGCCAAGATTACAAACTGGAATACGGCGAAGCGATAGTCGAGATTCACGACGATGCCATCCAGCCCGGCGAAAAGATCCTGGTGGTCGACGATCTGTTGGCTACGGGTGGTACTGCGGCGGCAGGAATCAAACTGATCGAACGGCTTGGAGGCGAAATCGTCTCGTGCGCATTCATCATCGACCTGCCCGAATTGGGAGGCCGTAAGGTTCTGGAAGCGATGGACATGGACGTACACGTGCTGTGCGAGTTCGAAGGGCTCTGACCAGAAACCTTTTCACAATAACGTGACTGGAAACCTAAAGCCGCGCTGGCTTGGCGCGGCTTTCTTGTTGTTCAAGTCGCAAGTTAGCTCAAAATAAGTGATCTTTCTGTGAGGGCGCCGCGTAGCTCGGGTGATGCTGCTTGAAGCATTTTAACCCAGGGAGTCTCTCTTATGTTCCGCAAATTCGCCGCCGCCGGTGTCACCTCGATCCTGTTCAGCACAACCGCTTTGGCCGATGGCCATGGCAAAGATATCGTTGACACAGCCGTCGCCGCCGGCAGTTTTGAAACACTCGTCGCCGCCGTGCAGGCCGCCGAACTGGTGGACACACTGAAAGGCGAAGGTCCTTTCACCGTGTTTGCCCCCACCGATGACGCGTTTGCGGCTCTGCCTGAAGGGACGGTGGAAGATTTGATGAAGCCTGAGAACAAAGATCAGCTGGTCGCCATTCTGACCTACCATGTTGTGCCCGGCAAAGTGATGTCAGGTGATCTGAGTGATGACATGACGGCTGCAACCGTTCAGGGCGACGATATTACAATCGATCTGGATGCCGGTGTGATGGTGAATGACGCCAACGTTGTTCAGGCCGATATCGAAACAAAGAACGGTGTGATCCACGTGATCGATAAGGTGATCCTGCCTGCATCTTAAGGAATTTACCGGACACGGCTCGGATCTTGGGCCGTGTTCATCCTTTCAGGACCGCGCCAGGGTTCATGATGCCCTGCGGGTCCAAAGCCGTCTTTATGGCCCGCATCGCGCCCAGCTTGGCTGGATCGCCATAGCGTTCCAGATCGTCGGTCTTAAGGCGCCCCACCCCGTGTTCTGCACTGACCGAACCGTCAAAGGCGGCAACCAGATCATGCACTGCATGCTTGATTACTTTCCTTTGATCATCGAACTCTGATCGGCTCTGCCCTTCGGGCGGAAACACATTGTAATGCAGATTGCCATCCCCAAGATGGCCAAAACAATTGATCCGGAACGGCCCGAGGCCAGAGATCATTCTTCCACCTTCGCGAATGAAATCGGGAATTCTGGAAATCGGAATCGAAATGTCATGGCTCGAGACCGAACCGATCAGGCGATTGGCTTCGGGGATGCGCTCGCGTACTGCCCACAGATCGGCGCGTTGCGCCTGACTCTGGGCGATCACACCGTCCGCGACGAGGCCTAGCGTTTCGGCTTGCTCATAGAGATTTTCCAATGCATCTGACGCTGATTGCCCGTTAGCCAATCCCAGCTCGATCAAGACGCTCCACTCCGGGGGAGTGCTGAACGGTTGGCGGACATCCGGTAGAACCTCGGTCAAGAAATCAAGCCCTTGTCGGTGGATCAGTTCAAAAGTGCTGACCGTCTCGCCCACCTGATCCCGGGTCATGGCCAGCAGTTCAATAGCCGCATCGGGCGAGACAACTTGAAACATCGCCGTTCCGACTACGGCAGGCCGGGGAAACAATTTAAGCGATGCCGCAGTGATGATCCCCAGGGTGCCCTCGGCTCCGATCAGCAGGTTGCGCAGGTCATAACCTGTGTTGTCCTTTCGCAATCGGCTGAGACCATGCCAAATCTGACCGTTTGGCAGCACTGCCTCAAGCCCCAGGCACAGGTCGCGGGCATTGCCATAACGTAAAACATTGACGCCCCCGGCATTGGTCGACAGATTTCCCCCGATCCGACAGGATCCCTGCGCCGCCAGCGACAGGGGAAACAACCGACCAACCGCCTCAGCTGCGGTATGAACGTCTTGCAGAATGGCTCCGGCTTCAGCGATCAGTATATTCTCAGTCGGAAAAACAGACCGAATGGCTGTCATTCGTTCCAAAGAAATCAGCAGAGGCGCCGGGCCGTTCGTCATCACCTGCCCGCCGACCAAACCGGTACCGCCGCCATAGGGGACAACCGGCACCCGTTCGCGCGCAGCCAACCTCACCAGCGTCGCCACCTCTTCGCTGGTGCGGGGCAAGGCCAGCAACCCGATCTGTCCGGAAAAGCGCCCGCGCGGTTCTTCCAGATACCGTTCTTCCACGGGGCGCAGCGCGTCGTCACCCAGTTTCGAGCGGATCAACACAGCAAACTTGTCATCGGCGGGGTTCAAACTCATACACTTTCAATGCCCAACCCGCGCAGCCGCGGCAAGTCCTATTCCTGATCAATCAGATAGCGCGGCTCAAGCACTACAACCGTTGGCCGATCGGGCAAATCGCGCAGCGAAACAATGATTTCCGACACCCCATCGCGTTCAACCGGAAACGTGTCCCGGATATCCACCAGGAACCGGTCCAGCGAGAACCCCGAGAACCAGTGCATCGGAATGATGACAGAGCTTTTGAGCCGTTTCAGAACCGAAATCATGTCCGGCAGAGGCATGGTGGTCCCGCCATCGACGGCGGCCATGACCACATCCAACCGTCCAAGCGCAGCGAATTGTTCGTCCGACGGCACATGGTGCAAATGTCCCAGATGCCCAATGCACAGCCCCTCGACCTCGAACACAAAGATCGAATTCCCGCGCTCTTCCACTCCGCCATAGGCAGACCGGATATCGGTTGAGACATTGCGCACCAGCATCTCGCCCAGATCCAGATGATGCTCGATGCCTTGCCCGAACTCTCCCCATCCCGGGAGAACATGCGGGATAGCAGGGTCGGGATGTGCCGTCCAATGCGTGCTGTGGGCATGGTTCATCGTTACAATGTCGGGGATCAAATCTGCGCTTCCGATAAACCCGGTAAAATCCGTAACTGCGTTCAGCCCGCCGCGGGTCTGGATCATGAAAGACGCGTGCGCGATATAGCTGATCCGCACCGAAAACTCTGGCACAGGATCCTGCCACGCCGCTTTGTGCAGATATTCAATTCCGGGTGTGGCATCGGCGATGGCTACACAATGGCTCGACCGCCGTTCCTGCGCCGCAGCCCCGCCCGAAATCATCATCAATGCCGCAACCAACCAGCGCATATCCGAAGTTTAGCGCAGAATGCAGACAAGTCATGCCCCTTGTTGATCTGGCCTTAAATACCTCGGGTGAGGTGCAGCCTGCTGCGACGGGGGCAGAGCCCCTATCCCGCGTCCGTTTTACCGCGACGGTCGGACCGCAGGCTGGCGTACAGAACATGCGTCCGCCATCGTCCGTTAATCTGCAGATAAGACTGCGCCACGCCTTCGTACTTGAAGGACGAGCTTTCCAGCAACCCCCGCGACGCCCGGTTTTCCGGCAGGCAGGCCGCTTCGATCCGGCTCAGGTCCAGGCGGGTAAAGGCATGATGGACCATCGCCCCGATCGCTTCGCGCATGTATCCCTGACGGGCAAAGGCTTGACCGGTCCAGTACCCCAATGTGCCCGCCTGTGCGGGACCACGCCGGATGTTGTCCAGCGTGATGGCCCCAACCAGCACGTTATCCTCCCGACGAAACAGGAAAAGCGGAATCGCCGTCCCGCCCGCGACCGAGCGCTGTGCCCAATAGACACGATTGGTAAAGGACTTGCGGCTCAGATGGTCCTTGGCCCAGATCGGCTCCCAAGGTGTCAGATATTGTTTTGAGGCGCGGCGCAGCGCAGCCCAGTCGTTGAAATCAGAATGTACAGGCGGGCGCAAGCTGAGCCGCGCAGTCTCGAGTTTCAGCTTGCGTCTGCCCAACAGCATCACGCCGCCCGCCTCTCCTGCAGCTCAGCCAGTGTCGGCGCGGCTGAAACCGGTCCGTACAACGCCAGTGCCGCCGGTGCTTGCAGGGCCATGGTCTCGGCGAAGGCGCGCACATCTTCGGTACCGACGGCGTCGATCTTGGCAACGGTATCTTCCAAAGGAGGCACCCGGCCCCAGATCTGCACCAGGCGCGCCAGGCGTTCGGCCCGGTTCGAAGGGCTTTCCAGCCCCATCAGCATACCGGCCTTCATTTGCGCCCGAGCACGGGCAACTTCCTCGGCGCTCATGTCCTCAGCCGCACGCTTCATCTCATCAATGGTGATCGTCGCCAGTTCACCTACCTGATCAGCCGAGGTTCCTGCATAGATCGTTGTTGTCCCGGTATCCGCGTAAGCGCCGGTCTGGGCAAAGATCGTATAGCAGAGCCCGCGTGTCTCGCGCACCTCCTGAAACAGGCGCGAAGACATTCCCCCACCCAGAGCAGTCGAGTAAATCTGCGCCGTATAGATCGCATCATCACGATAGCCGGGGCTTTCCAGCGCCAAGGCGAAATGGGCTTGTTCCAGCTCTTTCTCCTGTCGCGCCTCTCCACCGGTGAACCGGGCCGTTTCGGGGATCAGTCCTTTGCGTGGCTTCAGATGGCCAAACATCTCTTCGGCCATTTTCATCAGTGAATCGTGATCCACCGCGCCCGCCGCCGACAGGATCATCTGCTCAGGTCCGTAGTGCTCAGCCACGAAACCCGACAGGTCCTCGCGCGAGAACGCACTGACCCGCTCGGTCGGACCCAAAATGGTGCGGCCCAGGGGCTGATCGTGATAGCTCTGCTCTTGCAGCCAGTCAAAGATCACATCGTCAGGCGTGTCATAGGCCTGACCGATTTCCTGCAGGATCACCCCGCGCTCGACTTCGATCTCGCGCGGGTCGAAAACCGGGTTCAGAACGATGTCGCCGATCACGTCCATCGCCAGCGCTACGTCGTCCTTCAGGACACGCGCGTAGTAAGCCGTGACCTCGCGCGAGGTATAGGCGTTGATGTAACCACCTACATCTTCGATCGCCTCGGCGATCTGCAATGCCGAACGCCGTTCGGTTCCCTTGAACGCCATGTGTTCAAGGAAATGCGCAATACCGTTCTGCTCGATCCGCTCATGCCGCCCACCGGCGGTTACCCAAATGCCGATGGCCGCCGATTGCAGCCCCGGCATATGTTCACTGACGATACGAAAGCCGTTCTTCAGTTGGTCTTGTCTGACAGTCACTCAGCGATGTGCCTTTTGATATGATCCTCGAGGGCACCCAGATCATTGGCAATCCGTGTCACCCGTTCCGGACGTTCATACAGATCAGACATCCGGGAGGGAAGAGGCGGATGCACATCGCTGGCCTTCTCAACCGCAGCCGGGAATTTTGCCGGATGAGCGGTGGCCAGCGTGATCATCGGTACGTCCGCCACGCGGTGATCTTCGGCAACCTTGATGCCGACCGCCGTGTGCGGACAGACCAGTTCCGCGCTGTGCGCCAGCGTGTGTTTGATCGTCGCCAACGTTTCCTCTTCCGACACGCGACCCGAGTCGAAATTCTCGCGCAAAGCCTCCATCGCACCTTGGCTGACATTGAAACCGCCGGTCTTGAGTTCGTCCATCAACTGCGCCACAGCACTACCATCCTCGCCATAGGCATAGTACAGCGCGCGTTCAAAGTTGGAGCTGACCTGAATATCCATCGACGGGCTGATCGAGGGTATGGTGTCGCCTTTGAAGTACCCCTCGCCAGACAGGCAGCGATGAAGGATGTCGTTCTGGTTTGTCGCCACCACAAGACGGTCAATTGGAAGGCCCATGCGTTTGGCAAGATAGCCCGCGAATATGTCACCAAAATTGCCGGTTGGCACAGTGAAACTGACCTTGCGATGCGGTGCGCCAAGGCTGACGGCGGCCGAGAAGTAATAGACGATCTGCGCCAGCACGCGGGCAAAGTTGATCGAGTTCACGCCCGCCAGTTTCACCCCATCGCGGAAGTCGAAATCATTGAACATGTCTTTCAACGCGGCCTGACAATCATCGAAATCGCCATCCACGGCCAATGAGTGCACGTTGCTGTCCGCAGGGGTGGTCATCTGGCGACGCTGCACTTCGGACACGCGGCCATGCGGATACAGGATGAACACATCCACCGCATCAAGCCCTCGGAACGCTTCAATGGCCGCCGAGCCGGTATCACCGCTGGTCGCCCCCACGATGGTCACACGGTCGCCGCGTCGTTTCAGCGCCACCTGAAACAGTTGGCCGATCAACTGCATCGCAAAGTCCTTAAAGGCCAGCGTCGGCCCGTGGAACAGCTCCAGCAGGAAGTGGTTTTCGTTCAACTGCTTCAGCGGCGCGCGGGCGTCATGACCAAACCCTTCATAAGCGCGGGCTACGATCTCTTTGAACTCATCCTCGGCAAACGATCCGCTGACATAGGGCCACATCACACGGAAGGCGATCTCTTCATAGGGCAATCCAGCCAGCGCCGCGATCTCGTCTTGCGTCATCACCGGGATCTCGGCGGGCAGATACAGGCCACCATCACGGGCCAAACCGGTCAGCATCGCCTCTTCAAAGGTCAGTTCTGGCGCTTGGCCACGGGTCGAGATGTATTTCATTGCTGTTCACTCTCAGAATTGGCACGGCTGCGCCACAGGAAGTAACCGGTCATCGCGGCCCAGACCAGAGCCAGACCAAACCAGGTGATTGCATATTGCAGATGATCGTTGGGGATGCCCGCCGTATCTACCGGCAAAGGTGTCACGTTCGGGTCGGTCTGGGACCGCGCGATCAGCAATACAGGCTCGGCCCCCAAGGCAGCAGCCAGATTGGGCACGTCCCGGGCAAACCAGATGTTGTCATCGATATCCGGTTCAGGCGTGTAACTGTCGATCTCATCCGGCCAGTGCAGATTGCCGGTGATCTCCATCGTGCCGGTCAAACGCTGTGCCTGCTTGGCTGTTGTCGGCACAAACCCCCGATCGACCAGAATTGTGCGGTCCTCGGTGCTGAAGGATTGGATGATGCGATACCCTGCCCCGACCTGTTTGACTGAGACCAGAACATGGATTTCTCCTGATTCCAGCTCACCCGAAACCGTTACCGGAAGGTATTTGTCCGCGTCCTTTGAGACTTGCTGCGGCAGGGCGATGGGGTTGGCTGAGATGCGGCTTTCGATCTCGGCCAGCACCTCCTTCTTCCAGGCCAGACGGTGCACCTGCCAGATGCCAAGCGACAGCAGCACACCCAAACCGGCGAGGCCGAAGATCAGCAGAAACAGAATGCGACGCATGTCAGGATCTAACCTCGTTGCAGAAACCGGCGTCTTGTTAAGGGGCGCGTGGGCCAAATTGCAACCACACAATTGTATGGAGCGCAATCTTGCGCCCGAAATAGAGAAAAAGCCGCCCCGAAAGGCGGCTTCTGCAATTGGAGCACCTGACAGGAATTACATCAGCGGAGCCTGACCCCAGATGTAAACCGCAAAGAACAGGAACAACCAGACAACATCAACGAAGTGCCAGTACCAGGCTGCGGCCTCAAACCCGACATGCTTCTCGGGTGTGAAGTCGCCCTTGAGCGCCCGGATCAGGCAGACCGACAGGAAGATTGTGCCGATGATCACATGTGCGCCGTGGAAACCGGTGGCCATGAAAAAGTTCGAATAGAACTGATCGCCCCCAAACTTCCAGCCATCATGGGCCAGCAGTTCGTAGTATTCGAACCCCTGCAGGAAGGTAAACGCGATACCCAGGGCGATACCAATGGCCAGACCCTGCACCAGCGCCTTGCGGTCATTGCCATGCACCAGCGCGTGGTGTGCCCAGGTGATCGCACAGCCCGACAGCAGCAGGACCAAAGTGTTGATCAGCGGCAGGTGGAACGGGTCAACCGCGTGAATGTCCGGCTGGATATATTCGGTGCCCGCATAGTCGTACATCGGATACATGCGATGTTTGAAGAACGACCAGAACCAGGCGAAGAAGAACATCACCTCGGACATGACGAAAAGAATGAAACCGTAACGCAGACCAATGCGAACGACAGGTGTGTGATCGCCTTGGCGGCTTTCAACCACAACATCGGACCACCAAGCGAACATGGTGTAGAGGACCCCAACGACGCCCATCCAGAAAATCCACGGCGTAACGCCATGCATCCAAAGGACGGCTCCGAACAGCATCACAAAACCGCTGACGGCTCCGATCAGAGGCCAGATCGACGGGGCCAGAATGTGATAATCATGGTTTTTTGCGTGTGCCATCAGCGTCCCTCACCTACAGGCGTTAGTTCGTGTTTGTTTCTGCCTGCGCTTCCAGGGCTGCATAGCCCTCTGGCAGGTCAATTTCGTAGAATGTATACGACAGCGTGATCGTATGAACATACTTTGCTTCAAGATCTTCGACCAGTTCAGGGTCGACGAAGAAGGTCACCGGCATCTCTACGCGTTCGCCCGGTTGCAGCACCTGTTCTTCAAAGCAGAAACAGGCAATTTTCTGGAAGTATCCGCCAGCCGAATAGGGTGCCACGTTGTATGAGGCCTGACCGGCAATCGGGCGATCGGTTGGGTTGTAAGCCTCATAAAAGGCCAGTCCGGTCTCACCGATGCGCACTTCCATCTCGCGCACGACGGGTTTGAATTCCCATGCCATATCTTTGGCCTTGGATGCATCAAACCGTACGGTGATTGTGCGGTCCAGAATTTCTTCGGGGGCAGTTTCGGCAACACCCGTGGTGCCGCCAAATCCGGTCACACGGCAGAACCAGTCGTAGAACGGAACCGCTGCCCAGGCCAGGCTGCCCATCAGGACAACCACCCCCACGGTTTGAGCAACCGTCTTCTGAGGGCCGGACAGAGCCATCAGTTCTGAACCTCTTGGGTGGCCATGTTAAAGTCAGTGCCCGAGACCTTAACGATAGTCAGGCCAAAGATGATTACGATAAAGGCCGCCAACGTCAGGCCAACGCCCAGATTACGGCTGAACCGGCGCTGATGCAGTTCGTGACTTTTGCGAAGGCTCATGACCAACCTCCCAGACCATAAGGTTTCAGCAGAGCTTCGGCCAGAATGGCACCGAAATGCAAGAACAGGTAGAGCAGCGAAAGCTTGAAGAAGCTGCGTTCGACCTTGAAGTTATCGGTTTCAGAGTCATCCTCGGTCCGGCGCGAAATCCGCCACGCTCCACGCAGGAACAACGCGTTCAGCACCAATGCGACCGTCAGATAAATCGGACCACCGATGCCCGAGAATGCAGTGCCTACGGCCAGAATCGCCAGCAGAGCCGTGTAGACAAGTATATGAACACGGGTCGCGCGACGACCATGCGTTACGGTCAACATAGGTACGCCCGCATCGTCATAATCCGAACGCATGAACAGCGCCAGTGCCCAGAAATGCGGCGGAGTCCACATAAACGTCAAAGCAAACATCAGCCACGGCTCAACCGCCATGGATCCGGTTGCGGCCACCCATCCGATCACAGGAGGGAACGCACCTGCTGCTCCACCGATCACGATGTTTTGCGGCGTCGAACGTTTCAGCCACATCGTGTAGATCACCACGTAGAAAAAGATGGTGAAGCCCAGAAACGCGCCTGCGAACCAGTTGGTCGCAAGACCCAGCATGATCACCGACAGGCCGGACAAGCCGAGACCGATCGCCATCGCCTCGCCCTCTTCCACCTTGCCGGATGGGATTGGGCGGCCCTTAGTGCGTTTCATAACCTTGTCGATATCCGCGTCCCACCACATGTTCAGCGCGCCCGAAGCACCGCCACCGATGGCGATGAACAAGATGGCGCAGAAGCCAACGAATGGGTGGACCGGAACGGGGGCCGCCAGTAGACCGACCAGCGCCGTGAACACGACCAGAGACATCACGCGTGGCTTCAGCAGGGCGAAGTAGTCGCCAAAGCTGGCCTCGTCCGCGTGGGCGGTCGCTGTGCTGGCATTGATGCTTGCGTCGGTCATCTTGGGTCCTTTTGGGCGAAAGCTGCGCGGTCCACCCGCACAGCCTGCTTTTGTGTCAGGCAGGTTTCAACCCACCCTTATCGCGGTCAGTTTGAAGCGACCTGATAGCTCTGCGGCAGGCTTGCATATTGGTCGATGGCGCCTTGCAGCCACTCGTCATAGGCTTCCTGGCTGACCACTTTGACGGTGATCGGCATGTACGCGTGGTCTTTACCGCAGAGTTCGGAACACTGACCAAAATATACGCCTTCTTTCTCGGCTTCGAACCACAGTTCAGCCAGACGACCGGGCACGCCATCCTGTTTCACGCCAAAGGACGGGATAGTCCACGAATGGATCACGTCAGAAGCGGTGACCTGCATCACAACGACTTTGCCAACCGGCACGACAACGGCAGTATCGGTGGCCAGAAGCCATTCGTCATCGCTGTAGCCTGCGTCCGCCAGCTTGGCGCGCATGGCGTCATCCAGAACAAAGGGAGTCACATCCGCATCGGCAGGGCGCGATCCTTCATCCAAAGTGGCCGGATGGCCCAGCAAGTAGCTGTCGAATGCAAAATCGTGATCGACATATTCATAAGTCCAGTACCACTGGTTGCCGACAACTTTGATGGTGATGTCACCTTCCGGAATTTCCTGCTGTTTGAACAGAACCGGCAGCGAGAAGGCACCGATGAAGACCAGAATCAGGATGGGGCCGAGGGTCCAGGCAATCTCAACCGGAGTGTAATGCGAGAACCGTGCCGGGGTGGGGTTGACGCGCTGATTGTAGCGCACGATGCAGTAGACCAGCAATCCGGCAACCAGCAGGCAGACGGCGGTGATGATCACCAGAATCATGCCGTCCAGACGCTGAATTCCTGTGGCAAGGCTGGTGGCCGCGGGCTGAAAACCCATACCGCCGTCAACCGGTTTGCCAATAATCTCAAGCTCCTGAGCCATGGCGGGAAGGCTGGAGAGGGCTGTCATAAACCCTGAAAGCATCAAAGCATTCTTCATGTTCTGTCCTGATCGTTTGATCTTTGCGTCCCTGGCGAAAAGGTGTGAATCGGTCGCACCTCTCCCGTTGTCTTTAGCCGCGTTAAAAACCATATTCCCTCGGGTAGATAAAGCAAAATGCTTGCGTCAAACAGACGCTATTTTTGATCTGGATCAAACCCGAAAGGTCCCAACTCATGTCCGACGCCCCGTTTCGCCCCTTTGAAAGCGCTCTTCCGCACGATGAAGCGCTGGCCATTTTGAGCTCGGCCACGGACGGTGCCGAAGACGGAGAGTTGTTTGTCGAGCGGCGAAAATCAGAGTCACTGGTGTTCGATGACGGGCGTTTGCGGACGGCGTCTTACGATGCGTCCGAAGGATTCGGACTGCGTGCCGTACAGGGCGAAGTGGCCGGGTATGCCCATTCAACGGACGTTTCGATTCCCGCTTTGAAACGTGCCGCTGAAACTGCACGCCTGGCCGTTGGTGATGGTGGGGGCGCTCTGGCCGAAGCTCCACGCTCAACCAATACCCGCCTGTATACCGATGAAGATCCCATCGAATCCGCCGACTTCCCGGTCAAGATCGAAACTCTGCGCGAGATCGATGCTTTTGCCCGCGATCTGGATCCACGTGTGGTGCAGGTCAGCGCAATGATTTCAGCCGCCGTTCAAGAGGTCGAGATTCTGCGCCCCGATGGCGTGATGGTCCGCGATGTGCGTCCGATGACGCGGGTGAATGTGTCGGTGATCGTCGAGCAGGATGGTCGCCGCGAAAGCGGATCGGCGGGTGGCGGTGGTCGGGTTGGTCTGAGCGGGTTGATCGACCCTGTCGACTGGCAGGCCAAGGCCCGAGAAGCACTGCGTATCGCCCTGGTAAACCTGGACGCGGTCCCCGCCCCTGCTGGTGTCATGGAAGTTGCGCTTGGCCCCGGCTGGCCAGGAATTCTGTTGCACGAGGCCATTGGCCACGGGCTGGAAGGTGATTTCAACCGCAAGGGAAGTTCGGCCTTTGCCGGGCTGATGGGACAGCAGATCGCCTCGAAAGGCGTGACCGTCGTGGATGACGGTACGATTTCTGATCGCCGCGGCTCGATCACCATGGATGATGAAGGCACGCCCAGTTCGCGCACGGTGCTGATCGAAGACGGCATTCTGACCGGATACATGCAGGACCGCCAGAATGCGCGGCTGATGGGAGTTGCGCCCACTGGCAACGGAAGACGGCAAAGCTATGCGCACAAGCCCATGCCGCGCATGACCAATACGATCATGCTCGGGGGGGAGGCCGATCCAGCCTCTCTTGTCGCCGATATCAAAGACGGCATCTGGGCGGTTGGTTTCGGCGGCGGACAAGTTGACATCACAAATGGCAAGTTCGTTTTCTCGTGCACCGAGGCGTATCGGGTCGAAAACGGCAAGATCGGCGCGCCGGTC
Source organism: Ruegeria sp. AB9 (assembly GCF_056542585.1). NCBI lineage: Bacteria > Pseudomonadati > Pseudomonadota > Alphaproteobacteria > Rhodobacterales > Roseobacteraceae > Ruegeria > Ruegeria sp. AB9. The sequence goes on along the minus strand of NZ_JBQGAA010000013.1, from coordinate 39,382 downwards.
AAAGGGGCCACGCTGATAGGCGACGGGCCTTCGGCATTGAAACGTATCCGTGGCCTCGGCAACGATATGGCGCTGGATCCGGGCATGGGTACCTGCGGTAAGGATGGACAATGGGTGCCCGTAGGTGTTGGCCAGCCGACCGTCCTGATGGACGGATTGACCGTCGGCGGCTCAGCAGCCTGAGTCGGGCGCAAGGGTCAGAGAGAGGCGCAGGGTTAACCTTGCGCCACCTTTTTTACGACATTTACGTTTGGTGATGTCAGCAGTCACACAGGCGGGATATTAATTTTTTTATTTATTTTTAAATACTTACCGATATTTGGTTCAGCAATGCTACAAAAAATCGCTTCTAATTTTCGACGATTCACAAGCTGTTAACCGCCCATCCCGTAAACCAGTTCTGCAACAAGGCGGAGCACCGGATGACCGAAGAGCAGCTTTCTTCCAATCACCCCCCACTCCCACCCACCACGGAAGAGGACCGGTTCTCGTGGCTTCGCCTGTTGCGTTCTCGCAAGGTTGGTCCGACGACGTTTCGTCGGCTGCTGCGCGAACATGGCTCGGCGCAGAACGCGCTGGCCGCGCTGCCCGAAATGGCACGCGCTGCCGGTATAAAAGGGTATGAATCCTGCCCCCCCGGCGTGATCGAGGCGGAACTCAAGGCCGCAAAAGCGGCTAAAGCGCGGCTTTTGTGCCTTGGGTCCGCTGATTTCCCCGAGGCTTTGAATAATCTGAACGATGCCCCCCCTCTGCTTTGGGCAGTTGGAGACGTTTCACTTCTGCAAAAACCCGCGATTGCGATGGTCGGTGCGCGGAACTGTTCCTCGCTCGGCGCGCGCATGGCGCGTGGATTGGCTTCTGAACTGGGCGGTAAAGGGCACGTGATTGTGTCTGGTCTGGCGCGTGGCATTGATACTGCTGCGCATATGGCAGCGCTGGGTACCGGCACCATCGCAGTCATGGCAGGTGGGGTCGACGTGATCTATCCTGCCGAAAACACGGAACTGGCCCACGACCTCGCCTCCAAAGGTTTGCGGCTTTCAGAACAACCGATGGGCGTGACACCACAGGCGCGGCACTTCCCGCGCCGCAACCGGATTATTTCGGGCCTCGCGCAGGCCGTTGTGGTGGTCGAGGCCGCTGCCAAATCCGGCAGCCTGATCACCGCGCGTGACGCCCTGGATCAAGGGCGCGAAGTTCTCGCCGTGCCCGGTCACCCTTTCGATGCGCGGGCCGCCGGTTGCAATCTGCTGATTCGCGATGGCGCAACGCTGGTGCGATCCGCCGATGATGTAATTGAAGCCTTGCCCCAGATGAACGATCTGTTTTCTCAATCACCCGAAACGCCCCCTGAACCAATCACACGCCCTGCACGAGCCCTGCATGTGCAAATCCTCGAGCGGCTCGGCCCCTCGCCCATCGCCGAAGATCAATTGTTGCGTGATATCGCGGCCACAGCCGGTGAGCTTGGCCCGGTACTGATTGACCTTGAACTGGATGGGCGAATCCAGCGCCAACCCGGCGGCCTGTTGTCGCTGGCAGGCTGATCGAACCTTTGCCCAGGTCAATCCGGCTTCTGAGTGTCTGTGCTAGCACGCTGAAATCATGACGCTTTTCCAATTGCAAAAGGAACGCATTGACAATTCCTGCTTGCCCCACACATTTTGCACCACCATAGAAGGCGCCAAATTCGTCGAGCGAGGTTTCCCCTTAAATGCCTGTAGTTGTTGTAGAATCTCCGGCCAAAGCAAAGACAATCAATAAGTATCTTGGCCCCGACTACACTGTTCTGGCCTCTTACGGCCATGTGCGGGACCTGCCGCCAAAAGACGGATCAGTCGATCCTGAGCATGAATTTTCGATGAAATGGGAGGTAGGCAATGACAGCCGCAAGCATGTCAAGGCCATCGCCGACGCGCTGAAAGAAGACAACGCGCTGATCCTCGCCACTGACCCCGATCGTGAGGGCGAGGCGATCAGCTGGCACCTGCAGGAGGCGTTGACCAAACGCCGGTCAATCAAGAAGGACACGCCTGTCAGCCGTGTGACCTTCAACGCCATCACCAAGGAGGCTGTCACTCAGGCAATGCAAAACCCGCGCCAGGTCGATATGCCGTTGGTCGAAGCCTATCTGGCCCGCCGCGCGCTGGACTATCTGGTGGGCTTCAATCTTTCTCCGGTTCTGTGGCGCAAACTGCCAGGTGCGAAATCCGCGGGCCGCGTACAGTCCGTCTGCCTGCGCCTGATTGTCGAACGCGAGATGGAGATCGAGGCATTCAAACCTGTCGAATACTGGTCGGTCAAAGCACTGTTCGAGACGCCGCGAGGGCAAACTTATGAGGCGAGACTGGTCACGCTGGCGGGTAAAAAGCTGGACAAACATGATCTGGCCAACGCCACGCAGGCGGAACTGGCGGTACAAGCCGTCACCAGCCGCGCGCTAAGCGTCACTTCAGTCGAGGCCAAGCCCGCTGCTCGAAACCCCAGCGCGCCATTCATGACGTCAACCTTGCAACAAGAGGCCAGCCGTAAATTCGGTATGGGTGCACGCCATGCGATGCAAGTGGCGCAGCGGCTCTATGAGGCGGGGTATATCACATATATGCGGACCGACGGCATCGACATGGCACCCGAGGCCGTGGCGGCAACACGGGATGCCATCGCGGATCGCTTTGGCGCAGAATATGTGCCGGACGGTCCGCGTATCTACAAGAACAAAGCAAAGAACGCACAGGAAGCGCACGAATGTATCCGCCCGACGGATATGTCGCGCGACGCCAAGGCACTGAAGGTCACGGACGAAGACCAGCGCAAGCTTTATGATCTGATCTGGAAGCGTACCATCGCCTGTCAGATGGCAGCCGCCCGTCTGGAGCGGACTACGGTCGAGATTGGCAGCGCCGACGGTCAGGTTGGCCTGCGTGCAACCGGTCAGGTCGTGATGTTCGATGGATTTATGCGAGTCTACGAAGAAGGCCGTGACGACGTGGCAGACGAGGACGAAAAGCGCCTGCCGCAGATCATGCAGGGCGATCCTGCACGCTTTGCCAAGACTTCCCTGAAGGATCAGTTCGCCAAGGCGACCAGCGACAGCGGTGACAAGGTCGCGAAAGAGGCGATCCTGTCCGAGAACGAATCCGTTCTGGCCCTTCAGCATCACACCCAGCCGCCTCCGCGCTATACCGAGGCGACGCTGGTCAAGCGGATGGAAGAGCTGGGGATCGGACGACCTTCGACCTATGCCTCGATCGTAACGACGATTCAGGACCGGGAATATGTACGCAAGGACAAGAACCGGCTGATCCCCGAGGAAAAGGGGCGGATTGTCACGATTTTCCTGCTGAATTTTTTCCGGCAGTACGTGGGCTATGAGTTCACCGCCAATCTGGAAGAAGAGCTGGATGACGTCAGCGCCGGCGACCGCGACTATAAGGACCTGCTGGGCAAATTCTGGCGTGATTTTTCAGCCGCGATTGGCGAGACGTCCGAGCTGCGCATCTCTGAAGTGCTGGACAAGCTGGACGAAGCTTTGGCACCTCAGCTGTACCCGCCGCGCGAGGATGGATCCGATCCGCGTATCTGCCCGAAATGCGGTGCCGGTCAATTGCACCTGAAGACCTCTCGTACGGGTGGGTTCGTTGGGTGCGGAAATTATCCGGAATGTACCTATACGCGCCCGATTGCCGGTGAGGGTGCGGAAGGTGATGAAAAACTGCTGGGCGAAGATGCTGGCGATGAGATCTGGCTGAAATCCGGACGGTTCGGTCCTTACGTTCAGCGGGGCGAACCCACGCCCGAGAACAAAAAGCCCCCGCGCGCATCGCTTCCACGCGGTTGGAGCAAAGATGACATGGATTTGGACAAGGCGCTGACTTTGCTGTCCCTGCCCCGTCAGATCGGTGAACACCCTGAGGGTGGCATGATCAGTTCGAATTTCGGGCGGTTCGGTCCTTATCTGATGCATCAGCTGCCGGAAGAGGCGAAACCGGTTTATGCCAACCTCAAGGACCCCAACGACGTGTTCGAGATCGGCATGAACCGCGCCGTTGAACTGCTGGCCGAAAAGCGCGCCAACCCCGGTCGTGGACAACGAGCCGCCGCGAAACCTCTGAAAGAGCTGGGCGAGCATCCCGACGGCGGTGCGATGCAAGTTCTCGACGGGCGTTACGGACCATATGTGAAATGGGAAAAGGTCAACGCGACCATCCCCAAGGACATCAAGCCCGAAGACGTGACACAAGAATTGGCCATCGAACTGGTTAACGAACGCGCGGCCAAGAAGGGCACCAAGAAAAAAGCAGCGCCAAAGAAGAAAGCCGCTGCCAAAAAGACGACTAAGAAGGCAGCTGGGTAGGTAGAAATACCAACACCCCCTTGGTTTCATTGACTTCCCTATGACGTGGCGGCACAACCTGCCCATCACCATGTCATTGGGGGAGTTTTCCATGAAGAAAGTCTATGCCAATGCCACCGAAGCGCTCGATGGGGTGCTGTCGGATGGCATGCTGATTGCCGCAGGCGGGTTTGGCCTGTGCGGCATTCCGGAGTTGCTGCTTGAGGCCATCAAGGAATCGGGCGTCAGAAACCTGAGCTTTGCGTCGAACAACGCCGGTGTGGACGATTTCGGCATCGGCATCCTGCTGCAGACCAAGCAGGTCAAGAAGATGATCAGCTCGTATGTCGGTGAAAACGCCGAATTCATGCGCCAGTATCTGAGCGGCGAGTTGGAACTGGAATTCAACCCTCAGGGCACTCTGGCGGAACGGATGCGTGCCGGTGGCGCGGGTATCCCCGGCTTCTACACAAAAACCGGTGTTGGAACCGTGATCGCCGATGGCAAAGAGCACAAGGACTTCAACGGCGAGACCTACATCCTTGAAGAAGGTATTTTTGCCGATCTGGCCATCGTCAAAGCCTGGAAGGCCGACGACACCGGCAACCTCGTGTTCCGCAAGACTGCCCGAAACTTCAACGTTCCTGCGGCGACCTGCGGCAAGATCTGCGTGGCTGAAGTGGAAGAGATCGTTCCGCGCGGTTCACTGGAACCGGATTCCATTCACCTGCCCGGCATTTATGTGCATCGCATCATTCAGGGCGATCACGAAAAGCGCATTGAACAGCGCACCATCCGTAAGAAGGAGGAAGCATAATGCCCTGGGACCGCAATCAAATGGCCGCACGCGCGGCAGAGGAACTGGAAGACGGCATGTATGTGAACCTCGGAATCGGCATCCCGACGCTGGTGGCAAACTATGTGGGTGACAAGGACATCACCCTCCAGTCCGAGAACGGCATGCTGGGCATGGGTCCCTTTCCTTTTGAAGGTGAAGAAGACCCTGACCTGATCAATGCGGGCAAGCAGACAATCACCGAATTGTCCCGCACGGCTTACTTCGATAGTGCCACATCCTTTGCCATGATCCGCGGCGGCAAGATCGCAGCTGCGATTCTGGGTGCCATGGAAGTGGATGAGAAAGGCGACCTGGCCAACTGGATGATTCCCGGCAAGCTGGTGAAAGGTATGGGCGGCGCAATGGATCTGGTCGCAGGCGTCGGCCGAGTGATCGTCGTCATGGATCACACCAACAAGCACGGCGATAGCAAGGTTCTGAAGGAATGCACCCTGCCATTGACCGGTAAAGGCGTCGTGGATCGCATTATCACCAATCTGGGTGTGCTTGATGTGGTCGATGGCGGTTTGAAAATTGTCGAACTGGCAGAAGGTGTCAGCGAAGACGAGATGCGCGCCGCCACTGAGGCGACAATCGTTTCCTGATCATGAAGGCCCGCCGGATCACGGCGGGCCTTTTTCAGTTTGAGGTCTGAAAAACGCAGCCATCGGAAATCAGATCCGGCGGCGTCGTGCACAAGGCCCGCGCGATCTGGAACGCGGCCAGGACCTTTGGCACATAGTCTCGGGTTTCAGCATAAGGCGGCACGCCGCTGTGTTTGCGCACTGCCCCTTCACCCGCGTTATATCCAGCCAGTACCAGAATCGGATCATTTCCGAACTCTTCCATCAGCCAGTTGAGGTACTTCACACCGCCGGCGATGTTCTCAGAGGGCTGCAGGCTGTCTTTTACACCAAACCGGGCCGCTGTGGCGGGCATCAACTGCATAAGCCCCTGCGCGCCGGCAGAGCTGACGGCGTCTGCGCGACCAGCTGATTCCACCGAAATTACAGCCAGCACCAACGCGGGTGACACATTTGTTCCCACAGTCGAGCGCAAAATCTCGATCCCGCGCTCTTTAGCTATGTTTTGCAGCGATTGCAGTCGCGGTGATCTGACATTGGTCGCGGCCAAGGCGTTGATAGCTGCGTCAAGCCGCCCGGCCCCGCCTTCATCAATGTTTGGCGAAATCCGATTCCAAAATGCCTTGTACGACCCTTTCGGATCTCTTTTGACTTCCGCACCCGGCACCGATGGCGGAGCGACTTTTGTTCGCGCAATGATTTCGGGAACCACCAGTTCAGTGCCCGTACTGGGCGCAGAAGGGTTGGCTGCATGCTCTTCCGGTGTGATCTGCACGTTTACACGCGGGCGTTCGCCGGGCTTGGGCGCTTTGACTCGCTTGTATACGCCGCGCGGCTCTACCTCGGTCGCATTTACAGATGCGGTACCCGATATCAGAAACGCCAGCACACCGGCGCATTGGAGTGCGTTCCGGAGATTCATTTGCCTGCCTCGTGTTTTCTTTTTACGCGATTTGAACCCCGAATCTTCCCGCAAGGCCAGAAAAACAAAGCGAAATGGGGCAATTTCGCCTCATTTGGCGCAATTTTGCATCGCTACAGGGTCTTCGATTTAGATGTGATGATTTTTTTAATGTTTATTTTCAATGATTTATAAAATTCATAACCAAAAAGTTAAGCCGCTCGAAAAAAAATCGGCGTTTGGCCCAATTCCTGCCACGCCCAACAGTCAAACATAGTCCCATACCGAGACGGACATGAGCGGACTGAGAGAGAATGCTCTGAAAGACGCCGAGGTTTGTTAAACTCTTTTTGATCCTTTAGGAGGGACGTAACATGATCAAGTTCATCAAGAACTTCCGCAAAGACGAAGATGGCGCAGTAACAGTTGACTGGGTTGTTCTGACCGCAGCAGTCATCGGCCTGGCTGCCGTTGCATACAACCAAATCTCCGCAGGCGCGACCGGTCTGGCAACAGACGTAAACAGCGCACTGAACAGCACAACGCTGAGCACCGGCAGCAACACCACCACAGGTGGTATCACCGGCGAAGGCACCAACTAAGTTTTTTGCTTTCGAAAGATTACAGGACCGCGCCTTCCAGGCGCGGTTTTTTTGTTCTTCAATACTGCCTGCGTATAATCTACAAATTTGAATTCAGGCCAATACTCTTGGACAGCACGGCAACTTGGGCACCCCTTCAAACAATCCAAAATCCTGTACTTTGCACTTTTCAAAACAAAAAAAGACCCTCGAAAGTGCAGAAACCTACGTTTTTCTAACAAAATCAACATTTAGCCTGATTTCCGCCACTCGGGCGAACCAGTTATAAGAGACGTTGTGAGAAAGACTGGGACAACACATTGGAGATAAGCGTATGCTCAGCTTCCTAAATCGGTTCAAATCAGATGAGACAGGAGCGGTAACAGTTGACTGGGTGGTGTTGACCGCTGTGGTCATCGGATTGTCTGGCGCGACCTACCTGGTAATCAGCTCAAGCGTTAACGGCTTGGGTGGGGACATCAATGGAGCCATGAGTTCCTCCGTTGTCAGCACTGGCTCAAACACCACCCCCGGCGGTTTTGTTACAGAAGGAACCAACTAAACCTCGACAGGTTTTTTTATGAATTCCTTGGGCCTTTCATCCGACCGGCCGGACGTAAAGCGCTGCGACCCTAGGGGCGCGGCGTTTTAATGTTTCGCTCGATCTGATGCTACGCGGGGACGACCACCGCATCTCCAACGCGGAATTGTGCGTAAGGCGGCGCAGAATCTGACGGCAAGGCTGATTTGTCCCACATTTCGACACAATTTGAAGTTAACAAATAGGCTGTTTCAATGTTGTTCCTTGGCCGCTAAGTAATCGACCAAACAAAATAATGAGGTACACGCATGCGAGCAGTATTCGGACTTGTCCTGATTGTCGGCGTTGCTCTGGCTGGGGGCGCCGTTTACATGGCGCGCAATTATATTGCGGCTTATCAAAACGAGCTGGCACGTCAGAGACTCGCTGCGGAAGAAGCACTGGCCAATGCCAAAGTCGATGTTATTCCGACCGTTACTGTATATGTCTCGAATCGCGCACTGAAATACGGCGAGCGACTGACTGAGGAAGATATCCGCGCTGTTGACTGGCCGGAAAACGCAATTCCGGAAGGTACATTCTCTGATCTCACGGTCCTGTTCCCCCAAAGCGGCGCGAATGAGCGTTTCGTTTTGAGAACAATGGAAAAGGACGAAGCGATCATGGAGGTCAAGATCACCCGACCAGGCGAGAAAGCCGGCCTGACGTCACGTCTGGAAAAGGGTATGCGTGCCTTTGCGATCAGCGTTGACGTGGCCTCTGGCGTTTCTGGTTTCTTGCGGCCCGGCGATAACGTCGACATTTACTGGACCGGCTCCAGTGGAACGATCGAGGGGAGCAGCGGTGGAATCACTCGTCTGATTGAGACCAATGTGCAACTCATCGCCGTCGACCAGACCGCTGGTTCAGACGTCGCCAACACAACGATCGCACGCACTGTTACGGTTGCCGCCACGCCGGAACAGGTCGCCGCATTGGCGCAGGCCCAAAACACGGGGCGTCTTTCCCTGGCATTGGTTGGGGTGCAGGATGAATCCGTTGCGTCTACGATTGAAGTGGATCAACGCAAGCTGTTGGGAATTCAGGAAGCAGCCCCGGAACCCGAGGCAAAAGCTGAAAAGGTCTGCACAACGCGAATTCGCCGCGGTGGCGAGATCGTCAACGTGCCCATCCCCTGCACAAATTGACGCCAATTCAGAATGTTACAGGTTCAGAGCCGCACCATGGGTGCGGCTCATTTTATTGTGATTGTTGCCATTTCCCCACATAAGGAAACTTCCGGAAACCATTGATTATTGCAATAAATTCGGATTTCGCGCAGTCTCTCCCCCTATAGGGCATAAGACCCAAAAAATGAGGCGTGATCGGAGAGGCAGGTCACATGACAGTACGTTCCTGGATCAGCGCAACCCTGCTGGGGTTGTCGCTTGTTATGGCCCCTATCGGCGACACCGCCCGGGCTGAAACTTTACGTGTGGTAAAAAAGGGGACTGTGGAAACACTCGACGTCCCGATGAACCGTGCGATTGTCGTAGAAAGTGAGCAACCCTTTGCAGAGCTCAGCATTGCCAACGCGGGCATTGCAGATATCTCTTCGCTGTCGGACCGCACAATCTATGTTTTGGGTAAGGCCCCGGGCCTGACTACGCTGACGCTGTTTGATGGTGCAGGAAATCTTCTGGCCAATGTACGCGTTCGTGTCGCACCCGATGTCACGGAATTCAAAGAGCGCTTACGTCAGATCCTGCCCAACGAACCGATTGAGGTTCGCACCGCTAATGACGGTATCGTATTGTCCGGTACTGTTTCCGGTTCAGCCAAACTGGCGCGCGCGCTGGAACTGGCCGAGCGGTATGCACCCGAACGTGTCTCAAATCTGATGTCCGTCGGCGGCGTTCAGCAGGTCATGCTGAAAGTTCGCTTTGCGGAAATGAACCGCTCTGTTGCCAAAAGCCTGACGGCGTCGCTTGGCTTCGGCGGTGGTGATGTGACCGGTGGCTTCAACACGCTCAACAACCAGTTCGCACTAAACAACGCTTTGGCAGACAACATTCCGACCATCCAGTCAAATACCGGCGCGATCCTGTTTGGATTCGGTGCTGGATCAACGCAGGTCCGGCTGTTGTTGGAAGCCCTTGAAACCAAGGGCTTAGCACGTAGTCTTGCTGAACCCAATCTGTCTGCCCTGTCCGGTCAGGAAGCATCATTCCTTGCCGGTGGCGAGGTTCCGATCCCGGTTCCGCAGGATGATGGCGTTGTGGCCATTGAGTACAAGGCCTTCGGCGTTGAGATGGACTTCATCCCGCGGGTCGTGGATGGCGATCTGATCAACCTTGAAATGGGGACAGCGGTTTCAAGCATCGATAACAGTTCGGACTTCACCATCAACGGTGATTCGGTTCCGAGTTTCATCACCCGCCGGGCTAACACCACGATTGAACTACGGGACGGTGAAAGCTTTGCTATTGCAGGTCTGATTCAGGACGATTTCGCAGATCTCAGCAACCAGGTCCCTTGGTTGGGTGATGTGCCGGTTTTGGGAGCGCTGTTCCGCAGTGCAAACTATCAGCGCGAACAAAGCGAACTTGTTGTCATCATCACTGCGCATCTGGTTTCACCGACGCGGGGCGAAGCTCTTGCGCTTCCAACAGATCGGGTCAAACCTCCCAGCGAATTTGACTTGTTCGTGAACGGCAAAGTGGCGCGCACACAGCGTACCGGGGCCGGCGGAGCATCAGAAGTTGCCAGGCAGGATTTCGGCAGCTCCTACGGCTACGTCCTAGATTGATCAGGAGGATAGGACCAATGCAGAAGTGGATTATCACACTGGGTCTTTCGGTCGCTGTCGCCGCATGTACGCGCGAGGCCGGGTACGAGATCGATACAGGTACTTTTGGCAATGCGACACTAAACAACGTCCAGGTTCAAAGCGGTGAATTGACCTACGCGCAGATTCTCAGCCGCCGGTTTGCAGCGGATGTGCCCAGCCAGGTGAACTTTGCCTTCAACAGCTCGCAACTGGATGCTTCGGCTCAGCGCATTCTGTTGCAGCAGGCTGACTGGATCAAACAGTTCCCCGAAGCCCGATTCCGCGTTTATGGTCATACAGATGCTGTGGGATCGACCAGCTACAACAAAAGCCTCGGCCTTCGCCGTGCGCAGGCTGTCGTCGCGTTTCTGGGACAACAGGGCATCTCGCGCTCGCGCCTTGAAGCGGTGGTCTCTTTTGGCAAGACACAGCCGCTGGTCGCAACGCAGAATCGGGATCGCCGGAACCGCAGAACGGTAACCGAGGTTTCAGGTTTTGTTGATCGCAATCAACAGCTTCTGGACGGGAAATACGCGGAAGTCATCTACCGGGAATACGTTGAAAGCGCGACATTCGAGACAACGATCCAGGAAGTGAAAGCTGAAGACACCGCTGGCGGTGGATAATACAATCGAAATGGGCGACATCGTCGCCCATTTCCCTACAATTGGTTCTTTTGCGCCCAATTCTTGCCCAACTTCAGAGCAACATTGTGAACAATAGGGTGACCTGCGGCCAAATTTGACCGTATTGGGGCGACAGCACATCAATCTGGCGGATTTCGTTCATATGACATGCTGAGCCCTCACGACGAGGATAGTGTTTATGACCAGCGCAACGCCGCAAGACGACAATACTGCAATCTTGGCCTGCACCATCAGTCGGGATGTCCAGAATTTCGACCTTTTGATCGAAGACATGGAAGCCATCCTGGGCGAGCGCTGGGGTGATCTGGGATTTGCAGAAGCGTTGGCGTTTTTCAGTCAACCCGAAGCCGAAACGCTGGAATTCGTAGCACTTGCTATCGACGGAGAAGATGAAGACAACCTGTCCTTGATGGGTGAGATTATCTCACAAGCCAAGGAAAAGAAGGTAAAAGTTGTCCTGATCGCCGAGGACGTTACTCCGGCGTCGCTGCACCAATTGCTGCGCAAGGGCGCGGACGAATTTGTGCCCTACCCTCTTCCGGAAGGCGAATTGCAGGAAGCCATTGAACGCATGAAGCAACCGGATCCGGTTGCCGTGGCGCAAGCGGCTGCTGTTCCCTTGACGGGTGGCGAATCAAAAGAAGGCGCATTGTTTGTCGTTCAGGGTCTGGCAGGCGGTGTCGGAGCAACGACGCTGGCGGTTAACCTGGCCTGGGAACTGGCCTGTGCTTCTGACAAAGAAGCGCCATCTGTTTGCCTGATCGACCTGGATCTGCAATACGGCACCGTTTCAACCTATCTGGACCTGCCCCGACGCGAAACAGTGTTCGAAATGCTGTCGGACACGGATGCGATGGACAGCGAAGTGTTCTCGCAAGCTCTTCAAACATATGAAGAAAAAATGCAGGTTCTGACCGCACCTTCCGATATGGTACCGCTGGATTTGATTACGCCGGAAGACATCCAGCGCGTGATTGACATGGCGCGTGCGCATTTCGATTACGTCATTGTTGATATGCCTAAGACGCTGGTCCTGTGGTCGGAAACGGTTTTACAGGCCGCCCATGTGTATTTCGCCATGATTGAGCTGGACATGCGGTCCGCCCAGAATGCCCTGCGTCTGAAGCGTGCACTGCAGGCCGAGGAGCTGCCGTTCAACAAGTTGCGCTTTGCGCTGAACCGGGCGCCCAAGTTTACCGATCTGAACGGGAAAAGCCGTGTGAAACGCATGGGAGAAAGCCTTGGAATCTCCATCGACCTGCAATTGCCTGACGGCGGCAAGCCGGTCATGCAAAGTGGTGATCATGGTCTGCCTCTGGCAAATGCCGCAGCCAAGAATCCGCTGCGCCGGGAAATCGCAAAGCTGGCAAAGTCGCTTCACAGCCTCGGCACCAGTGCCGAAGAAGCTGCGTAACATCGTCCCAAGGGGGGATAAGCCGTGTTTTCAAGATACAAGAAGCAGCCCGCAGCGCAGCCGGTAAAAGCACCTGCGCAGCCCGCCGAAACAGCAGCGCCCGCTGCGCAAGAGGCGCCTGTTGCGACGGCGGTGGCACGCAAACCCGTGAAAAAGATTGCAGGTGAGGTCGCGGGTTCAGACCGGGACCGCAAACGCAAAGAGCGGCTGGGTGAGATCAAAATCGAACTGCATCGCGAGCTACTGGAAAACCTGAACCTGGCCGCGCTGGAAAACGCGGGCGAATCTGAGTTACGTGCCGAAATCAGTGCAATCGCCAGCGAAGTTCTTGAAACCAGAAATATCGTTCTGAACCGCGAAGACCGGTCTCAGCTGAACAAAGAGCTGTATGACGAGGTGACTGGTCTCGGTCCTCTCGAGGCGTTGCTGCAGGACGATACGGTGAACGATATTCTCGTGAACGGCCCACAACAGATCTTTGTGGAACGCGCCGGCAAGCTTGAAATCAGCGACATTACCTTCAAGGATGAAAAGCACCTGATGCGGATCATCGACAAAATCGTCTCCGCTGTGGGACGTCGTGTTGATGAATCAAATCCTTACGTTGACGCCCGTCTTGCCGATGGCTCGCGTTTCAACGCCATGGTGCCGCCGATTGCGGTTGATGGCTCGCTGGTATCGATTCGTAAGTTCAAGAAAGACAAGCTGGGGATCGACGATCTCGTCAATTTCGGTGCCTTCACCGAAGAAATGGCCGCTTATCTCCAAGCTGCGGTCTCGACCCGTCTGAACATCATCGTTTCGGGCGGTACCGGTTCGGGTAAAACGACCACGCTAAACGCCCTGTCCAGCTTTATCGATGACGCCGAACGCATCCTGACCATCGAGGATACGGCGGAACTTCAGCTGCAACAGACCCATGTGGGCCGGATGGAAAGCCGCCCGCCCAACGTGGAAGGCAAAGGCGAAGTCAGCCCGCGCGACTGTCTGAAAAACGCCCTGCGTATGCGCCCCGACCGCATCATCGTGGGCGAGACCCGTGGCGCTGAGGTGATCGACATGTTGCAGGCCATGAACACCGGCCACGACGGATCGATGACCACGATCCACGCCAACTCGGCGCGGGACGGTATTTCGCGTCTGGAGAACATGATCGCGATGGCCGGGATTGAAATGCCCATCAAGGCTGTTCGCAGCCAGATCTCGTCGGCTGTGAACCTGATCGTGCAGGCCAGCCGTCTGCAGGACGGCTCGCGCCGGATGACCTCGATCACCGAGATCACCGGCATGGAAGGCGACGTCATCTCGATGCAGGAAATCTTTCGTTTTCAACGTGTTGGATTGACACCCGATAACAAGATCATCGGTCACTTCACCGCGACAGGCGTACGCAGCCACTATTCAGAGCGTTTCCGCCTGTGGGGTTTTGATCTGCCAGCATCCATCTACGACCCAACCACAATGTAGGAGAACCGGGTATGCAACTGCCTATGGAGGCGATCATTTACGTCGCCATCTTTGTGGGGGTCCTTGCCTTGGTCGAGGGCATCTATCTTGTCGCCTTCGGCAAGTCCATCAGCCTGAACAGCCGGGTCAATCGCCGTCTGGACATGCTGGAAAAGGGTGCCGGACGCGAACAGGTGCTGGAGCAGCTGCGCAAAGAGATGCAGCAGCATATGAAATCTCAGAGCATCCCTCTGTATTCGCTGCTGGCGGATAAGGCGCAAAAGGCAGCAATCGCGTTCTCTCCACGCCAATTGATCATGATCATGGGTCTGGTCTCGGCCATGGCCTTTGTTGGCCTGAGCATCGGCACCGCTACGGACACAGCGCTGCGCATCGCAATTTCCATCGCAATCGGTATTGGCGGTGTTTACGCGTGGGTCAACCACAAAGCCAAGAAACGCATGGGGATGATCGAAGAACAACTGCCTGATGCGGTTGAACTGATGGTGCGCTCATTGCGTGTCGGCAATCCGTTTGTCTCGACAATTCAGGTGGTTTCAAACGAAGTTCAGGACCCGTTGGGAACCGAATTTGGCGTCATCGCTGATGAATGCGCCTATGGTCGCGATGTGGGCGAGGCGCTGAAGGACATGGCTGAACGTCTGGATATGCAGGATCTGCGCTTTCTGGCTGTGGCCGTAGGAATTCAGCAGCAATCCGGCGGTAACCTTGCAGAGATTTTGGCCGGATTGGCACAGGTAATCCGGGCACGTTTTCGCCTGTTCCGACGCGTCAAGGCGATCACCGCCGAGGCACAATGGTCCGGCAAGTTCCTGTCCGGGTTTCCCGTTGCTTGTCTGATTTTCATTCTGGTCAAGGACCCGGGCTATTACGATGAGGTACTGGATCACCCGTGGTTTATTCCCGCGTGTTTTGTTGTTGCTATCCTGCTGACACTGAACCTGATCGTCATGAAAATCATCACCAATATCAAGGTCTGAGGGCAGTACCATGGAATTTCTGACCAGTATCAATGACCTATTGACCCGGCACCTGGGCGAGTTTGGCCCCCTGATCATCGTCGGTGTACTTGGCCTGATTATGGTTCTGGTCGCTGTCACGCTGATGATTAAGCAGCCGGAAGACCCCCTGAAGAAACTGCAAAGATCGAATGCGGCCCCTCAAAAGCAAAAAAAGGGAAAGAAAGAGCAGCTTCGAAATACAAGCCGAAACGAACAGCTTGAGAAGTTCGCAACTTTTCTGGAACCGAAAAACGAAGAAGAGTACTCAGCCGTTGAGCTGAAACTGCGCCAGGCGGGCTACCGGTCAAAGGATTCGGTCCGGTTCTTCCATTTCGCGCAGTTTTCTCTGGGTATCCTTGGCATTTTCGTTGGTGTTCTTTTGGTTACGGTTTTTTCCGGCGGCCAGGAGTTTACCGGGCAACAGATGATGATCCGGGTGTTTGTCCCGGGCGCGATAGGTTATTTCGCACCAAAATATTGGATTACGCGCCGGGTTGAAGAACGGAAAGAAGCAATTACTGCCGGCTTTCCTGATACGCTTGATCTGATGCTGGTCTGCGTTGAAGCGGGTCAATCGCTGGATCAGGCCATTGTACGTGTGGCCAGCGAAATGAGCGCGTCTTATCCGGATATCGCTCAGGAATTCGAAACTGTCGCGTATGAAATGAAAGCCGGTAAGGACAAAGACACAGTCCTGCGCGATTTTGGCGTGCGTTGTGGTGTGCAGGACGTGAATTCGTTTGTTACCGTAATGATCCAATCGGCGACATTCGGTACGTCGATTGCCGAGGCGCTGCGGGTTTATGCCGGTGAGATGCGCGACAAACGTGTGATGCGCGCTGAAGAGGCCGCGAACAAGTTGCCAACTAAGATGACTCTTGTCACAATGATGCTGACAGTGCCGCCGCTGCTGATCATTCTGGTTGGCCCGTCGGCGAATGTCATTTCGAGTTTCGGGCGTGCGGGCGGATAAAACCCTATGAAAGCTGAATTTAGGTGCTTCCCTTCCGGGTTTCGCCGAATTTTCCAGGCCACCATGGTTCTTGCCGTGGTGGCTTCTTGCACAGAAGGGCAGTCGCCCAACGGTCTGGACGCACCAGGAATTGATACAAAAGCTCAGGCAGAAGACAGCATCACAGTTGGAAACCGGTTGATGGCGGCCGGGGAATATGAGTTGGCGCTGGAGAGCTTTTCGCGCGCCGCGCTTGATCAGGGCATGACGACACAGGTTCTGACTTCTCTGGGTACCGCGAATGTCGGATTACGCCGCTTGGGACAGGCCGAAAAACTGCTGCGCCGTGCAGTCGAAGACGACCCGGACTGGCCAGTGGCCTGGAACAATCTCGGTGTCCTGCTGATGGAGAAACAGGAATACCCTGAGGCCGCGCAGGTGTTTCAGCGGGCCTATGCTCTGGACAATGGCGAAAGTGACGCAATCCGGGACAATCTGCGCTTAGCACTCGCAAAAATGGAAAATCCTGTTAATAATACTCCCCAAGAACAACAAGAATATACGCTGGAGCAGCTTGGCGACGGGCAATTCACGCTACGCAAGATCCAGTAATTGAGGCGAGAGCAGTAAAGGACGCAAAAAATGCGCCAACAATTCTTGATTCCGACTGTCATTATCAGTGGTCTAGTCCTGTCGGCTTGTGCAAAGGAAACCGAAGAGGAAAAGGTTGAACGCACATTTCAGGAAGTGAACGTTATTGACGAAACCAACCTGAACGATGTGCTTCTGAGTGCCGCTGATCCAAATGAGGCGGTGACCTATTTCCACGGTGCCGCCCTTAAAAACCCTGACCGGATTGATCTTCAACGCGGACTGGCAATTTCTTTGGGCCGTGCCAAACGCACCACCGAGGCAGCGACCGCGTGGAAGCGCGTGACAACGATGAACGGTACGAACGCTGCGGACAAGGTCGAATACGCGGATGCGCTGGTCCGGAACGGCGACTGGTCGCAGGCAAAAACGGTTCTGGATTCGGTTCCTCCGACCTTTGAAACCTTCAAACGTTATCGCCTTGAAGCGGTGGTTGCGGATTCCCGGAAAGAGTGGAAGCGGGCAGATCATTTCTATGAAACTGCTGTCGGGCTGACGACACGTCCGGGCAGTGTGATGAACAACTGGGGCTATTCCAAACTGACCCGCGGCCAGTATGCCGAAGCTGAGCGGCTGTTCTCAGACGCGATCCGCCAGGACAGCTCGCTGTTTACCGCCAAGAACAATCTGGTTTTGGCCCGATCGGCGCAAGGCAACTATAGCCTGCCGGTTGTCCCCATGACTCAGATCGAACGGGCGCGTTTGCTGAACACAATGGGTATTTCAGCAGTCAAACAAGGCGATGTAACAACCGCCAAAAACCTGTTCCGTGAAGCCATTTCAACCCACCCGCAGCATTTCGACGAGGCCGTCCGCTCGCTTCGGGCACTTGAAGGGGCCTGACCATGCAAATACCCGCGGTGGCAGCGGCCTGGTTTCTGCCGTTTGTGCTGCCGATCTGCTTTTACGTGGCATTCACGGATATGCGTGAGATGCGGATCAAGAACCATGCAGTCGTGGCGCTGACACTGGTTTATTTAGTAATCGGTCTGATCGCTATCCCGCCCTGGTCTACTGGCAGTCTCAGCGGCAACCTGGGGCCATTCACCGTATCGATGCCGATCTATTTCTGGCAACTGCTGCATGTCGCTGTGGTTTTGATTATCGGCATCATCCTGAACGCTGCCGGGGCGATGGGTGCAGGCGATGCCAAGTTTCTGGCAGCAGCAGCCGCGTTTGTCTGGCTAGGCGATCTCAAGCTTGTGCTGCTTATCCTGACCGCCTGCATTCTGGCCGCCGTGGTCACGCACCGTTTGGCAAAAATCACAAAGCTGCGCACCATTGCGCCGCATTGGGAAAGCTGGGATCGGGGCAAACAGTTTCCGATGGGGTTTGCGCTGGGTGGATCGCTGGCCATGTACCTGATTTTGGGCACTGTTCTCGGATCGTAAACTATCATCAGCGCGCCTTGTCCCTGCCTTTGTCCCGCCACAAAGCTGCGTCATTTTCTTCAAGACGCCCATTTTTGGGTTACTGGCGTGACATTTTGATGGACGAGCACCGCGCATGAATATGCAGACTTCCTCTGTTATGGCTCCCCCCACCCCCAAGGGTCTGGGCGAAATGAAGCTTCCGCTGGTGATGATGCGGGATATTCTGCTGAAGACAATTTTCCGCAAAAACGCCAGTACTGTATCAGAAGTGGCCGAAGCCATCTGTCTTCCAGGTTCAGTCACTCAGGAACTGGTCGATATCGCGCGTGATCAGAAATTGCTTGAAGCGACAGGAACGCTGAACGCCAACAGCGGCAACGAGATGGGATATCAACTGACCGATGCAGGCAAGGCCCGCGCACTGGATGCGCTGAGCCAGTCGGAATACTTCGGTGCAATGCCCGTACCGCTGGATGTCTATCGCGAGCAGGTCAAGCGTCAGTCGATCCGCAACATTCAGGTCACACGAGACCAACTGGTTGGCGCTATGGGTCATCTGGTTCTGCCCGACAGCCTGTTGGACCACCTGGGCCCAGCGGTCAGCGCCGGTCGGTCGATCCTGATGTATGGCCCTCCGGGCAACGGTAAGTCTTCAATCTCGAACGGCATACGTGACGCGCTCGGGGACAACGTCTATGTACCCTACGCCATCGAATACGCGGGTCAGGTGATTACGGTCTATGATCCGATCGTTCACACGGCGATCGAGCAGGAACCGGATGATCCCAACAGTCTGCGTCGTCGCAAACGGTTCGATTCCCGCTATGTTCAGTGCGAACGGCCCACCGTTGTAACCGGCGGTGAACTTTCGCTGAGCATGTTGGATCTGGTCTATAACCCAACCGCCCGCACCTATCAGGCCCCGTTACAGCTGAAGTCGACCGGTGGCATTTTCATCGTGGACGACCTTGGCCGTCAGGCCGAACCGCCGCAGGCACTGGTCAACCGCTGGATCGTTCCGTTGGAAGAAAACAAGGATATTCTCGGGCTGCAATCCGGTGAGAAATTCGAAGTGCCTTTCGACACGCTGGTCATCTTCTCGACCAACTTCCACCCGAACGAAATCTTCGACCAAGCGGCCCTTCGACGGATCTTTTTCAAGATCAAGATTGACGGCCCGAACCAGGAGAACTTCCTGAAAATCTTTGCCATGGTGGCCCGCAAACGCGGTATGCCGCTGGACGAGGCGGCGCTGGTGCACCTGCTGAAGGTCAAGTATCCAACCATCAACAACATCTATGCCAACTATCAGCCGATCTTCCTGATCGACCAGATGATCTCGATCTGCGAGTTCGAAGGCATTCCCTATCAGATGAGCCCGGACCTGATCGACCGAGCCTGGGCCAACATGTTCGTAAAAGACGAGAAAATCGTCAAATAACGCCGTGCCAATCCCTCCTCCGGGCGGGTAGTCTGTGTCCATGACGCAGATTCCCGCTCGGATTGGTACGTGGTTTTCCTCCAAAGGCTGGTCCATTCACCCGCATCAGCAAGAGATGTTTGACCGGGCGAATGATCCGTCGACTTTGCTGATCGCCCCGACTGGCGGCGGCAAGACAATGGCCGGGTTTCTGCCTTCCCTGTACGAGCTGGCTGACGGGGACCATAGAGGGCTGCATACAATCTATGTCTCACCACTCAAAGCGCTGGCGGCAGATATCAAACGCAATCTACGCACACCGGTGGACGAGATCGGTCTGCCCATCCGGATCGAAGATCGTACCGGTGATACCTCGGCCACACAGAAGAAACGCCAAAGGGCCGACCCACCCCATATCCTGCTAACCACACCCGAGAGCCTTGCCCTGCTGACCTCTTACGAGGACGCGCCGCGGATGTTCGATGGAGTGCAACGGATCATTGTCGATGAAATCCATGCTCTCGCCGAAAGCAAGCGCGGCGATCAATTGATGCTGGCCGTGGCGCGCTTGCAACGTCTCAACCCCGATCTGCGCCGCGTCGGCTTATCGGCCACGGTCGAAGACCCCGCAGCAATTGCCCGCTTTCTGGCCCGTCACCCAGACCCCTGCCAGGTTGTGCAGGCCGATCCCGGCCCGGACCCGGACATCCAAATGCTGGAAACGACTGAGATGCCGCCCTGGTCAGGAGGTGGCGCGGCGTATTCGATCCCGGCAGTGCTTGATCAAATCCGGCAGCACAAGACCACGCTGATTTTCCACAACACGCGCGCTCAGGCCGAGATCTTCTTTCACAACCTATGGCTTGCCAATGACGACGGCCTGCCCATTGGCATCCATCATGGCAGTCTTGACCGGCAGCAACGCGAGCGGGTCGAGGCAGCCATGGTTCGGGGCGATTTGCGCGCCATAGTCTGCACTGGCTCGCTGGACCTGGGGATTGATTGGGGCGATGTAGATCTGGTGATTCAGATCGGCGCGCCCAAGAATGTCAAACGGCTGGTGCAAAGAATCGGACGGGCCAATCACCGCTATAACGCGCCTTCCAAGGCCCTGCTGGTGCCCGCGAACCGATTTGAGGTGGTGGAATGCGTTGCCGCACTGGAGGCCGCCAAGGCCCATGATCTGGACGGAGAGCCCCGCGGTGCCGGCCCCCGCGATGTCTTGTGCCAACACATCCTGATTGCCGCCTGCGCCGGACCGTTCGGTGCCGACGACCTGTATACCGAGATGACATCCGTCGGGCCTTTTGCGCAATTGACCCGGCCCGAGTTTGACGCCTGCCTGGATTTCTGTGCCACCGGCGGCTACGCCTTGCGCTCCTATGATCGCTGGCAAAGGCTGCAGCAGCGTGCCGACGGGCAATGGCAGTTGCGCGATCCGCGCGCAACTTCACGCATTCGCATGAACCTGGGCACGATTCAGGATACCGACACCCTGATGGTGCGTCTGAAGCGCAGCCGTGGCGGCAAACCGTTGGGAGAAGTCGAGGAGGCATTCGCCGCTTCCCTGACCCCCGGCGATACATTCCTGATCGGCGGACAAATCGTGCGCTATGAGGGCTTGCGTGAAATGGTGGTCGAGGTCAGCCGCCGCGCAGATCGCAAACCCAAGATTGCGACATTCTCGGGCACGAAATTTGCGACCTCCACGCAACTTAGTGACCGTATTCTGCGCATGTTTACCCAAGATAACTGGCCGCAGCTGCCCTCTCATACTTCTGATTGGTTGGCCTTACAGCGCCGGATGTCTCGACTGCCCCAACGTGATCGGTTGCTGATCGAGAGCTTTCCCAGCGATGGGCGTGAGCATCTCTGCGTCTATGGCTTTGCCGGACGCAACGCGCAACAAACACTGGGCCTGTTGCTGACCAAGCGGATGGAAGAAACCGGGTTGGCTCCGCTGGGTTTTGTCTCCACGGACTACGCCACGCTGATCTGGGGGTTGGATGCGGTCACGGACCCCCGCCCCTTGTTTCAACCTGATGCACTGCGCGACGGGTTGGAGACCTGGCTGGCAGGCAACGCGGTTATGAAACGCACCTTTCGCGCTTCGGCCACCATAGCGGGTCTCATTGAACGCAATATGGGAGGACAACGAAAAAGTGGAAGGCAGGCCACGTTTTCATCAGACATCCTGTATGACACCCTGCTGAAATATGATCCCGATCACCTTCTGATGCAGATCACCCGCGAAGAAGCCATGCGCGGACTGGTCGATTTCGGCAGGATCGAGGCGATGCTGGCCCGTATCGGCAACCGTATCGATCTGTTGCGGCTGGACCGCGTTTCCCCGCTGTCCGCGCCGCTGTTTCTTGAAGTTGGCAAGGTGCCCGTCAAAGGGGCGGCCGAAGAAAGGCTGTTGGCAGAAGAAAGCGCGCGTCTGCTGCAGGCCGCAGGGCTGGACCAGCTTTGATCCTCTTGAACAAGGCACAGAAAAACGTCAAGAACGTATCATGAACGTGTGCGAGTTTTCTTTTTTTGGCCAGCGGCTCGGTGCTTTGCCGTCTGGCGCACTGTGGTGGCCAGAGCAGCGACTGCTCTGCGTCTCGGATCTGCATCTGGGAAAATCCGAACGTAATGCCCGGCGCGGCGGGGCTACGCTGCCTCCATATGACAATCGCGAAACGCTGGACCGACTGGCGGGCGATCTGGAGCACACCAAGGCTGAAACCGTCGTCTGTCTGGGCGACAGTTTCGACGATCTTGAAGCTGTTCGGGCATTGCCCGATGCAGAAGCGCTCAGAATTTCAACCTTGCAGGCAGGGCGTCAATGGATCTGGATCGAAGGGAACCACGATCCCGGCCCGATCGAGATGGGCGGCTCTCATCTGTTCGAATGGCGGTGCGACCCGCTCGTCTTTCGGCATATCGCTCAGGATCAGCCGCGGGGCGAAGTTTCGGGCCATTATCATCCGAAAGCACGAATTCGGATGAAAGGGAGGAATATCTCACGGCCCGCCTTTTTGCTGGACAGCAATCGGCTGATTCTGCCTGCCTACGGTACCTACACCGGGGGATTACGCAGTTCGGATCGGGCACTATCAGATATCATGGGCGCAGAAGCAAAGGCCATTCTGACCGGCCCACAACCGCACATGATGCCCATGCCACGCTAAACTCAGATCAACCCGTCTTCTTCCAACATAGGTTTGTATTTGCGGCTGACCGGAACCAGATCACCGTTTATCAAGCGCAAAAAGGTCTTACCGCCCGACTTTTCAACGCCAACGACAGAAGCGTCCACCACCCAATGTGAACGGTGTGAACAGTGTCCGGGAACCGGTTCCATCTCGGCAATTGCATCCGTAAAGCGTGAGCGGACTGTGAACGTGCCTACCGATGTGACAACGTCCACATTGTGATCCCTAACCGTCAAACGATGGATTTGACCGTCGAAATTGGGTGGCAAGCGCTTGATGAGGCGCGGCTTCTCAATCTCACGCACAGAACCCACCGAAATGTTCAGTTCACTTCGCTGCACAAGAACCAAACCCGTCGCGAACAAGACTCCGTACACCGCTACGGTCTGGGCCCCCGGTACTATGTGACCGCCGCAGGTGAACAAGACCCATGCCAACAACCAAAGGGGCGGCGTGAACAAGACGAGAATCAAAGCGGCGAATGCCAGATCACGGACAGGAACATTCAACAATACTGGATTTTTCTGCATCAGCTTGCGCGCCAACCCGGTAACCGTAAGGGCAAGGACCATCACTCCGGTCCAGAACAGAAGGCGCAAACCGAAGGTCAGATCAGCGACGAGAAACGGGGGAAACGCGTAGGCAAGCAAAGGAAGAAAGACCAGGCCCGCCGTCACTCGCTGTGGGGTACATGCTTTCAGAATAGTGCTAATCTTAGACGTCATACCGCTTTTGTGCGCGATCTAACAGAACTCAATCTGAGCACGACTAGCACCGATGCACCTTACCTGTAACCAACTGGGAATACAGGGATATCACGATTTGTTAAGCTGTCAAACCCATTTGGAGTAAAATGACTTTGGCGTCCGGTGATTGTCCAGCGCTGCCTTGCTCAACCAGGGGGGGGTGTCGGGCCGAATGGGTCGGCCCGACCAGATTGGTTTAAGCAGTCAAACCTTCAGGTTCGGGCAAAGCGTTGGCACGGCAGCAGGCCGTCAACGTGTTTGCCAACAGGCAGGCAATGGTCATTGGACCTACACCACCCGGAACCGGAGTGATCGCACCTGCACGCTCGGAAGCGCTGGCATAGTCCACGTCCCCGACCAGTTTGTTCTTACCGTCGCGTTCAATGCGGTTGATACCCACGTCGATCACGGTCGCGCCTTCTTTGATCCAGTCGCCCGGCACCATCTCGGGCCGACCCACGGCAGCCACGACGATGTCAGCGCGACGCACAACATCCGGCAGGTCCTTGGTGCGCGAATGCGCGATGGTCACGGTGCAGCTATCGCCCAGCAACAGTTGCGCCATCGGCTTGCCCACAATGTTTGAACGGCCGATCACAACCGCGTCCATACCGGACAGCGAGCCGTGATAGTCGCGCAACATCATCAGGCAGCCCAGCGGAGTGCAGGGAACCATCGACTTCTGACCGGTACCCAGCAGGCCCACGTTCGAGATGTGGAAACCGTCAACGTCCTTGGCGGGATCAATTGAATTAATCACCAGATCTTCGTTCAGGTGCTTGGGCAGCGGCAGCTGAACCAGAATGCCGTGAACAGCTGGATCATTGTTCAGCTTGTCGATCAGCGCCAGCAGATCCTCTTCTGAGGTGTCGACGTCAAGCTTGTGCTCGTACGAGTTCATGCCGACTTCGACGGTCATCTTGCCCTTCGAGCGGACATAGACCTGGCTTGCGGGGTCTTCGCCCACCAGAACCACGGCCAGGCCGGGGGTGATACCGTTTTCTTCTTTCAGCTTTGCGACCTGATCAGCTACTTGCCCACGCACTTTTGCAGCAAATGCCTTACCGTCGATAACCTGAGCTACCATTCTTCGATTCCTTCTTTCAAAAAACAGATCGGGCGCAAAAAGCGCCCGGTCGGTCAGTCGATGCCAATTACGCGCTCTTCACGTGCAATCGACCAGTCAATCAAGATGCGCCACAGCTTTTCAGCCAAATCCGGGTCCATCCCCAGCGCGTCCGAGCTTGCGCGCACGCGTTGCACCACCTCTTCGACGCGGGCCGGAATTCGGGCCGGAAGGCCCTCACCCGGCTTAAGCTGAGACGCGCGGTCGATATAGCTGGCGCGTGTCACCAGCATCTCGATCAGTTGGCGATCCAGCTTATCGATCTCAACCCGCAGGTCCTGCATCGTGTAACAGTGCTGGGGCGGTGTCAGAGTGGGCATCGTCATCTCCTCATGGCCCGGGAATGAATCCCCGGACCACGAGATGGTTGAAAAAGCGGCTTAGAACAAGCCCTCGATCTCACCTGCGTCGTTAAGGCAGATGGTTTCAGCGGCCGGTTTGCGGGGCAGACCGGGCATGGTCATGATCTCACCACAGACAACCACGATGAAACCGGCACCTGCGGACAGGCGAACTTCACGTACCGGAACCGAGTGTCCGGTAGGTGCGCCGCGCAGGGTCGGGTCGGTCGAGAACGAGTACTGGGTTTTCGCCATGCAGACCGGCAAGTTGCCATAGCCCGCTTCTTCCCACTCACGCAGTTGGTTGCGGATCTTGTTATCGGCCAGAACTTCGTCGGCACGATAGATGCGCTTGGCAATGGTTTCGATCTTCTCGAACAGCGGCATGTCATCGGGGTAGATCGGCGAGAAGTTGGCGCTGCCACCTTCGACGATTTCCACAACTTTTTCAGCCAGAGGAGCGGAACCTTCCGAACCCAGCTCCCAGTGACGCGAAAGAACCGCCTCGACGCCATGCTCACCGCAATAGTCGCTGACCGCCTGCACTTCGGCATCTGTGTCGGTGACGAAGTGGTTGATGGCGACGACAACCGGCACACCGAACGATTTCACGTTTTCGATGTGACGGCCCAGGTTGGCGCAGCCCGACTGCACCGCCTCGACGTTTTCGGCACCCAGATCGGCTTTGGCCACGCCGCCATTCATCTTCATCGCGCGCACGGTGGCAACCAGCACCACGGCCGACGGTGCGATACCCGCCTTGCGGCATTTGATGTTCATGAACTTCTCGGCACCCAAATCAGCGCCAAAGCCCGCTTCGGTGACGACATAGTCAGCCACTTTCAGAGCGGTCTTGGTGGCAATAACCGAGTTACAGCCATGTGCGATGTTCGCAAACGGGCCACCGTGGACGAAGGCCGGGTTGTTTTCCAGCGTTTGCACCAGGTTTGGTTGCATCGCGTCTTTCAGCAGAACGGTCATCGCGCCTTCGGCCTTGATGTCGCGGCAGTAAACCGGAGTCTTGTCGCGGCGATAAGCCACAATGATGTCGCCCAGACGCTTTTCAAGGTCTTTCAGGTCGTTGGCCAGGCAGAGGATCGCCATAACTTCGGACGCCACGGTGATGTCAAAACCTGCTTCGCGCGGGAAGCCGTTCGATACGCCACCCAAGGACGCCGTGATCTGGCGCAGCGCGCGGTCGTTCATGTCGACCACACGACGCCATGCAACACGGCGGGTGTCGATTTCCTGCTCGTTGCCCCAGTAGATGTGGTTGTCGATCATTGCCGACAGCAGCGAGTGGGCTGAGGTGATCGCGTGGAAGTCGCCTGTAAAGTGCAGGTTCATCTCTTCCATCGGAACAACTTGCGCATAACCGCCACCCGCAGCACCGCCCTTCATACCGAAGTTCGGGCCAAGCGAGGCTTCGCGGATACAGATCATCGCGTTCTTGCCAATGCGGTTCAGGCCGTCGCCCAGACCGACAGTGGTAGTGGTTTTGCCTTCACCTGCCGGGGTCGGGTTGATCGCGGTAACCAGGATCAGCTTGCCGTCTTCACGGTCCTGCACCGAGTTGATGAAGTCCTGGCTGACTTTGGCCTTATCATGGCCGTAAGGCAGCAGATCCGCAGAGTCGATGCCGATCTTGGCACCGATTTCCTGAATCGGCTTTTTGTTCGCTTCGCGGGCGATTTCGATATCGGATTTGTAGCTCATTGGCCGGGGTCCTTGATTGAATATCGTGCAATACCGACGCAATTCGTCGGCGCTATGCATTCCATACCCTTGTGTACAATCTCAATAGCCATGGATTCCGACATTCTGGCGTCGCGAAGCGTCGTAAGTTCGTTTCAGCGGTTTCTAATCGGAAACCTGTATGTTTTCGTGACCCCAGGCTGGCTGATCCGGAACAAATAACTTCAGCCGGTCCCCCAGTTGAACGCGCCCTGGGCGTTCAACCCATCCAGTAATGCCCCGGCGCCCAACCGCCGCAGGTTTGAACGCTGCACCATGCCCAGGTTGATCCGCCTCAATCTCGCGCCCTGGCAAAACACAAGGGGCGTTTTCCATGTCTACGGTTATCGTCATCCCACTTGTTGCCTGTAGGCGTGAAGATGGAGGGATATGCGAGAAATCCGGAATCCCACGCAGCACTATGGACGCGCCAAGATAAGACGGATCAAGCCGGTCCAGCCCAATGTCTTGCGCGATTTGCTGAAGTTCTTCTTCGGACAGAACTGACAGTTGACGCACATTTCGGATTTCGGTGCCTTTTGAATAGAGGTTGGAGACCCTGACACAAGACGCGCGATTGAGCCCCTCGTGCCGCTCGCCCTTTACGCCGTCGAAGCCCAGATCAAGCGTATCAACAGCCTCGGCACGCAAGGATTGTCCCGCAGGGACATGGCCAAGCCAAACCACTTCGGCGGAAAATTGGGTATCGCGTAAAAACGGCATAGCCTTCCCTTTTCGTCCATTTTCTTGCGGGCATAATGCCCAGCAAAACCCTGAAGAAAAGAGAAAAGACCCGAAGCTGGCTCCGGGTCTCTTTTTGATTATGCGGTAGGTTCAGGCTCCATCCCACCGTCCGGCGGAGACTTCTTCGCCTTTGTCTTGGGAATAGCCGTGACACTGGGCGCGCTGCCCTCATCCGGCTTGTCGCCTTCGTCATCGCCTTCGCTGGGTGAATCACCGTTCATGACGCGTTTGATCTCATCGCCCGTCAGGGTTTCATACTCCAGCAGGCCCTGCGCCAGACGCTCCCACTCTTCAGTCTGATCGGTCAGAATTTGGTGCGCCCGTTCATATCCTTGCTGGATCAGGCGCTTTACCTCTTCCTCAATCAGTTCTTTGGTATGGGCAGACACCGAGAAGCCAGCTGTATTGCCTTGGTATCCCTCATGCGCCTCGGCATAGTCGATATTTCCGACCTTGTCAGACATACCCCAGCGCATCACCATGGCGCGCGCCAACTGGCTGGCCTGCATGATGTCTCCGGCCGGGCCGTTCGAGACGTGATCTTCACCGTATTTGATCACCTCGGCGGCTTTACCTGCCATTGTCATGGCCAGCTTTTGCTCACACTCATCGCGGTGATAGTTCAGGCGATCCATCTCAGGCAGAGACACAACCATACCCAGCGCACCACCGCGCGGAATGATCGTCGCCTTGTAGACCGGATCGCATAGCGGCAGGGTCAGACCGACCACGGCGTGACCGGCCTCGTGATAGGCAGTCTTTTCCTTCTGGTCCTGTGTCAGCACCATCGAGCGGCGCTCGGCCCCCATCATCACCTTGTCCTTGGCGTTCTCAAAGTCTTCCATGGTGACAAAGCGACGACCCACCCGCGCGGCCATCAGCGCGGCCTCGTTCACGAGGTTGGCAAGATCAGCACCCGAGAAACCCGGCGTACCGCGTGCGATGATGCGCAGATCGACATCGGGGCCCAGAGGCGTCTTGCGCGCATGAACGCCCAGAATCTTCTCACGGCCTTTGATGTCGGGATTGCCAACGGTCACGTTGCGGTCAAACCGGCCCGGACGCAGCAGAGCGGGGTCCAGAACATCCTTACGGTTGGTGGCCGCCAGAATGATCACACCTTCGTTGGCCTCGAACCCGTCCATCTCGACCAGAAGCTGGTTGAGGGTCTGTTCGCGTTCATCGTTACCACCGCCATAGCCTGCGCCACGATGGCGACCAACGGCGTCAATCTCGTCGATAAATACGATACAGGGCGCATTCTTCTTGGCCTGCTCGAACATGTCGCGGACACGAGATGCACCGACACCGACAAACATCTCGACGAAGTCGGAACCCGAAATGGTGAAGAACGGTACGCCCGCTTCACCCGCGATGGCGCGGGCCAGCAATGTCTTACCGGTACCCGGAGGGCCAACCAGCAGCGCACCCTTTGGGATCTTGCCACCAAGGCGGCTGAACTTTTGTGGGTTGCGCAGGAACTCGACGATCTCTTCCAATTCTTCTTTGGCCTCATCGATGCCTGCGACGTCATCGAACGTCACGCGACCATGCTTTTCGGTCAGCATCTTGGCCTTGGACTTGCCAAATCCCATCGCGCCGCCTTTGCCGCCACCCTGCATCCGGTTCATGAAATAGACCCAGACACCGATCAGCAGCAGGAACGGCAGCAAAGTGATCAGGAACGACTGGAAGCCTGACTGCTGTTGCTTGACCGCCTGCACGGGAATGTTTTCTTCGATCAGGAGTTTCGTCACCTCGGCATCGCCGGGTTTGATCGTGACATAGCTTGAGCCGCTTTGAGTGGTATAGCGGATCTGTTCGCCATCCAGTGTCACATTCTTGACTTCACCGCTTTGCGCGGCACTGACAAAGTCGGAGTAAGTTCTTTCGTTGCTCTGAAGCGTTCCGCCCGGTCCACTGAACAGATTGAACAGTGCAAGGATGAGCAGGAACAGAACGACCCAAAACGCGATATTGCGAGCGTTGCCCAAGGAAATTCTCCCAAAAGTTCCGGCAGGTGAGGAGCTGCCAAGTTACCTCTTAAAATAGAGAGGTTTGTGGTATGTTCAATGCGATAAAAAAGATGCGTAGAACTCGGGCCATTCTGGTGACGTGTCGGCGTGCCATCCATTCGCAAACCCCGCCAGCGGAGCAGCCAGCACCGTTTCTCCCTTCCAGACCGCAGGCGTCGCGCTCAAAGCAAGTCTGGGACGGCACGTTGCGCGCCATTCAGGCACCTGTCGCAATCCATCATCGCCCAAAGCACGGATTTCAGCACCTGAAATTTCGGGTCCGGTCAAACGCCATTTTCCATCCCAAACTTCCTTGGGTGCAGTAATCTGAGCCTCCACGGCCTTAAATTCCCTGCAAATCCAAACACTCTTGCCCTCAGGGATCAACAGACAACCACCGGCCGATCCGGGTCGCCCCTGTATCAAAGCATCCATCGCCTGCTCGACCGTGGACTGTCGTGGCGGGTAGCCCGGCCCCGCGATCCAGGCGAGGCTTCCAACCAGCACGCGGCGTCGGATTTCTTTGGGCAACGCGGTGAAACCGGCCCTGTCCACCTTCACATCACCTTGCTCAACTTGCGCTACATTCTGTGCAGAATCCTGCGCAAACACACCCAAGGCAGCATGTGCCTGCGCCAGATTGTCGGCCACTCGAGACAATGAAAGCGCGTCAATTCCCAACGGCTGGAGGCCACACAGGGCCTCTCTCGCCTTGATACGGTCGAAACGTGTGTCCTGATTCGACGAGTCTTCAGCCCATGATACGCCAATACCAGTCAGATAGGCACGCAGGTCCTTTCGGGTGATCCCCAACATTGGCCGCAACAATGTCAGCCCGTCACGTTGCCGACGTGCCGACATGCCGGACAGGCCTGTAACGCCTGACGCCCGACCCAGCCGCATTAGGAGAGTTTCCGCCTGATCATCCGCTGTATGACCCAAGGCAATGGCGTCAATTCCTCGATCCCGCGCCCAGTCGGTGAGTAATCTATAACGTGCCTGACGCGCCTGATCTTGCAAATTGCCTTCGCCGTCCCAACCCTTCCAACACAATGTCTGGTGTGACAGCCCCAGCGCTGCGGCTTGACGGGATACGGCCTCGGCTTCTCCCGCGGATTCTGGTCGTAGGCCATGATCAACGGTGACTACAAAAAGAGTGATCGTTTCGGTTTGCGCGATCTCATGCAAAAGATGCATCAGGGCGACAGAATCTCCGCCCCCAGAAACAGCAACACCCAATTTGCGCGGCAGGTTTTCGGGCAACCGGGTACGAAGTTCCGCTAGTAGTTTTTCTGAGTGGTGACTCAAGAACACCCCAGCGCAGACATCTCTTGCGTAGCATTTGCAAACGCGGGTGCAGATGGAAAGCGGACGCCAACTTCATTGAGCGTAATGCAAGCCTGATCGGTCTGCCCCAAACGCCCCAGCGCCGCGCCCAATTCATACAGGGCCTCGGGGGCAAATGCGCCCTCAGAGTCGCCGGTAAAACTTGCCAGGAAAGCCCGTGCGGCTTCTCGGGTGTCACCGATGCCCTCAAGAGCGTGACCACGTTTCAAGTGCGCTTCGGGTGCAAGGGGGCTGCCGGGATAGGATATTTCGAACTGCGCAAACATGTCTGCCGCGGTTTGGAAATCTCCGTCCAACAAAGCTTGCGATGCTGCGTCGAAATCGGCGCGCTCGCCCACGGCCAATTCGCCCCCATCCGATGCGGGAGGCGTCACTGCGTTCACCGGGGCCGTTTCCGTTGTCACCGTTTCGCCACCCAGCGTCGAGGTCTCACCCAGCGTCGATAAATCTCCGCCTTCGAGTTCGACCAGCCGGAATTCCAGATCACCGATACGGTTGGTACCGTCGGTGACGATATTCTGCACCCGCTGGTTCAACTGTTCCGTCTGACGGGTCAGGCGCTGCAATTCCGCTTCAATAGCGTCAACGCGCTCAAGAACCGAACTGCCGGACAGGTTCGGCGCTGGCGACCCTGTGGTGGAAAATTCGCGCTTCAGACGCTGAATCTCTACATGAAGCACCGTCAGCTCCTGCCGGATATCCGCCAAGGTTCGCTGATCCTGTGCCTTTGCAACACCAGCCGTCGCCACGGCGGCCGCCAATACCCATCCTGCAATACGCATTTTCTTACCCCAGAGTTGACCCGGTCAGCACTGTCACTGCGCGGCGGTTCTTGGAATAGCATTCCTCGGTGCTGCAAATCTCGATCGGGCGTTCCTTGCCGAAGCTGACTGTATTCAGGCGATTACCCGCAACGCCGCGCGAGATCAGATACTCACGGGCCGCGTTCGCCCGGCGTGCACCCAGCGCGAGGTTATATTCTCGTGTGCCCTGCTCATCCGCATGACCTTCTATGTTCGCAACAAAATCCGGGTTGGCCAGCAGCCATTCCGCCTGACCTTGCAGAACGGTCTGCGCCTGTGGTGTCAGGGTCGACTGATCGACGGCGAACAGAACACGATCACCTACAGTCTGCTGGAAATACGCGGGCGACCGCGGATCGCTCGGCGAGCCCGGTACAATTGCACCGGTGCCGCCAGCACCGCCTCCCAAGGCAGAGGGGTCATTGTTTGTACAGGCGGCGATCACACTCAGCGCGCCCAGCGCCAGGACTTTGCTCAATACGTTCATTTCAAGTGCCTCGTGTTTTGATTATTGCCGCCTGTCTATCACAGGGACGATTCGTTGTGAACTTTGCTGCGATCAATTCTGCAAGGGTCCCCAGGACGGGTCACTACCGCCATCCGGAGTGCGCACCGGACGCAGGTTGCGGCCTGAAATATCCACCGAATACAGAGAGGCCCGACCACTGGCACCCTGTGTTTCACGGGTGAACATGATGACCCGGCCATTGGGCGACCATGTGGGGCCTTCATCCAGGAACGAGGCCGTCAGCAAACGCTCCTCGGACCCATCGGTGCGCATCACGCCAATATGGAACCGACCCTGATTTTGCTTGGTAAAGGCTATCAGATCCCCTCGCGGCGACCAGACCGGAGTGCCATAACGGCCTGCGCCAAAGCTGATCCGCGTTGCTTCGCCACCATTTGCGGGCATCACGTAAAGTTGCGGGGTACCCGACCGGTCGCTTTCAAACACAATCCGGCTGCCATCGGGCGAATAGCTTGGCGCGGTCTCAATCGCTGGCGTGTTGGTCAGACGTGTGCTTTTCCCCGAGGCCAGATCCATTTTCCACAGGTCCGTATTACCGCCCTGAATCAAAGAATACACAATCGAACGGCCATCCGGCGAGAAGCGGGGCGAGAAGCTCATGGTCCCGTCCTGCGTTTTCAGTTCCTGCCGTTTGACGCGGCCAACATCCAGCACGTAAATGCGCGGGCTGCCGCTTTCGTAGCTGGTGTAAAGCAGCCGGTCACCTGTGGGTGAAAAGCGCGGTGCCAGAACAATTGCGGAGCTGTCGGTCATGTACTGCACATTCGCGCCGTCATAATCCATGATTGCCAGACGCTTCAGCCGCTGGTTCTTCGGTCCACTCTCAGACACGAAGGCCACGCGGCTGTCGAAATACCCGCCCTCGCCTGTGATCCGGCTATAGACCTGATCGGCCACCTTATGCGCCATGCGCCGCCATCCTTCGGTGGTCCCTGCAAGCTGAAGGCCGTTGCCCAGTTCCTGACCCGAGAATACATCCCAGACGCGGAACCGCACCGTGAGGTTTTTGCCCGAGACATTGACGGCACCGGTGATCAGCGCATCTGCGTTAATCGCCTTCCAGTCGGCAAACTGAACCGGTGCTTCAAAACTGCTGACCCGGCTGATAAACGCATCCGAAGAGATTTCGCGAAACAACCCGGTTCCCGTCAGATCAGCTGCCACCACACGAGAGATGTCCTGTGCATACTGCGCGGCCGAGGGGCCATCGGGCACAAAATTCGGCACCGCAAAGGGCAACGGTTCGATAATGCCCTCGTCCAGTTCCAGACGCAGAGGTCCGCTTTGTGCATGAACCGGCGCAGACAACAGCGTCAGGCCGACAAAGAGGCTGGTCAGAAGTTTCATCATTTGATCCGCATCCTCTCGGGATTGAATGTAATCTCAACATCCTGCCACTGAGCGTATTTGTCAGCAGGCAAGTCATATCCTTTGGCCCCGCAGCGCAAAATCGCGCGCCGGGCGGCCTGATAGGCCTGATTGGCAGCGCCAGAAGATCCGCCGGAACTGTCCAGCATCCGAATGCTGCCTCCTACGACCGTACCATCGCGGTTCAGCGAGAACGCAACAACAACCACAGTGTTGAGCGCATCAGTGGACAAAGACCCCACGTTCCAGCACCTGGAGACGGCTAGTCGCATGGCGTCCTTTTCACCGCTGGTCAGCGGTGGGCCGGAAGGCTCGGACCCGCCCCCCAAGGCTTCGGCCAGAGCGTCGTTGATCGCAGATTCATCTGCTAGTGCCTCAGATTCCGGAGGCTCCTCGGGCGCTTCAGCAACCTCAGGTTCAGGCGGGGGACTTGGCCGGTTTGGGCGCACGCGTGGGCGAGGTGAGGTCAAGGGAGATATCTCGTTGGTTTCTTCCGCCTCGGTTACAATCTCAGGCGCCGCCTCTTCTGGTGCAGTCTGGTCCTGCTGTTCCTGCTGAACTTCTGCGCCCTCATCCAGGGACACCGGCGGGGTTTCGAAATCATCGGGTTCTGCCTCGGGCGGAGGCGGCGCTATGGCCTCGGGCGCGACACGATCCGACGGGCGTGGCTGTGCCTCAGGACCTGGCGGCACGGGTTGCGCTACGGTATCGACCTCTGGCTCGGTCAATGTCGGCGGTTCGTCCGGCACCTCAGGTTCTGGGGGGGCTTCAACAATAACCGGCGCAGGCTCGGGTTCCGGTTCAGCCGGTGCGACAGGTTCCGGGCGCGGCTGCTCCTCGACCACGGGTTCGGGTGGCTTGGTCTCAGCCTCCGGCTCGGGCGGTTGTTGCAATGCCGTCGGCACTTCGGGGATTTCAGGCGCATCCCGCTGGGCCGTCATGGCCGCGAATTGTTCAGCGGTGACCACAGACACATCCTGTACGGCCATCGGCAGCGGCTCGGACCGGAAGGTGCCGCCCAACAGCGCCACTCCGATCAGGCTGACATGCGCAATCGCCGAAATCTTGGTGCCGGTATCCACCGTGCGACCTCACTCTCCACCTTCATCCAGCGTCGGCCCGCCCGTATCGGTCACAAGGCCAACGTTGGAAAACCCGCCCGCGTTCAGCGCGCCCATGACCTGCATCACCTGCGCGTAGGGGATCGCGCCATCAGCTCTCAGGAAAACCCGGTCACTGCTCCGCTCTGCGGCAATCGCCCGCAGCTTTCCAATCAACTCTTCGCGCAGCACATCAGTCGTCTGGATTTGCACCCGGCCTTCTGCGGTCAGGGTCACAGTCAACGGTTCTTCGTTATCACCCGGTAACGCACTGGCCGCGGTCTTGGGTAAGTCGACCGGAACGCCGACAGTCAACAACGGCGCGGCCACCATGAAGATGATCAGCAACACCAGCATGACGTCCACAAAGGGTGTCACGTTGATCTCGGCCATGGGCTGTGCGCGACCACGACGCCGTCCGCGCCTGCGCCCGTTTCCACCCGAAGATTGCTGAACCGCCGCGCCCATTGTCAGCTGTCCAACTGGCGCGACAGGATGGTGGCGAATTCGTCGGCGAAGGCTTCGTACCCGCCAACGATGCGGTCACTATCCGCGCTGAGCTTGTTGTAGAAAATCACAGCCGGAATCGCAGCCAGAAGGCCCAGCCCCGTGGCCAATAGCGCCTCCGCAATGCCGGGTGCGACAACAGCCAAGTTGGTGTTCTGTTGTTCGGCAATCTCGATAAAGGCATTCATGATACCCCAGACGGTACCAAACAGACCGATAAACGGAGCGGTTGAGCCAACCGTTGCCAGAATGGGCAGGCCTTTCTGCAACGTTTCGGCCTCTTTGGCGATGGCCACATCCATCGAACGGTCTATCCGCGCGGTCGCTCCGGCGATCAATCCACCATCATTTCGGTGCGACCTCCGCCACTCGATCATGCCCGCGGCAAAAATCTTTTCCGAACTGCCATCCGGTTGGGCACCGGTCTGCTCGAACAACTCATCCAATGGGTTGCCGGACCAAAAACTTTCGTCGAAAACCTGTGCCTCACGACGAGCCGCGCGGTAATTGATCAGCTTTTGAATGATGATCCCCCAGGACCAGATGGATGCGCCGATCAGCATCAACATCACCAATTTGACGACAAAAGTCGCGCGGGCATACAGCCCCCACATGGAGAAATCGATCTCCTGCGCCAGCGCCAGCGTTTCAGCTTCCATGAACCTGCTCTTTGTTTTGCCTGACGGCCTTCATTCGGCCTTGTTTTGCCAAACGCTAACGCAGTTGGGCCTGAAATGCCAACAGAACCACCCCTGGCCCCCAAATTGTTACATCAATGCGCGAATCTCTGCCGGGAGGCGGATCGGCTTTCCGTCCTTGTTGATGCACACAGCGGTGACCGAAGCGCGAAAAATCTCTATCTCTCCGCGCCGGACCAGCTGCGCCATGGTCAGCCGCACGCCCGAGATTTCTGTGACTTCGGTCTCGACGATCAACTCATCATCGAACTTGGCGGGCGAAAGGTAATCAGCTTCAAGCCGACGCACGACCCACACTATGCCTTCTTCCCGCATTGCGTTCTGATCGTTACCCAGATTGCGCACCCAATCCGAACGGGCACGCTCAATGTACCGCAGGTAGTTCGCGTGATAGACAACACCGCCCATGTCGGTGTCTTCATAATATACGCGAACCGGGTACGTGTGTTTCATTGAGGTAGCTCCAACCGGGCAAACAACCTGAGAGCATGAGACGCATCCTGCGCTGCCGCCGGCAAAACCGGATCATAGGCAGCCCGGATCAGAGCGGCAATGTCGGGACGTAAGATTGTGGCCTCACCCGCCACAGCCAGCGGAGATCGCGTCCGAAACGCTGTTTCGGACCACAGCAGGACAGTCTGAACCACCTGGCTCAGGGCAAGCGTTTCCGCTGGAACCCTGGACAATTCCTTGTCCATGCGCAGGAACACAAAAGCCGCGCGGATTGAGCCATCTTCTTCGAACCGGAAAACG
Source organism: Ruegeria sp. AB9 (assembly GCF_056542585.1). Classification (NCBI taxonomy): domain Bacteria; kingdom Pseudomonadati; phylum Pseudomonadota; class Alphaproteobacteria; order Rhodobacterales; family Roseobacteraceae; genus Ruegeria; species Ruegeria sp. AB9. The sequence continues at coordinate 2,859 of NZ_JBQGAA010000013.1, read as the reverse complement.
CGGTATTGATTTGCATCGGCTTCAACCAATCGTGCGACCAACGGTTCAAGATCGGGGATCAGACGATCCAGGTCAGGCACCTCAAGCAATTCCTGCCAGTCCCGGAAGAAGAAGACCATGCAGTTGGCGCCAAGTTCAGGGTCGGTCTCAGCCATCTTGTGACCTGCCAAAGTTACAACCGCCTCGAATGCGCCCTTCACGGTGGTCAGCGTCTCATCTTCAACGCCAAACACAATAGGCACGATAGGCCGCCCCCAGCGGGCGAACAGAAACTCACCGCCTTCGCGCGTAAACAGCGCCTCAATCTCTTCCGGTGTCACGGCCAGCCCTTCATCTTTTGGAAAACACTCTTGCCGTAGGCATAAAATCTACGGGCAAAGGCTTCAACCAAACAGATCGCTCTGCCGCTTGGGTGCGGCGAGACCCAGATGCGTCCAAGCCTTTTGCGCCAGCATCCGCCCACGGGGGGTTCTCTGGATCAGGCCCTGTTGCAGCAGATAGGGTTCAATAACTTCTTCCAAAGAGTCGCGGCTTTCTGACAGAGCAGCCGACAACGTCTCTATCCCAACCGGCCCACCCGCGTAGTTTTCGGCGATCAGTTTCAGATAGCGCCGGTCCGCGCCATCCAGCCCAAGATTGTCGACGCCCAAACGCGTCAAGGCACCGTCGGCCAACTCGCGTGTAATCCGCCCATCCCCTTCGACAATGGCGAAATCCACCACCCGGCGCAGCAAACGCCCGGCGATACGCGGTGTTCCGCGAGACCGGCGCGCAATCTCGCGTGCTCCGTCATCATCCGCAGGCGCGCCCAGCTTCCGCGCGTTGCGGGTGACGATCTCGTGCAACTCGTCGATTGTATAGAACTGAAGCCGTGTCGGAATACCAAACCGGTCTCGTAAGGGCGTTGTCAGCAGACCCATACGCGTGGTCGCCCCCACGAGCGTAAAGGGCTGCAACTCGATCCGAACGGTGCGGGCCGCGGGGCCTTCACCGATCACCAGATCCAGCTCGAAATCCTCCATCGCGGGGTAGAGCACCTCCTCCACCGCAGGGTTCAGTCTGTGGATCTCATCGATGAACAGCACATCGCGCGCTTCCAGATTGGTCAGGATCGCCGCCAAATCACCCGCCTTGGCCAGCACCGGCCCCGAGGTCATGCGGAAATTCACCCCAAGCTCTCGTGCCATGATCTGTGCGAGGGTCGTTTTTCCCAAACCCGGAGGTCCGTGGAACAAAGTGTGATCCATCGCCTCGCCCCGCTGGCGGGCGGATTGGATAAAGATGCGCAGATTGGCACGCGCCTCGGCCTGACCGATGAACTCGTCCAGCCCCTGCGGGCGCAGAGCGCGGTCGTTGTCCTCGGGCAGTGGGTCCGGGCGCACGGTGGGATCAGCGTCTACCATTCACTTAGCCTTTCGGAGCCAGCAGTCTGAGCGCCGCACGGATCAAATCAGTCTCACCGGCTTCGGGCTGATTGGCAGCGGCCTCGGCAACAGCTGCTGCCGCGTCAGATGGCCCATATCCAAGATTGGCCAGCGCCGACAAAGCTCCGGCGGACGCAGCGGCGGCACCCGATGGCTGTATAGGTGCCCGTTTTGGCGCGGGCGCAGGTTCGGCCCGTTCAACAACCTCAAGCTCGGGCCCGTCCATCGCATCAGTAACCGTGCCGCCCATCGCCATGACGCCGGGCGCCTTGTCCTTGAGGTCCAAAACGATCCGCTGGGCCGTTTTCGGCCCCACGCCTTTTGCAGCTTTGACCGCACTCCAATCGCCCAGAGCGATTGAGCGGCTGACACCGTCCGGTCCCAAAGCGCTGAGAATAGCCAGCGATACCTTCGCACCGACACCCTGAACCGAGCACAAAAGACGATGCCATTCTTTCTCGACCAAAGAGAGAAAGCCATAAAGTTGCATCAGGTCCTCGCGCACGACCATGTCGGTATAGATCGAAACCGCTTCGCCCACGCCCGGCAACGCCGCCATGGTCCGGTCCGAACAATAGACGATGTAGCCAACACCACGAACATCGATCAGCACGTGATCCGCCGCGCGGTAGTCCAGCCGTCCAGTCAGTTTGCCAATCATGCCCGCACCTCTTTCACACGCGCCTGTTGTGTCTTTCCGTAATAGGCATGGCAGATCGCAATCGCCAGCGCATCTGCGGCGTCGGCCCCTTTGGGCAAACAGCCCGGCAGTTGCAGTTTGACCATGTGCAACACCTGCTCTTTCTCGGCATGGCCCACGCCAACCACGGTTTTCTTGACGCGGTTGGGTGCGTATTCCCCTACCGGCAATCCAGCCTGCGCCAGTGTCAGCAACGCGACACCCCGCGCCTGACCCAGTTTGAGCGTACCGGCGCCATCCTTGTTCACAAAGGTCTGTTCGATGGCAGCCTGATCCGGTTGGTGGTCCGCGATCACTTCGACAATCTGGTTGTGCAGCGACAATAGCCGCTCCCCCAGATCATCCCCGTCCGACTTGCACAAACCGTTGGCCACATGGCTCAGGCGGCTGCCATTTGATTCGATGACGCCCCATCCCAGGGTCCTAAGCCCTGGATCAATGCCCAGAATTCGCATGTTTTGCCTCGGCCTGCTCGGGTTTTGTGATCTTTTTTCCACGCCTAGCACGAAGCGTGAACATTTTCCAAGTTAATTGGCCCAAGGGCTGAAAACGACACACCTGTCTCAGGGGCGACTTAACATGCGATTTGCGACTTCGGAAAGTCTGAATTCGACGCCATTATTAACGTTTTTTCATCAATTATTTAGGGTCAGGATGCATTGATTTTCGTTGTGCCACGTGATTCACGTTTTGAAAAACGGAGCGGTGACATGAGCGACCTTTATTGGCTGACCG